>JAHJRA010000036.1:0-209261 GCA_018831045.1 Gammaproteobacteria bacterium | reverse complement strand
GTAGGCGTCGTCGGAGCGGGTCTTGCGCTCGGAAGTGTAGCGGTTGACCATCGAATCCATGTTGCCGGCGGTGACGCCGAAATACAGCGTCGGCTGGCCGAGGGTGCGAAACGCATCGGCCGATAGCCAGTCGGGCTGGCTGATGATGCCGACGCGATAGCCCTGCGCTTCCAGCAGCCGTCCAACCAGCGCCATGCCGAAGCTGGGGTGGTCGATGTAGGCGTCGCCCGTCACCAGAATGATGTCGCACGCATCCCAGCCGAGCGCGGTCATTTCGGCGCGCGACATCGGCAGGAAGGGCGCGGTGCCGAAGCGGGCGGCCCAGTGTTTGCGGTGGGAGAACAGGGCGGGTGTCATAAGGCGATTTTACCGGTGTGGCGGAACAGGAAAGACAGGAGGCCAGGAGGGTTATTCCCCGCCTGGCCTCCTGTCCGCCTTGTATAAAGGATGCAGTTGCTGGTTTGACTTAGCGTACTGCCAGCAGTTCCACATCGAACACCAGGGTCGCGTTGCCCGGAATCACCCCGCCCGCACCGCGTTCGCCATAGCCCAGCTCCGGCGGGATGGTCAGCTTGCGCTTGCCACCCACCAGCATGCCGGCCACGCCCTGATCCCAGCCGGCGATGACGCGGCCCATGCCGAGTTTGAAGTCGAAGGGTTCGTTGCGGTCGACGCTGGAGTCGAACTTGGTGCCGTTGGTGAGCCAGCCGGTGTAATGCACGACGACGGTCTGGCCTGCGGTAGCGGTGTCGCCGGTGCCGACGACGAGGTCTTCGATAATGAGTTCGGACATGATGCTTTCCTGGATAAATTGAACAATGCCGCCGGGGCGACAGGGTTGCATTATCGCTGGTTTTGCTGTGTCTGTTTAGGCGGGCTGTTGCGCCATGCGTTTGCGCTTTTCTTCGACCAGCAGCGCGTGCAGCATCTCGGAAGCCAGGCCGTGCAGCACCAGCCGGTACCCGGCTGACCAGGTTGCAGGCACCACCATTGGATGCTTGTTGTTCACCAGTACCATGCCGTCGGGTTTGGCAAGGACTTTGGCGGCGTAAAGGCCGATGGTTTCATCGAGCTGGAGCGAGTGCACCGAACGCCAGAAATCGCGGTCGCTGAGAAAAAGCTGGTAGAGCGGGGTGAACAGATCAATGCAGGTTTGCAAATCGATCTTGTTGAGCCAGCCATTGTTCTGTGGGGCGATGGGGAAATACCCCTCATCTGAAATCATCGAAAAATCGAGTTCTTCGTTGCCTTCGATCCCGTGTATGCCTTGCTGATCGAGCGCCAGGTTAAGCCGGGTAATGAAGTTGAAAATGTTCAGGTCATGCTTGATGAACAGGTCATCCAGCAGATCGGGCAGGTCGCGTGGCAACAGCGGGTTGAGGGGAACCTGGCCGCCTTTGATGTTGGCGCTGAGAAAAGCCAGGTTCTCCGAACCGATCCAGAAATGCCGCAGGATCAGCCAGTTGGCTTCAGGGCTGGCGAAAATGGCCAGCGAGCGCGCCAGGAACCGATGCAACAGCCTCGAAGAAGACAGCCAGTGCGGCGTAAACGTCTTGACCACCTGCAGCAGCGCAATGAGCAGGCGTGCGACTGGGCGAACGATGGGCAGCAAAAATTGCCGTGAAACGGTGTTTGAGTCGCGGAGCCACGCTTCTTTGACCGCCGGAGCAAGCGGCGTTGAGCGATCCAGCCAGAGGGTTTGCCACGGATCGGGGTCTTCCGGGTTATGTGGGGCGTGCAATACGGGACAGGCACGCGGCAGGCTGATTTTTTTCACGATGCTGGGTCCTGTGGCTGGAGGTACTGCCATTGCTGCAAATACAGCAACGCGACGCTGCGGGCGACTTCCACAATCTGCCGCGTGGCCGCAGGCGAGTATGCCGCCGCCAGCTTGACCGCTTCCAGCCAGCGCAGCATATGGCTCTGATCGTTTTCACCGTGGTACGCCATGAACTGTAGCAGCGACGAGGACAGACCGAGTTGTGACTTCAGGCGCGGCAACAGGGTGGGAACAATGCGTTGGCCTGTGCCTTCAATGATGTAAATGCCGCCCAGCAAGCCAACCGGATCCGAGCGCGACGCGTAGGCGTGCATGAAGGCATTGAGCGCTTCGCCGCCCGGATTGAGCCGCAACGCGTGGCGCGGCAATACGCCGCCTGCGTTGCGATAATCCCGATACAGCATTTGCCAGTCGAGCTGCTCTTCATCCGCATGGGTTTGCACCAGTTGCGCCAGGCCATTCAGCCCCGGACTCATGCTGGAGACTGCGCGGCGCATCCACAGGCTGCCTTCGCGCACCTGGGGGATCCAGTTTTCCATCCAGGCCAGATAGGCGTCGTGTTGCACCGTGCCGTCCAGAATGACGCGTACCAGTTCGCTGCGAAACACGTCTGAACGATAGCCATGCCAGACCTCCATCAGGTCCTTGAGCATGGAGGCGATCGGGGGCGACATCGTGGCATCGGGCCGTATCGGGGGCGGAGCCAGTTGGTCGAGATCGCTGCCAAGGTCGGCCGGTTCGCTCGCGCATTCGGCATCGACGACTTCCAGCAGAAAATACGCGACTGAAAACTGCCCTGATTCGGGGATGAAACCGAATATTTGATCACCCACCGCCAGGGTGTCTGCGTGCTGCTGGTAGAACTCGTCGAGCATGATGAAAATCGAGGCGGCACCTGTGTTGCCTTTACTCGCAAGGTTCGAGAACCAGCGCTCGGGCGGAATCGCCAGACCCGCTTCGTCCATCAGCTTCTCCATCATCGGCTTGAAGCGCTCGGATGAGTAATGGCACAAAAACCAGGTGATGCGGGTGGGGTCGAGGTGGCCGGCTTTGACCAACTGCGCGTATTCGTGCAGCCCCAGATCGAACAGGTTGGGCAGCAGCCGGATGTCTTGCCGCAGGTCGAATGCACCGGCGCGTTCGGCCGCCTCCAGGTTCGGAAAATCCAGATAGCCGGGTGACCGATTGCCCGGCGACAGGCCGGCTTGCATGCAGGTCGGCAGATCACCAGAAAACGATTTCTGGTGGATCCAGCGAATTTTGAGTGAGCGCCCAGTGGAGGCGGGTCGATTGGACAGGGCGACGCCGCCCGCGCCATCCGACAACATCCAGCGCAAAAAATGCGCATCAAAATCGATATCCGCAGCCCGATTCTGGAAGCGTGATGCCTTGAACAGTCGGGAGGGGAACTCGCTTGCCAGTGCGAGTGCGCGCGTTGCCGCACCGGATTCCACCGCTTGTGCCGCGGCGTTCAAGGCGCCTATCGAGGCGGCGCAAATTCCCGATATGGAAAGCGTTTCGAGTGGCGGCAGGTGCAGTTCGCCCTGGATCAGATTGGCGAGCCCGGGTGCGGCACAGTCGCCGCCAGTCGTTGCGGCCGCAAGAAAATCCACTGGCGTGCCATCTGCAATCAGTGAACGAACCACTTCGGCGCCCATCGAGGTGACCGAATGCAACGAATTTCCCTCGCTGTCCAGTGCGTAATGCCGGGTCTTGATGCCGTTTTCGGCCAGGATGCGCTGCTTGATACGCCCTGACATGCGATTGATTGAACCGATGTACTGGTCCATTCCGGCGTTATTGATCGGTTCGCCCGGAAGAAATGCAGCGGTGTCGATGAGGTAGGTCTGTTTGAAGGGTGTCATCGAGGATCAGGGTTCAAAGTTGATGCGGGCGGCGGCCCAGACAAGTGTCGGGATGTCTGAAGAAAAAGCCAAATTATTGTGATGGCGTGAATGAGGTGCCTGATGGTGTTTGATGAACCCCGTCTTAGCGCCACTCGGCCGGCAGATAGCCGGCCGCAGGGTCGACCTCGACGGGGATTTCGGTCACGCTGCTGGCATCCGCCGGCGCGTCGACCAGCACGATGGACGGGAAGGCAAGCACCATGGCCACCATGAACAGCTGGATCAACAGGAAGGGAATCGCGCCCCAGTAAATGTCGCTGGTGCGGATGGATTTGGGCGCCACGCTCTTCAGGTAAAACAGCGCAAAGCCGAACGGCGGGTGCATGAACGCGGTCTGCATGTTGACCGCGAGCATCACGCCGAACCAGATCGGGTCGATGCCGAGCTTGTGCGCGACCGGTGCCAACAGCGGCACGGCGATGAAGGCGATCTCGAAAAAATCGAGAAAGAACGCCAGCACGAACACCATCAGGTTGACCACGATGAGGAATCCGAGCACGCCGCCGGGCAACTGGTTGAATAGGTGCTCGACCCAGAGGTCGCCGCTCAGGCCGCGAAACGACAGGGTAAAAATCGTCGAACCGATGAGAATGAAAATGACGAAGGTGGTGAGCTTGGTGGTGCTGTCGACTGCCTGCGTCAGCTGCAGCCGGGTCAGCCGGCCCCGCGCTACGGCCAGCAACAGCGCACCTGCCGCGCCCATCGCGCCGCCTTCGGTGGGCGTGGCGACGCCGAGGAAAATGGTACCGAGCACGAGGAAAATCAGCACCAGCGGCGGCATCAGCGTGGTCAGCACGCGCAGCAGCAGCGCAGAACCATGCAGGGTGCGTGCGCTGGCCGGCATCGCCGGCGCTGCGGCAGGCTTGACCAGCGTGAGCACGAACACGTAAAGCAGATACAGGCCGACCAGCGCCATGCCGGGCAGCAGCGCACCCATGTACATGTCGCCGACCGATGCGCCCAATTGATCCGCCAGCACGATCAGCACCAGCGACGGCGGGATGATTTGTGCCAGCGTGCCGGAGGCGGCGATCACGCCCGACGCCAGCCGCTTGTCGTAGCCATAGCGCAGCATCACCGGCAGCGAAATCAATCCCATCGCGATCACCGACGCGGCGACTACGCTGGTGGTGGCGGCGAGCAGCGCGCCGACGAAAATCACCGCGTAGGCCAGCCCCCCTTTCATCGAGCCGAACAGCTGACCGATGGTGTCAAGCAGGTCTTCGGCCATGCCGGAGCGTTCGAGGATCAGCCCCATCAGTGCGAAGAAGGGAATGGCCAGCAGCGTCGGGTTGGCGACGATGCCGTAGACGCGTTCGGGCAGCGCCGAGAGCAGCGAGAAATCCATTACGCCGCTGGCGAGACCGATCCCGGCAAACAACAGGCCGTTGGCGGCAAGTGCAAACGCCACCGGGTAGCCCAGCAGCAGAAACACCACCAGGCCAAGGAACATGAAGGGGGCGACGCTTTCCATTAAAACCGGCTCCATCAAACCTCCTCCGCCGGGGCTTCAGCCGGCAGCACCAGCGCGCCGGTCAGCACGCCGATCTTTTTAATGATTTCGGCCAGGCCTTGCAGCGCCAGCAGGCCGAAGCCAAGCGGCAACAGCAGCTTCACCGGCCAGCGCAGCAGCCCGCCGGAATCGGGCGACATCTCCTGCGTGGTCCAGGCATCCATGAACATCGGCCACGCCAGCCAGGCCAGCAGCAACGCCATCGGCAGCAGAAAAAACAGCCCGCCGATCAGGTCGATCAGCGCCTGGCCTTTGGCACCCAGCCGTCCGTAGAAAATGTCGATCCGCACATGGCCGTTGTGCTTCAGCGTGTAGCCCGCCGCCAGCAAAAACACCGCGCCGAACAGGTACCACTGGATTTCCAGCCAGGCATTCGAGCTTGCGCCGAGCGCCCAGCGCGCGAGCGCATTGCCTGCCGAAACCAGGGTTGCGACCAGTACCAGCCAGATGACGAACTGGCCGACGCGTTCGGTGAGCGCGTCGATCGCGCGGGACAGGGCGAGCAAGGCATTCATAGGGCGCCGGATTCCTTCAGCAGTTGGGCAAGTTCGCGTGCAATCGCCGCATAGCCTGCGGCGTTGGGGTGGATGGGGTCGGACTTGAGCGCGTTGTCCTTCAGCACGGTATTGAGGATGTCGCCCGCGTAGGGCAGCTGGAACTCTTCCGCCAGTTGCGCGTAAAAGTCCGGCGCACCGCCGAACAGCTTGGGCTCGGGCACGCCGATCAGCACCACCTGGATGCCGCTCGCGCGCAACGTCTGCAGCATCAGGCGCAGATTGTTTTCGGTTTGGCTGGCGGGCAGGCGCCGCAGCATGTCGTTGCCGCCGAGGCACAGCAGCACCAGCTTCGGATGATGCTCGTCCAGCAGCGTGGGCAGACGCTGCAAGCCTTCCGCCGTCGTCTCGCCCGGCACGCCTGCGTTGACGACCGCGCGTTGCGTCAAGCCGACCAGCTGCGCCGGGTAGGCTTCGTTGCGCTCGGCGCCGGTGCCGTAAGTCAGGCTGTCGCCAAAGGCGAGGATGACGTCGTTTGCGCCCAGTTTGGGCAGCGTCGGCGCACGGTCGCACGCGGCGAGCAGCAGCAGGGCGAACAGTGCGAAGAGGGCGCGGTGAATCGGATGCATGTTGGCAGTTTGCCCGGTATTCAGCGCCGATTTACGGACAATCGTCCCGGATTTGTTTTTTTGCGGTTGGTTTGGCTGGAAAGAGCTTTTCTGCAGCTGAACGCGTTGTTAGGCAAAGCTCTCTAGTACTTCTACCGTGATCGGCTTCAGGTCTACGCACAAGCCATCGCCGCTGGAACTTAGGATTTCACCGACAACGCATATTTCACTTTCGCGTTTCAAGGTGCGTATTTCGGGGAGCTTGGCAAGCTTCTCGGTGAACCAAAATGAGTGACCAATTATTGTGTCCCGATTTACGTTCAAATTAACCAGGACACTCTCTTTGTCGCGAAAGTCTTCCTTTGCTTCTTTCAAATATCCAGTCCACTTAACCTTGATGCCATTGTATTGCTCTGCAATTCGGTTCTTTTGAAAGGGCGGCGCGGAGTTGATGGCTTCGATAATCTCCTTGACGGTTATCTGCGAAAGTTTCGTCACCGGACCAGTATCCAAATTATGGCTGCGTGCATCAGCCTCGGTCTTGCTCATATCCTCCATGCGCTGGGGCGAACCCCGGAGATCTGCCTCAATGGCTTTCGAACCAACCGAAGTATTTGTGCGGCTCTTCCTTTCTTGAAGCCACCATCCAATCACCACTGCGGCGATTGTTGCTACGCTCCCGATTACTGCAGCGATGATTTGTGGATCCATAGCGCTATCTTAAAAAGAATGCCTAAACGTTAAGTTGCCGTCCCATGACGGAATGCAAGTTAATTTGGCATGCAAAGTTATCCTGACTCAACACCTTTAACCCCGCTGATTCAATTCCCCGCCAGCGTCATCCGGTCAATCAAAATCGACCCCACCTGCTTGCTGCCACGCCGCTCGACATCCTTGCCGATGGCGACAATGCCCTTGAACATCTCGGCCAGGTTGCCGGCGATGGTGATTTCCTCGACCGGGTATTGAATCTCGCCGTTTTCCACCCAGAATCCCGCCGCGCCGCGCGAGTAGTCGCCGGTGACCATGTTGGCGCCGTGGCCGAGCAATTCGGTGACGAACAGGCCGGTGCCCATTTCGCGCAGCAGGCCGGGCAGATCGAGGTCGCCGTGCGAGACGATGAGGTTGTGGCTGCCGCCTGCGTTGCCGGTGGTGGTCATACCGAGTTTCTTCGCCGAGTAGGTGGAGAGGAAATAGCCTTCGACCACGCCGTTTTTCACCACGTCGCGTTCGAGGCAGGCGACGCCTTCGCTGTCGAACGGCGCGCTGCCGAGGCCGCCGTGCACGAAGGGCATTTCGCGGATGCTGATGTTTGGTGCGAAGACGGTTTTGCCGAGGCTGTCGAGCAGGAAGGAGGACTGGCGGTACAGGCTGCCGCCCGACACCGCGGCGACGTAGTTGCCGATCAAACCGGTGGCGAGCTGCGCTTCGAACAGCACCGGGCAGGTGCGGGTGTCGAGCTTGCGGCCGTTCAAACGCCGCACGGTGCGCTCGCCGGCGATGCGCCCGACGATTTCGGGGGCGTCGAGGTCGTTGCCGTTGCGCGCGCTGCTGTACCAGTAGTCGCGCTGCATGCCGCCCTTGTCTTCGCCGATCACCGCGACCGAGATGCCGTGGCGCGAGCCGGCGTAGCCGTTGCAGAAGCCCAGGCTGTTGGCAAAGATGAACTGCGAGGTGTGGGTGGAGACGCCCGCGCCTTCGGAGTTGGTCAGGCGCTTGTCGACCGCCAGTGCGGCTGCCTCGCAGGCCTGCGCGCGCGCGGCGGCTTCTTCCACGGTCAGCGCCCAGGGGTGGTAGAGGTCGAGGTCGGGCACATTTTGCGCCAGCTTGTCGGCATCCGGCAGACCGGCCGCCTCGTCTTCGGCGGTGTAGCGGGCGATGGTGAGCGCCTTGTCGACCGCGCTTTTGAGGGCGGCTTCGGACAGGTCGGAGGTCGAGGCGTGGCCGCGTCGCTGGCCGACGTAGACGGTGACGCCCGCGCCCTTGTCCTTGTTGTATTCGATGGTTTCGATTTCGCCCTGACGTACCGAGACGTTCTGGCCGATGCCTTCGGAGATTTCGGTGTCGGCGGCGGTCGCGCCGCTTTTCATCGCGTGCTCGATGACGGTCTGGGACAGGCTGATGAGCTGGTCGCGGGTGTAGCTGAAATGGGAACGGGACATGGCGTGTGGGCGAAAAGGAGTGGGAGGCGGCTACGTTTTTTGGGCGTTTTGTTGGGCTGGAAACTACAATGACGATCATAACAGCAACCGAAAGCCCTACCGTGCGCCTGATCGATCCCGATGCCGAGCTGGAATTCGACCCTGATGATGTATACGACGGCCCCAGCAAAAGCCAGCAAAAACGCGACGTCGAAGCCCTCCAGGAGCTGGGCGAGACCTTGGTCAAGCTCCCGGCAGCCCAGTTTAAACGCATCGAACTGCCGGAAAACCTGCGCACAGCCGTGGCCGACTGCCGCAAAATCACCCAGAACGGTGCGCTGCGCCGGCAAAAGCAATATATCGGCAAGATCATGCGCGGCGTCGATCCGGCGCCGATTCAGGCGCAGCTGGATGTGTTCAACGGCGTGTCGGTGGCGGAAAACGCCAAGCTGCACCAGTCTGAAAGATGGCGCGACAAGCTGATTGCCGAAAACGACGCGCTGACCTTGTTTCTGAATGCGCATCCCGACGCCGATGCAACGCATTTGCGGCAGTTGATCCGCAATGCGCGCGACGAGGCCGCTCACAACAAACCGCCGAAAGCGTTCCGCGAGATATTCCGGGTGATCCGTGAATTGCTGGACAAAGCCTGATTGAGGCGCCGGGGCCTCAATACCTAAAGGGCATCAATACCCAGAGGACATGAAGTGCGCGAAGTAGCGCGAAATGTAGCGATATCCAGATGTCTGCGTCGATATGAAAATCCGGAGAAAGCACCATGTGGGGCCGCATCGCAAAATTTGCCTTGAGCCTGCCAGTTGTGCTTGCGGCCGCACTATTGACGAGGAAAGCCCGGTCACCCTATAGCGCGAACATATCGCGAGTCGTTTTTAAATCCGGTCCCATTCAAGCCCCCGCCCGCCCGGTCGTTATGGGTGGGTTCCTCACCCGCGTCCACGCTCATGACTTTTCGCCGATTCCGTATTCTTATCCTGCTGGGTGTCCTGGCCGCTGCAATCAGCCTGACCTGGCTGGAGCAGACTCTGGTGCGCGGCTGGCGTGCGCCACTGGATGTGGCGATCATCCCGATCAACGGCGACGGCTCGGAGCAGGCGGCCGAGACGATCCGTGCGCTGCAAGCGAGCGATTTCAACGACATCAATGTTTTTTTGCAGCGTGAAACGGCGCGCTATGGCGTGAAACAGCAGCAGGCCATGCTGATCACGCTGCTGCCGGAACTCGACAAGAAACCGCCGGCGCCGCCGCCTGACCGCAGCGTGCTGAAAACCATCGGGTGGAGCCTGCAGCTGCGCTGGTGGGTGTATCAGCAGTCGGGGCAACTGCTGCCGCAGCTCGGCAAGATCAAGCTGTTCGTGCTGTATCACGCGCCGCAGGACGGCGTCGCGCTCGAGCATTCACTGGGCTTGCAAAAAGGCCTGATCGGCGTGGTGCATGCGTTTGCCGACCCGAAACAGGCGCAGCAAAACAATATTGTCATCGCCCACGAGTTGCTGCATGCGCTGGGGGCCAGCGACAAATATGGCGTGGGCGGTCGGCCGGTGTATCCGCAAGGTTATGCCGAGCCGGACTGGCCCGAGCACATGCCGCGCCAGGCGGCAGAAATCATGGCCGGGCGCTATGTGAATGCCGCCGGGCGGGTGGTGATGCCGCCAAGTCTGGAACAGTGCGTGATCGGCGCGCAGACCGCGCACGAGATCAATGTAGACGCAGGCTTCAGGCAGCAATACGCCTCAGCCAACTGACTCCACGCGCTGTTGCCTGAGCCGCGCCAGGCCGAAGTGGATGAACGCCAGTGCCGCGAACACCGGCCCCAGCAGATTGAGCAGCGGCACGAACTGCACCAGTCCGGTCAGCAAGCCCAGCCCCCACCAGCCGCCGCGCTCGCTTTCGAACAGCGTTGTCATTTCGCCGGCGCTGGCGTGCTCGGCAATGGCGTCGTAGCGGAACAGGCGCTGGTTCAGATACGCTGCCGCGATGAACGGCACGATGACGCCGACGCCGATCAGCCACAGCGGCAGGGTGACCACCCACAAGGCAATGAACAGCAGCATGGCGATGAGTGCATTCCCCAGGTTGCCGATCAGGCTGCCGCCGCTGGCGCGTGCAAGCTCCGGGTAATCGCGTTCGGCCACCATGCGGATCAGCACCGGCATGGCAAACAGCGCGGTGATGATGAGCGCGGTGAGATAGACCAGCGGAACGAACAGCAGCAGTTGCAAGACGACCTGAATACCGTTTGCCAGCCACAGCGGTTCCAGACCGGCCAGCCAGGTTTGCACCCCAAGGCGATCGAGCCCCTGGGCGATCCAGCTGGAGAAGGTTCCCCAGAACGTCAGCGCCAGCACCAGCCACAGCAGCCCCGCGACCAGCATCGGCCAAATCACCACCCACAGCACGCGCAGGTTGAAGAGATCGCGCAGGGCACGCGCCAGGGCGTCGAGGATTGCGCTCACGCTGCGGGCCTCAGGGCGGATTTGGGACGAAACACGTCGAGGGTGCCGGGTTGCGTTTCGAGGTAGGGCCCGCCGATGAGGTCGATGCAATAGGGCACGGCGGCAAAGACGCCGTCGAGGGTTTCCTTGATCGCTTTGGGTTGCCCCGGCAGGTTGAGGATCAGGCTGGCGCCGCGGGTGACGCCAACCTGACGCGAGAGAATCGCGGTGGGTACATATTTCAGCGAGACCGCGCGCATGGCCTCGCCAAAACCGGGCAGCACCTTGTGCGCGACTGCCAGCGTGGCTTCGGGCGTGACATCGCGTGCGGCCGGACCGGTGCCGCCGGTGGTGAGGATGAGCGCGCAGGTTTCGACGTCGGCCAGCTCGATCAGGGTGGCTTCGATCAGCGGCTGCTCGTCGGGAATCAGCCGGCTGACGAACTGCACCGGGTTGGCCAGCACCTCGGCAAACCAGGCTTCGAGCGCGGGCAGGCCGCGGTCTTCGTACACGCCGCTGCTGGCGCGGTCGCTGATGGAAACAAGGCCGATGCGAATGGAGTCGTGGGGCATATAGTCTGAAAGTAGGCTTGCGTGAAGCGTCGAATTTATCAGAATGACCCCGAATACCCGAGGCGACCGAACATGAAACCTTATCTGCTTGCGATTGCATGGTTATTCAGCGCCGTGACGGCATGGGCCGATCCGCCGCCGGGTTATCCCTTTGTCGATTACAACGCCGGCCTCAAGGCCGCGCGCGCAAGCGGCAAGCCGATCTTTCTGTACTTTGGCCGCTACGGCTGCGCGTGGTGCGATCACACCAACAAGCAGACCTTCTCCGACCCTGCGCTGAAAAAGCTCTATAGCAGCCATTACGAGCTGGTGTATGTCGATTCCGAATCGGGGCGGCGCGTCACCCTGCCCAGTGGCGAGCGCATCACCGAGGCCGAGCTGGGCGTGCGGTTGAATGCTTTCGCCACGCCGCTTTTTGTCTACCTCACGCCGGCGGGCGAAAAAATCATGCAGATCCCCGGCTTCAAGACCGTGCAGGATTTTCGCGACTTCGACCGCTACGTGCGCGGCGGGCACTACAAGCAGCAAACGCTGCTCGAGTTTCTGGGCGGCAAATCGTGAAGGCGCTGGCGCTGCTGCTAGGGGTGCTGGCATGGCCGGCGCAGGCCGCGTGGGAGTGGAGTGCGCCGCTGACCGTCAATTCGGTTCAGGGCGCGGCGATTTTTCCGCATCTGGAATCGGCCAATCGACGCGGCGTGGCGGTGTCGGGCGACACCGTCGGCGTGGTGTGGGAGGACAACCGGAGCGGCAGCCCGCAGTGCTACCTGGCGACCAAGCCAGCGGCCGCGGCGCGCTTTCAGCCGGAAACCCGGCTCAGCCAGTCCGACTGCTTCGAGCCCGTGGTGATCGCCCTGGGCGACGGTCGCTTTGTGGCCGCCTGGGAAGAAGCCGGCCAGGTGCATGCGCGGGTGCTGCCCGGCGAAGCGACGCTGACGCTGAGCGATGCCGGGGCAGCGCAGATCACGCTGGCCGCACAGGTCAACACGATTTATGCAGCCTGGGCCGAACTGGCGGGCCGCTTCCATCGCATCGTCGTCGCCCGGCTGGCGCTGACAGCGGATGGGCTGGGCGTGAAAACCGTACAGCCGGTCGAAGCGGCGATGCCGGCCGACGAGCAGGGCTGGCCCGCGCTGGCGGTGGTCGCAGACGGCAGCGTGACGGTCGCGTGGGAAGACCGGCGCAATCGCCATAGCGTGCCGATGGTGAGCTACAGCCGCGATGGCCGCAGTTTTGCTGCCCCTGCGCGGTTGACCGACCACCCGAGCGGCAGCGTGGATGGACTGGGGGCCGGCACCGGGGCCATGCGTCCGACGCTTTCCGCCTGGGGCCAGCAGGGGGTCGCAGCCGTTTGGCTCGACAAGCGCGACTTCCTCTCCGGCTATGACGTCTATGCCGCATTCGATACGGGAACCCGTCGCTTCGGCAAGAATGTCCGCGTGCAGGACAGCTTCGGCGACAACATGGCCCAGTGGCATGCGCTGATCGTCGGCGCCGCCGACGGCAGCCTGATGGCACTGTGGGACGATGCCCGCGACGGCACGCCGGATGTGTGGCTGTCGGACTGGGAGGGTGAAGCCTTCGGCGATGACGTGTCCGTGCCCGCGGCCGCTGGGCCGGGTCAGCAATCCGATCCGGTGGCGGTGTTCGATGCGGCGGGATCGCTGCATGCGGTGTGGCTGGATCGCGATGAGGCGAGCGGTACCCGCATCACCTATGCGCGCGCCCGGCGGAAGTGAAGGCGGCTAGATCCAGCCGCGTTTGCGCAGCCGCCGGATCAGGTAGGCCATGGCGACGCCGGTCACCAACAGCACCAGCGGATAGGCGCCACGCCATTTGAGTTCCGGCATGAATTCGAAATTCATCCCGTACAGGCTGAAAATCACCGTCGGAATCGCCAGCACCGCGCCCCAGCCAGCCAGTTTCTGCACCGATTCGTTTTGCTTGACCGACAGCGAGGCAAGATGAAACTGCATCGCGTCCGAAGCCGAAACGCGCAAACGGTCAATGGCGGCCGCAACCCGCACCGCATGGTCGTCGATGTCGCGGTAATACGCCTTGAGTGTCTTGGAGGCGAATTCCGGGTGCAGGCGCAGCAGGTTCTTGGTGATTTCCTGCATCGGTTCAGCCGCATCGCGCAAGGCCGTCAGATCGCGTTTGATGGCGTAGAGCTGGTCCAGCATGTCACGCCCCGGTTTGGCTCGGCTCATCAACTGGCTTTCCAGCGAAAGGAAACGATCCTGCATGCCTTCGATCACCGGGCGGTACTGGTCGACGATCAGGTCGAGGATCAGATACAGCGCATAGGGGGTGCCGGGTCTGATGCCGTTGGGGCAGCGTTGCAGCCGCTCACTGACGCGCTGATAGCCGCTACCGTTGTCATGGCGAATGGCGACCAGCCAGTTGCTGCCGACGAACAGATGGGTCTCGCCAAATTCCACGCGGGATTCCCACAGCTGCGCCGTGCGGGTGGCGATGAACAGGTGGCCTTCGTATTCTTCGAGCTTGGCGCGCTGGTGAGTCGAAATCGCGTCCTCCAGCGCCAGCGCATGCAGGCCGAGTTCCTCGCCGAGACGGGTAATCAGTTGGCTATCGGGTGATTTCAGTTCGACCCAGATGAAGCGGTCGTCCTGGCCGACGTGGTCGCTGATGGCATCAAATTCGATCGGCTGAACCTGGTTGTCCTGAAACAGCTGGCAGTGAATCATGAGGCTTTGCAGAATGGACGGTTGAACGGGGAGGAGCGTATCCCGCGCAGTTTACGTGGGTTTAGAAAATGCCTGAAGCTCAAGTAAACTCGCTGCGAAAAGCAGGCTACCAAAGCCTACCCCCCGTTTGCGGAGACGTTATGAAACGAATATGGCTGTGTCTGGCCTGGATGCTGGGCACGACGGTTCAGGCCGCGCCTCCCGCCACTCCTTTTGCGTTTGGTGTATTGAACCACCGCAGCTTGCAAGCCACGGCGGCTTACTGGAATCCCATCCTCAAATACGTGACGGCGCGCTCCGGGGTGCCGCTGGAATTGCACATAGGCCGCACCGCCAATGAAACCACCGACCGCGTGGCGGCAGGCAAGCTGGATTTTGCGTACACCAACCATCTGTTTACCCCCAAGCGCGACCAGCTGGGCTGGCGCGTGCTGGCGCGCCAGAACTCGAGCGGCATTCGCGGCCAGGTGGTGGTGCTGAGCCATTCGCCGGTCAAAACCCTGCAGGATCTGGCGGGAAAGCCGGTGGCATTCGCCAACCCCTATGGCTTTACCGGCTATTACGTGCCGATGGATGCCTTGTTGCGTGCCGGCGTTCGGGTGGTGCCGGTATTCGCCGGCAATCAGGAAGCGGCAATGGGGCAGCTGATGGCAGAAGAAGTGGCTGCCGCCGGCGTGAATCATCAGGTGATGACCGATTTCGCCCAGCGGCGTGGCTTGAGCTATCGCGTCCTCAGCGAGTCCGAACCTTATTTTGATCTGGCGATCATGGCCTCACCCCGTGTCAGCGCAGTCGACGGCGATAAGGTGCGCAAAGCCTTTATCGGGATGGAACACGATCCGGAGGGCCTGCGCGTGTTGCAGATCGCGGCGCACTCGCTCGGCTTGCCCGAGGTCCGTGGTTTTGCGCCGGCGGACAACGGGGATTACAAGAATTACCGCGCATTTCTCAAGCGCACCCTGGTGCCGCTGAATGAGTGAGCCACTGAAAGTGCGCGCCACCCGTTTCAGTCTCACGGCCAATATTCTGGGTGCTGTTTTTGCGTTGATCCTGCTGATGTATCTGGTCATGCTCGCTGGTTTGGGTGTGTCACTGCGGGAGCGCGCGCAGCAGACACTCGATCTGGAAGCCGAACGGGAGCGCGGCGCCATCATGGCGGTGATCCAGGATCAGGTGCTATTGCGCGACTATCCCGCCATCGAACAATTGATCGCGGCACGCGTGAAACACAGCCACATCCTGAAAGCGCGTTTTGTTTCGGCTTCGTTTGCGTTTGAAGCCGGCACCCCGGCCCAGGCGCTTCGCCCACCTGGCTGGTTTATCCATTTGCTGGGTATCACTGCGCCTCATGCCGCGTCCGATCTGGTCCTGGGCGGAACCATCTATGGCAGGGTGTCGGTCGTGCTTGATCCGGCTCCGAGCATCAACCGGTTGTGGGCGCTGGCGCTGCGTTTCACCGGGCTGATGGTCATGGGTCTTGTGATCAGCATGGCGTTGCTGAACTGGCTGCTGGGGCGCAACCGGCGCGGTTTGCATGCGCTGCGTCAGGCTGCACGCGCGATCGAAAGCGGCGACCTCGGCGCGCGTGTAAGCCTGGCCTATGGGTCGTCGCCGGAGGTGCGTGAAACCAAACTGGCGTTCAATCACATGGCCAATCACGTGAGCCAGCTGGTGCGCGCGCTGGAAAGCGAACATACCGATCTGCTGGTGGAAAAAGAGCGGTTGCGGGTGACGATCGAGTCCATCGGCGACGCCGTCATCGTCACCGATGCGCTAGGCCGGATCGAGTTCATCAACCCCAAAGCAGAGGAACTGACCGGTTTTACCAGCGCCAACGCACACGGCAGGCCGGTGCCCGAAGTGTTGCCGCTTTTCAACGAGGAAAGTGGCGCACCGGTAACCAATCCACTCGAACTGGCACTGCGCGGCAATATGGTGGTCGAGCTGGCCAGCCATTCCGTGATTCGTCGTCCGAGTGGGGCAATGCTTGCGATCAGCGACACCGCTGCACCTATCCGCGCGCGAGATGGCACGGTGCTGGGTGGCGTGCTGGTGTTTCATGATCAAAGCGAGATGCGCAGCCTGATGCAGCGGCTGGCCCAGCAGGCCGAGCACGATCACCTCACCGGCCTGTGGAACCGTCTTGCGATGGAGAACCGGCTCTCGATCGCCTTGCAGGACGTGCAACAGAATGCGCAGCGCTATATTTTTTGCTACATCGACCTCGATCGCTTCAAGCTGGTGAACGATACCTGTGGCCATCGCGCAGGCGACGCCTTGTTGCAGCGGCTGACCGCGCTGCTGGCGCGCCGTGCCGAAAGCGAGCATCACTTTTTGGCCCGCCTGGGCGGCGATGAATTTGGCCTGCTGTTTGTCGATACCACCCTGCCGGTGGCGCTGGAATACATTCAGGGCATGCGGGACGAAATCGACCGCTTTCGTTTCGAGTGGGATGAAAAGGTATTCCGCCTCGGGGTGAGTATCGGCGTGACCGAACTGCACAAGGGCATGACCGACATCGGGGAAATTCTGGCGCAGGCCGATACCGCGTGTTATCACGCCAAATCGCTCGGCGGCAGCATGATTCAGGTGTACGAGAAAACCCACCCTGCTCTGCAGAAAATCAATGACGAAATGCAGTGGGTAAGCGCGATTACCAAAGCGTTCGAGGCGCACCGGTTTGTGTTGTACCGCCAGCAAAAAGTTGCGCTGGTACCCGGCATCGCACACGCGCATTACGAAATCCTGCTGCGCCTGCGCGGCGAGGATGGCGCGATCATTTCGCCGGGTGAGTTTTTGCCTGCCGCCGAGCGCTATGGCCTGGCACCAAGTTTTGATCGCTGGGTCGTGCGCAATCTCTTCGCGTATCTCGACACCCATCCGGAAGACGATGCCTGTTATGCGCTCAACCTGTCGGGGCGCAGTCTCAGCGACCAGGGCACCGCTGATTTTGTGCTGGAAGAAATGGATCGCTACCAGCTTGATCCCACCCGGATCAGTTTCGAAGTCACCGAAACCGCCGCGATCGATAACCTGGACGCGTGTGAACGCTTGATGCTGACACTGCAATCACGCGGCATCCAGTTTGCGCTCGACGACTTTGGCAAGGGCCAGTCCTCGTTCGGCTACCTCAAACGTCTGCCTGCGGCCTATCTCAAGCTGGATGGCGACTTTGTACGCGGCCTCGACCACAACCGCGAAAGCATGGCCATCGTCAAAGCCATGCACACGCTGGCGCATGAGCTGGGCAAGCAAACGATCGCCGAACAGGTCGAAACCGAGCCGGAACTGGCTTGCCTGAAAAAGCTGGGCGTGGATTTCGTCCAGGGGTATTTGCTGCATCGGCCCGAGCCCCTGCAGCTGGATTAGGAACTCACGTGATGGTGGCAAAGCAGCTGTATGCAAGGGGCAGCTTGGTATCGGGGAGCCGATTCACGCGCAGCGCCTGTTCTGGCTGCGGGTACTCGAACTGGATAAAATCCGGCTGCTGCGCCTGGATGACCCGGCGCGTGGCATGACGAATTACCCCAAAATCAGCTTTTGGCGCTGATTTTCAACACTGGCGTATAGCCGCATGCCACTGTCTGGTGAATAAGTGGATCAAAACCGCTGTCTCTCCTGTTTCTAAAAAAGGATGTATTGAAGGTGCATGACTCCAGGCTCAAAGCGCCCATGCTCATCGTGGCAGATGCACCCAAAGCATCATTGGCGGCACTTTTTCTGATGCTCGTTTTTGCACTCAGTTTGCCGCCAAAATGGGCCAGCCTGCATTTCGCAGGCCTTCTGCTGGTTTTCTCGGTGGGATTGGCGCGTCGTTCCGATTGGCACACGCCAGCCATGCGGACTTTCTTGTTGTGCACTGCACTCTGGCTGATCCCCGTCCTGGTGACGGCAGGCTTGCAGCATGCGCTGGGGGTTGCTTCCGCAACAGAATGGAAGGATTTGCCGGTACTCGTCTTGCGCATGCTCGGGATCGGTCTGGGCATCATCGTGCTGGTGCAGCGTGGCTTGCTGACCCTGTATTCCGCAACATTCGCGTTGCTCTGCGCGTTATCGGTCCATGTGGGTGCCGGTCTGGTTGATTTGTTTGCCGAGCCGAGCGCAAGTCTGACTGCCTGGCGTGAGTTACGCATCAACGGACTGGTGTTCAATCCCAATCCTTTCGGCATGTTCATGGCCATTACAGCCATTCTTTCCGCCGGCCTACTGCGCAACCCGTCGCAGCGTCCCGTGCTTTGGGTTGTGTTGATCGCAGCACTGCTCTGCGTGTGGGTGTCGGGATCTCGCGGTGCAATTCTGACCACCATCGCAGGGTTTGCGGTTTTGTTTCCGCCCAACAATCGTCAACGCCTGTTTTTCTACCTCGGCTGCGGCGCGTTGATGGCCGCTGTTTACCTGTATGTCACGCTGTACTTGCCTGCGCTGTACAGCGCCAGCGACAGCGAACGCATGGTTGCCTTCTCGTTTTCGCTGGAGAAAATTCGCATGGCACCCTGGCTTGGCTGGGGAATTGGTGCCTACGAGCATTTTCCCGATCGGGTCGGGCCAAACGCACCTCACAATATGTGGCTGGATCTGGTCGTGAGCAGTGGGCTGGTGGCGTTACTGGGCGGTCTGCTTTCGGCTGGCTTGCTGGTCGTCCGGCTTTATCGCCAAAGTCAGCCCGCCGCGCAGTTGGCTTTGGCTGTGTTTGTTGCCGCCTTGGTGGCTGGCACGCTTGAGTACTCCATTCTGGACTCGACGCATTTCAGGGGGGTCTGGGTGCTTGTCGTGGCGTTGGCGTGTTGCACGCTGAACGAACAAAATAGGGCGGCCCTTGGCGGTAAAAAGGCATGAACCGGCCATTATTTATGACTTTCAATCTTTAACGCTTTCAGACAATGCATTCTGATAAAAACCATCCTTGGCATTGTTTTGTCATCACACTCGAACATTCGCAGGAACGTCGAAACCTCATATCGGCTCGACTGGGCGAACTTGGCATGCCGTTCGAGTTTTACCCGGGGGTGGACGGACGAAAAGTCGATCTTCTCAGCCATCAGAACTATTCAAAATGGAAAAGAAGAATGTTTTTCGGACGCGATCTCAGCAACGGTGAGTTCGGTTGCATCCTGGCCCATAAAGCCATTTACGAACATATCGTAAAAGAAAACATCCAGGCGGCGCTTATCCTGGAAGACGATGCAATTCTGTGCGACGAACTGCCGGATGCGGTCAACGCGCTTACGCGCATGCCGGAAAACTGGGATCTCGTCAGGTTTCTCGGGCGCGAGAAAAACTACCGGGCTTCACGCAAAATAGCGCGTCTGCCAGGAACGCAAAGCCATCTCGCCAGACCGCACGGCACACCCGGTGGGGCGTATGGATACGTCATCAGCAATCAGGCCGCCCGGCGATTGCTTTCCATGATGGAAAAAAACTGGCTGGCGATCGATACGCTGCACGGCGTTTCGTGGCTTACGAAACTCAACACGGTTTCGGTTATCCCTTCGCCGGTTTTGCCAAATGATCAGGTGCCTTCCTGCATAGACGAGCAGGACTCAAATTTGCGGTGGGATAAATCCGTCCAGCTTTCCGGGTGGAGAAAGCTGGTCTATCCCCTGACGCGTGGCGCCTGGAAGACGTACAGCAATGTGTTGATAAAATACGTTTGGTTCGGCACATTGATTCCAGACCGCAGGCTTTCCAGGCGGCTCGGAAAATCGTGAGTGGGCAGATGTGCTGTGACGAATGACCCTCCCGAGTATCGTGCCGAATGCTGGCTTACTCACTCCGCCCGCCCTTTAGACTTATGGAAAGACCACGTTTCGACTCATGCCACCCGTCAACATCATTTGCCTTAAGTGGGGCACCCGCTATGGCGCGCACTACGTCAACCGGCTTTATCGCGCCGTTGGGCGTAACCTGAACCGGCCGTTCCGTTTTTTCTGCTGTACGGATGATGCGAGCGGTGTGGACACGGGCGTGGAAATCATCCCCTTTCCCGCCAATCCCGGTGTCAAGCGGGGCTGGCCGGATATTCTGGTCAAGCTGACGATTCTGCAAGACGGCTTCGGTGGCTTGCAGGGCCCCACGCTGTTCCTTGATCTGGACGTGGCCATCACCGGGCCGATGGATGGTTTCTTCGACTACAAGCCGGGCGAGTTCTGCATCATTCACAATTGGGTGAACTGGCGGAAATCGGTACTGGGACGCCGTCCGGCAGTGGGGAATTCTTCCGTATTCCGTTTCGAGGCCGGCCAGTCGAATTACGCTTACGAAACCTTTTTGCGCGAAATGCACCAGGCCGAAGACCGTAAAGTGTTCAATACCGAGCAGGCTTTCCTGACCCACGCCCTGGGCAATCCACAGTGGTGGCCGGACGAATGGGTCAAGAGCTACAAATGGAATTGCCGCCCGGCGTTTCCGCTCAACCTGTTGCGCATGCCGCAACTGCCTGAGGGCTGCCGGATTCTGGTGTTTCATGGTCGACCCGATCCGGACGAGGCGATACGCGGATACCGAGGCCGCAAGCTGCACCACCGCACGCTCCCTGCGCCGTGGATTGCCGACTACTGGAAGCTGTAATGCCGCAGCCGCAACTCGACGCTTTCTGGAAGATGATCGATGGCGTGCTGGTGGTCAATCTCGACAACCGTCCCGACCGCTGGCAGGACGTGCAAGAGCGGACGGCTGCTTTCATTCCCGCGCATAAATTGCACCGGCTGTCTGCCACCCTGGGGGCGGAATTGCCGGGGTTCGGTGTCCCGCCCTGGTTTCGTGGCCGCAAGCGCGACAAGACCTGGGCTGGACGCGCCGGATGTACGCTGTCGCACCGCGCCGCGATTGAGCATGCCCGGCAACAGGGCTGGTGCACGGTGCTGATCCTGGAAGATGACATCGAACTTGAACCCACGCTGGCCGGCGTCCTTGCAGGACTGCCCGCAGCCTTGCAAGCCAGTAACTGGGACGTGTGCTACCTGGGGTTTACCGACCCTGTGTCACCTTATCGAACGCTCGCCAAGTTGCCTGCGGGGCACAGCCTGTGCGCCGTTACCGGATGCAGCACGACCCATGCCTACCTGCTTCGTGACAGTACCTACGATAGGTTGCTGGAAAAGCTGCCTACCGCTTGCACCATCTGGCCTTGGATCAGCCGCCATCGCGCCATTGACCGCTGGTATTACCGCAATCTGGCACGCTATTTCAACGTGTGTGCCGTGTCGCCAGCGGTCATTAATCAGCAAGGTGGCTTTTCGGACATTACCCAACGCCTGCACGAAAAGGTGCACACCACGTGCGTGCCCGAGGCGCGGCAAGGTGCGCTGGGCTTCCGGCTATTTGGCGCATGGCGCTGGCTGAATTACAGGCTGGCCGAGCCGCGCGACTGGCTGCGTGGGCGCATCAAGCAGTTGCGCGGATTCTGAATGTCCATGGGCAACCAACAGACCGAACCCGCGCGCTTGCGCATCAAGTTCCTCGGCAAGTTCAAGCCCGGCTTCGACGGCGACGGCTGGCTGAAATGTTTTCCCGGCCGGCAGCCGCGCTGGGGCAACTGCGACTTCATTTTCGACCGCGACTGCCGCGACTACGACTGGCTGGTGGTCTACGATGATCTGCCCTCGCTGGCTGGCGAGCGTCACCCGCTGTGGGTGGAAGAGCTGGCCTGCCCACCGGAAAATACCCTGCTGATTACGGTCGAACCGTCTTCGATCAAAACCTATGGCAGAACCTACCTGCGTCAATTCAACTGGCTGCTGAGTACGCAGGAGGCGTGGGCGACCGGCAAGCATCCGGGCCTGATTTTTCAACAGCCTGCGCTGATCTGGTTTTATGCCACCAGCTCGCCGCGTGGTGATTACGACAGCCTGGTGAATCACGTGCCGCTGACGAAATCAGCAGACCTGTCGACGGTATGCTCGAGTAAACGGCAGGGTCATACGCTGCACCGTAAACGCTATGACTTCACCCAGGCACTCAAGCTCAAATTGCCGTTTATGGAAATCTATGGTCACGGCGTGCGGCCTATGGTCGACAAAGCCGATGCGCTCGACCCCTACCGTTACCACTTGGCAATTGAAAACCACCTGGGGCTGCATCACTGGACGGAAAAACTCGCCGATCCGTTTATCGGTGCCTGCATGCCGGTTTACTACGGCTGCCCGAATGCCGAAGACTATTTCCCGCCGGAGAGCTTTATCCGCATCGATATTGCCGATGTCGATGCGGCTGCCGAAACCATCCAGCGCGCCATCCGTGACCAGTTATGGGAAAAGAACCTGCCGGCCATTCTGGAAAGCCGCCGCCGCGTGCTGGAACAATATGGCCCGATTGCCACGGTGGTGCGGCTGGTCAATGAACGGCACGCTGCCAATCGCGCCATGTCAGCGTCGCCTGTCTTCATTCAGAGTCGTCGTCGCCTGCACCGGCAATGGTTGCCGGGACTGCGTTATGGGCTGGAAAAGCTCTATGTGCGCAACCGTCACCGCTGGGCAGGTGACTGAACCGTTCACCGCAGCATCTGCCGCAACCTGAACCAGTGCCCCCGCGGAAAACTGCGGAATGCCTTGTGCGAACGCAGCGTTATGGTTTTGGCGGCATGATCGGGCTGATAAAGTTGCTCGGCCCAATGCGCCGCCCAGGCAAAGGGGTTGTAAACATTCAGTACGCGATTACGGGCTTCCGCCAGCGCAGTCTGGCGTGCAGTGCTTAAAGGCTGGTCGAGCAAGTCGGCAATGCGCGCAGCTACCGTGTAAACATCCAGATCATTGATCGACAGCAGCGCGTCGCCCGGCAGGTAGTCGCCGACATTGGGGCAGCCGAGATAGACCGGATAGGACCAGCCGAGATACGCATCGGCCAGTTTTTCGGTCCAGTAATTTGCTTGTACGCAGTTTTCCAGCACCAGCTGAAAGCGGTATGGCAGGATGGCGTCCATTTTGTCGTTGATCGGTTCGAAGCCGCGCCCGAAATGCACCAAACGGTCGCCCAGACGGTGTTTCAAACTATCGAGCAGCGCCAGACGCTGGCGCTGGCCTTCAGTCTTGCTGGCGTTGGAGCAGACGATGGCAATCCGGTTTTCCTTGGCTGGGCAGGCCAGACCGGTCAGATGATCATAGCCATATCGGTAGCGACTGGTGCTGTGATCCAGTCCTGCGTGCCAGTTGAGCCCGAGCGCACTCACGTGCAGATGCGGATGACGCGACCCGGCATGGCTGTCCACTACATGCCCGAACTGGCGATAGAACGCCTGGGGATACAGCTTTTTTGACCGCGGTTCACCTGCAATGAACAGCGTGTTTTGCGGTGCGCAGGTGAAGCGGTCATAGGGTCGTGCGTTGCCGAGAACCACGTAAAAATCGGCGTGACCGCCTGGCTCAGGGTTGAAGTCGAATCGACAATTTCCCCAACGCATGCTGCTGTTGGGCGTGAGCATTTCCATGCCGCCGGGCGCGCAGTCCATATTGACGCGGACCCGGATCTCATCGCCGACCTTCATGATTTCAGGTCGGCGACAGCGTGGACTTCACGCACAGGCACGAAACTCAAAACGGTAACGTCAGTTCAGGCGCTGCCTGCTTGAATACACGGCGGAAATCAGCCTGGATTTTTTCTAGGGCTTCGGTGGTGTCGGCCTCAAAGCGCAGCACGATCACCGGTGTGGTGTTGGAAGGGCGGGCCAGTCCGAAGCCATCGGCGTATTCCACGCGCAAACCGTCGAGGGTGATGACTTCCTCGGCGTCGGGGAAGGTCGCGGTATTTTGCAGTTTGTCCATCAGCGTGTAATGCGCGCCTTCCGCCATCTGGATATTCAGTTCGGGTGTATTGATCGTGTCGGGCAGGCCATGCAGGGTGGCGTTGATGTCGGCCTGTTTGGAAAGGTATTCGAGCAGACGCGCGCCGGCATACATGCCGTCGTCAAAGCCGAACCAGCGTTCCTTGAAGAAGACGTGGCCGGACATTTCGCCGGCCAGCAGGGCGCCGGTTTCCTTCATCTTGGCCTTGATGAAGCTGTGGCCAGTTTTCCACAGCAACGGGCGGCCGCCGCGCTCGCGGATCCAGCCGAACAGCTTGCGCGTCGATTTGACGTCGAAAATGATTTCGGCCCCGGGGTTGCGCGAGAGCACGTCGTCGGCGAACAGCATCAGCTGGCGGTCGGGGAAAATGATGCTGCCGTCCTTGGTCACCACGCCCAAACGGTCGCCGTCGCCGTCGAATGCCAGGCCGATTTCGGCGTCGCTGGTTTTCAGCGCGGCGATCAGGTCCTGCAGGTTTTTCGGCTGCGAAGGATCGGGGTGGTGGTTGGGGAAAGTGCCGTCGACTTCACAGAACAGCTCTTCTACCTGGCAGCCCATGTTGCGGTAAAGCTGGGGGGCGAAGGCGCCGGGCACGCCGTTGCCGCAATCGACGATGATTTTCATCGGCCGCGCCAGCTTCACGTCGGAGACGATGCGGGTGAGGTATTCCTCGGCAATTTCATACTGGCGGTAGCCGCCATCACCGTGCACCAGATCGTTGTTGACCAGCCGCTCGCGCAGTTTCTGGATCGTGTCGCCCGACAGGGTTTCACCGCCGAGCACCATTTTCAGGCCGTTGTAGTCGGGTGGGTTGTGGCTGCCGGTGACCATCACCGCGCTGTGGGTGTTCAATTGGTAGGCTGCGAAATAGGTCATCGGGGTGGCAACCATGCCGAGGTCCACCACGCCGATGCCGGCTTTGCGGATGCCGCGCGCCAGCGCAGCGGCGAGGTCGGGACCGGACAAGCGGCCATCGCGGCCGATGCAGATTTCGGTTTGCTTGCGGGCGACGGCTTCGGAGCCGATGGCATGGCCGATGGCTTCGACGATTTCGGGAGTGAGGGTCTTGCCGACGATGCCGCGAATGTCGTAAGCCTTGAAGATTTCCTTGGGATATTCCACAGCGCGCTCCGTGATGGGTAATGCGCCGATTCTACCTGTGCTGGGCGTCGAAATGCTTCATCAAACGCCGGGGTAGCCAGTCGATGTTGCCGGGAAAGGGGCCGGAGGGAAACGCAACATGGCCGCCGGTTTCCGGTTGCTCCAGCGTGACGGAAGGCGAGACGTCGGCGGCCGCTGGCAGCGCCGAGCTTGGCAGGAAAGGGTCATTTCTGGCGTTGATGACCAGCGTGGGAATACTGATCGCGGGTAATACCGGCTTGGCGGAGGCCCGCAGCCAGTAGTCGTCGGCATCGCGATACCCATGCAGTCGTGCGGTCACCAGGGTGTCGAATTCGCGGAAGGTGGTGGCGGCGGCAATCGCGTCGGCATCGAGTGTGCCGGGAAACTGCGCGGCCTTGCGCAGCGCCTTGGCTTTGAGCGTGACGAGGAAGCGCGCGGTATACACGCTGCGATTGAATCCCTGATCCAGCGCGTTGCCCGCAGCCGTGAGGTCGAGCGGGGCCGAGACGGCAGCCGCGCGCCCGACCAGATCCGCTGCGGCCTCACCCGATTCGCCCAGCCAGCGCAACAGCGCATTGCCGCCCAGCGAGACGCCGACGGCATACAGCGGCGCGTCGGGTGTGTGGCCTTTGACATGGCGCAGGATGCGTTCGATTTCGGCGCTGTCGCCGGCGAAATAGGCACGCGGCAGGCGGTTGTCTTCGCCCGAGCAACCCCGGAAATGCGCCACCACGCCGTTCCAGCCTTTCTGTCTGACATGGCTCATCAGGTCATGCGCGTAGTGGCTGGAAGAATCACCTTCGAGCCCGTGAAACAGCACGACGACCGGTTGGCTGGGCGTGCCGTCTACCCAGTCGAAGTCGAGAAAGTCGCCGTCATCCAGCTCCAGTCGCTCGCGCCGGTAAGTGACCGGCGGCACGCTGATGATCAGGCTGGTGTAAATCGTCTGCAGGTGGCCGCCGGGGAGCCAGGCGGGCGCAACATAGGGATCGGGCACATTCGGGGCAGGCGCAAGCGGCAAGGAGGGGGCGGCATGAACAGGCATGGCCGCCATGATGGCGGTGAACGCCAGACCCAGGCAAGCCAGCCGGCCGGCGCGCATTCGACCCCGCGCCATCACCCTTGCAGGCCGGCACGAACTGGACGCAGGGTTTTGAGTGTTGGTCCGCATCCATCCGGTTTTAACGGAGCTGGGTGCAGGCCTGAACAAGAGTGGCACATCGCGGGGCGCCATTCTTATGGAGCCTCAATGCAGCGCCCGGGATGGGGTGCGCGCAGGCGGCGACCCGCCGACCTGCAGCGGCGAGGCATGGTGCAACACCATGCGCCAGCCATCGGCTTCGTGGTGGTACACGTTGGTCGCCAGAATGGGCGCGCGCGGTTCGCTTTCGAGGCCGATGAGCAGGTATTCGCGCACGATGCGAATGACACGGTCGGCCTCGCGTATTTCATGCGCAAGCTCCACTTGCACGCGGAACTGTCCGGCCGCCTCGAACATGCTGTGCCAGCCTGCCGCGACAGCCGCGCGCCCGTTCAGCGGCGCCACCAGCGGATGGATGCAGGCGATGTGATCGTGGCTGGACCAGACTGCCATCATGGCGTCGAGGTCGCGAGATTCAAACGCCATGTAGAAAGCGGTTTCGGCTGATTCTGGTGTGTCGAACATGAATGGCTTCAAAGCATTGATCTGATTGGGTTGTCGCGGGATGGCGTTAGTTGGCCTGGATTTTGCTGATATGGGCTGCAAACATCTCTGGGTTAACTGTCCTTTTCTATGAAGCCTGAATATCGCTCACTCCACCGTGCCCGGCAAGCAGTCATTCTGCTGTTTCTGGCGTGCGGGGTGTGGTACCTGAACTGGCGGCTGGGCAGTTTCAACGCGGCCCATCCGATTTTCTCCGTCTTGCTTTACAGCGCCGAGCTGTTCGGCTTCATGACGGCCTGCCTCAATGTGTTCATGACCTGGCGGCTGTCGGTACGCGTTGCGCCTTTGCCGGCGGCAGGCCTGAAGGTCGATGTATTCATTCCGACCTACAACGAGGACGTCGATCTGGTGCGGCGTACGGCGATGGCGGCGCAGGCGATGGATTATCCGCACGAAACATGGATTCTCGACGATGGCAACCGGGAAGCCATGCGCAACCTGGCGCAATCGCTGGGGCTGCGCTATCTGGCGCGGACCGACAATGCGCACGCCAAGGCAGGCAATCTCAACCATGCGCTGGCGCACAGCACGGCGGATCTGATCGCCACGTTTGATGCCGATCACGCGCCGCGGCGTGATTTTCTGACCAAAACCCTCGGCTATTTTGCCGACCCCCTGGTGGCGTTCGTGCAGACGCCGCAGGATTTCTACAACCTGGATTCCTACCAAAACCGGACCGACGCCGGCAGCCGTATGGCCTGGTCCGAGCAGTCCTTGTTCTTCCGGGTGATTCAGCGTGGCAAGGACTACTGGAACGCCGCGTTCTATTGCGGCAGCTGTGCGGTGATTCGCCGCCAGTCGCTCGATACGATAGGCGGCTTTGCGACCGGCACGGTGACGGAAGACATCCACACCAGTCTGCTGCTGCACAAAAAGGGCTTCCGCTCGGTGTATCACGACGAGTCACTGGCGTATGGCGTGGCACCGGCCAAAATTGAGCCATTCCTCAAGCAGCGGGTGCGCTGGGGCGTCGGCGCGATGAACGTGTGGCGCAAGGAAGGCATCCTGTTTGCGCGTGGCCTGACGCTGGCGCAGCGGCTGAATTATCTGGCCACGGTGCTGGCATATTTTGACGGCTGGCAAAAGGCATTTTTCTACTTTGCGCCGGTGTATGTGCTGATGGCGGGTGCCATGCCGGTTGCTGCGGATGGCTGGATTTTCCTGCTGCATTTCGTGCCGTATTACCTGCTCAACTTTTTGGCGTTCGAGGAGATCTCGCGTGGCTATGGTCGCAGCGTGATGATCGAGCAATACAACATGGCGCGCTTCGCCAGCTTCGCCTGGTCGACGCTGGGCTTGTTCAGGATACGCACGCGTTTTGGGGTGACGGCCAAGCATCTGGAAGCGCGCACCTCCAGCCTCGGCTTTCTGCTGCCGCAGATCGCGGTGGTGGGCCTCAATGTGCTGGCCATACCGGTCGGAATTGCGCTGTTCTACGCCCAGGGCCATCTGCCCGCGGATGGCATGTGGGCAAACGTGGCGTGGGCGGCGATCAACATCTGGCTGGCGGTGCTGGTGGTGAGTTTCACCCTGGCGCGCGGAATCAACCGGCGCAATGATTACCGCTTCGCCATGCCGCTGGCCGCGCGCCTCGATGGGGTGCTGGGAACGGTCGACGACCTGTCGCCCAACGGCCTCAAGTTTTATGGTTTGCTGCGGCCGGTTTCGGCATACGAAGTGATGCCGGTTACCTTGTATTTGCCGGACGGCGTGCTCAACGCCACCCTGGAAATTCGCAAGCTGGAGCAGGCGCAGTCGGGCGATGAGACCTACACCCGATCGATCGGCGGGGTTTTCCAGAACCTGTCGCAGGCATCGATCCAGCGCATCGAGCAGTTCTTGTATGGTACGGATGCGCAATGGCGGATCAACCGCTATCACGAAGACAGCCTGACGCCCTTGCAACGGCTTGGGGTGATCAGCAAGCCGCGGCCGCTGCCGTTGCAGGTCAACCATTGGGCGGGGTGCGAGGTGGTGAATGAGTCGGCGAGCACACAGATCTGCCTGATCGGCCTGGTCGATTCGGTACTGGAAAACGGCGAAATCCGGCTGCTGGTCGATCAAGTGCTGAGCGTCGATCGCTACTACCGGATTCAGGCGCATAGCCGCTCGGGGCTGCGCACCCTGCAGGTCGTTTCCGGTCAATACGAAACGATTCTGACCGGCCTTGGCAGTTTGTATCTGTACCGGATGACCCTGCTGAGGCAATCTGTTGCGACGGCCGAAGATCCGCTGCCGCTGACAGCCGCGGCGCCAGAGTCCGGCATGGCGATTGCCGCGTGATGGCAGACGCGATCCCCCAATTTTTAAAGCGAAGCTGTCCATGAAAGCGATACCAGCGGTAGCGGGCCTGTTGAGCGTCTTGCTGGCGGCACTGTGGGGCATGCCCGCATGGGCACGGGACGGCGTCATTCTGACTGGCGTGGAAGGCAGTCGCGATAACCATTCGGCCTATCTGGGCACGGTACTGCCGCTGTTTGGCCAGCATCTGGGTCAGGGACTCGTGCAGCGCTACTGGCTTGACTACACAGGCTACCGTTACGAAAAGCAGCCGTTCAGGACCATCGATTCAGAAGTGATCGCGGTCGAAGCCGCGCTGGGATACCAGCACAGTTCGGCCAGCAGCTGGTGGGCGGGCTATCTGGGTGCGCATTATTCCGATACGCGCCTGAGTCCAGGCGATCCGGATAACGACAACCAGGGCAAGCAATTGCACGCCAAGCTGCAATTCGAGGGCGAAACCGATCTCGCCGCAGGCTGGCGCGGCAACGGCATCGTGAGTTATCTGCTGGGGGACTTCAATTACTGGGCGCGCCTGCGTGTGCAGACCACGCTGGCAAACAGGCTGCATGTCGGGCCCGAACTGGTCGTGCAGGGCGACGCGTATTACGATGCCTACAAGCTGGGCCTGTTTGTGGGCAATATCCCGCTGGGCGAGCGCAGCGCCCTCACCCTCAAGGGCGGTGTGAGTCAGACTTTGAATGAGACGGCGTCGCTGTATCTTGGAACCGAGTTTTATATTCCGTTCTGAGTCGCAGGAGGGGTTGCCGGGTGTTGGGATTTCGGCGCTTTTGGCAACACGCTGGCAGGGTCAGGCGAATAAAAAGGGGCGGCCATGGGCCGCCCCTTCAGCGTGGGTCGCAGCGTTCAGGCAGCCGTCACACGGCGGCGAACACCCCAGGCCACGGCCAGAATGCCCAAGGCCAGCATCGGCGCCATGGCGGGTTCCGGCACCATCGATACATGCACGTTGTCGAGGCCCCAGCTTTCGTCGCCCATCGCCTGCAGCCCGTAGCCGCTGAAATCGAGCGTGAGCTGGTCGCTGCTGTGACTGAAGGTGTAGCTCAGCTTGTAGACCGAATCCATGACTTGCGAATCGGCAAGGATGCTGTTGGGAACCACGTAACCGAGCGAATAGGTTTCGGCTGCGCCGGTGAACTGGGGGTTGACGGCGGCGGGGCCGAAGCGCTGGCCCGCCGGATTGCCGTTGCTGAAGGTCGTGTCCAGCAATACCGGGCCGTTGGTCACGGCGACCTTGAAACTGTCGTTGCCAAAATCGAACGCGGTGCCGCTCGAACTGCCGTCCCAGGTGCGGATCAGGTAGAGATCGAACGACAGCGTCAGAGCGTTGTGGGATGTCAGTCCGGACAAATTGAGCGAAACCGTGTCATTGCCGAATTCGCCCAAAAAGCTGCGCGGCCCAAAGGAGTAGGGTGTGGGCGCATCTTGCAGCGTGGCGTGCGACCACTCGCTGCCGACAGGCGACTGAAAGTTGTTTTCATAGACGACCACGGCCTGCGATGCGGTGGCGTTGAACATCAATGCGCTGAACAGCAGATAAGGGGTGAAGGATTGCGGTTTCATGGTGTTTTCTCGTTATGGATTAAAGGACTTCCCTTAACGAGTTAAGAGCAATACTCATGCCAGACGCTTGGCTGCGGCGTGAGGGTGAGGAGGGCGAACGTGACTGCGCCCCTCCGGGCGGTTCGCACGGAGGGGCGCAGTCAGGGCAGGCCTTTTAGTGCGAGCCGCCGCTGGGTTTGCCTTTCAGGCGATAGAGCGTGCCGCAATACGGACACAGCGCGTCACCGCGCGCTTCGATTGGCAAGTAGACGCGCGGATGGGCGTTCCAGTCCGCGTGTCGCGGCATCGGACAGTGCAGGGGCAAATCGTCCTCGGAAACCTCAATGACGCGCTGGGTGTTGTCAGGCAATTCGCTCATGCCGGCCACGCTTACTTGACGGGGCTCAGCCAGCCGGTATGGGCAGCCGCGCGGCCATGCACGCAGTCGAAATACATTGCCTGCAATTTCGCCGTGAGCGGGCCGCGGGTGCCTTCGCCGATGGCACGGTTGTCGAGTTCGCGGATCGGGGTGACTTCGGCTGCCGTTCCGGTAAAGAACGCTTCGTCGGCGGAATACACTTCATCGCGGGTGATGCGTTTTTCCACCAACGGCAGGCCGATTTCGGCAGCGAGCTGGATGATGGTGTCGCGGGTAATGCCTTCCAGCGCGCTGGTGAGGTCGGGCGTGTAAAGCTTGCCGTTGCGGATGATGAATACGTTCTCGCCCGAGCCTTCGGCGACGAAGCCGTCGACATCCAGCAGCAGCGCTTCATCGTAGCCGTCCGTCTCGGCTTCCTTGTGCGCCAGGATCGAGTTCATGTAGTTGCCGTTAGCCTTGGCCTTGCACATGGTGATGTTGACGTGGTGACGCGAGAACGAGCTGGTTTTCACGCGAATGCCTTTGTCCAGTGCTTCCTGCCCCAGATAGGTTCCCCACGGCCAGGCGGCGACGATGACGTGCACCGACAGATTTTTCGCCGAAATGCCCATGGCCTCCGAACCGAAAAAGGCCATCGGGCGCAGGTAGCCGGACTCAAGCCCGTTTTCGCGCACGACGGTGCGTTGCGCTTCGGAAATCGTGGCTTTGTCGTAGGGCAGTTTCATGCCCAGGATGTGGGCGGAACGGAACAGCCGGTCGGTGTGCTCCTGCAGGCGGAAAATGGCCGTGCCTTGTTCAGCCTTGTATGCGCGAACGCCTTCAAACACGCCCATGCCGTAATGCAGGGTGTGCGTGAGGACGTGGGTGGTGGCTTCGCGCCAGGGGACAAGCTTGCCGTCGTACCAGATGACGCCGTCGCGGTCGGCCATGGACATGATGGGGGTCTCGTAACAATGGGAAAAGCCGGATTTTACCGGAATCCATGCGGCGCGCAGTGCGCTCAATCATGATTCTGCATTCAGCGATTTTCGCTGCGTGCGGCGGCGCTGCCCTGATTGCGTCGGGGTCAAGCAGGAACCCGTTGGCATCGAAAAGAGCGGGACTGAAGGGTGGGAGAAGCGGTCATGGCAATACTTTGTTCACAGGCTACGGCCTTATATGACAATGTCCGACCGAACGGCCAGCCCCGGTTCAAGGCTGATTCGGGCTGGCGCCAAGTATGGCCTGGACCGGCTGGGGACGGCCAAAATGGTAGCCCTGCGCAAAGTCGATGCCCAATGCAGTAACCCGTTTGAGAATGGCCTCGTTCTCGACATATTCCGCCACCGCCTGCTTGCCGTAGCCGTGGATCGCTTCGACCAGGGCCTTGACGAACAGCTGATCGTCCTCGCTTTGGTCCAGCGTGCGGATGAACGAGCCGTCGATTTTGACGAAATCCACCGGCAGATGCTTCAGGTACTGAAAGGTCGAGAACCCGACGCCGAAATCATCGAGTGCCAGCTTGCAGCCCAGCGCCTTGATGCCGCTGAGCAGGGCTTCGGCATGGGCGAGTTGGTTGAGCGCGGCGGTTTCGGTGATTTCCAGCGTTAACTGCTGCGGATCGACGCGGTGTTCCTTCAGCAGTTTGCGCAACAGGGCGGGAAGCTCGGGGTTGTCGAGGCTGCGAGCGGAGAGGTTGGCGGCAAGGTGCAGTCCCGGCCAGAGGGCGATCAGTTCAATGACGTGCTGCAGCACCCACAGGTCTATTTCACGGATCAGGCCGGAGGCTTCGGCTGCGGCGATCAGGGGCGCCGGGGGGAGGGTCCGGCCATCGGCCGTATGGACGCGCAGCAGTGCTTCGTAGTGCGCGGGCTGTCCGGATTTCACGTCGATGATGGGCTGCAAGTAGAGTTCAAGCCGGTTGTTGTGCAGGGCATCGGTCATCAGGGCGAGCTGTTCGGTGCGGTCTAGCAGGTTTTCCCGGATGCCATCCTTGGGGTTGTACAGGTGCCAGTTGCTGCGCCCTTTGCTGCGTGCCTGCGACAGCGCCAGGTCGGCTTGTCCCATCAGGGTCTCGGTGTCCGCACCCGTGCCATTTGCCTGAAGCGTGGTGATGCCGATGCAGGCCGTGGCGATGTGTTGTTTCTGTTCTCCCTTGCATAGTAGGCGAGCCGTCTGCAGCAAGGAGGCATCGGGCATGAGGTCAAAAAATAGGGCGAATTCATCGCCGCCGAGACGGGCCGCCAGGCGCGGTTCGGGCTTGAGTTCGCGCAGTCGTTCGGCCATGTGCTGGATCACGCTATCCCCCGCACTGTGGCCGGCCAGGTCGTTGATGGCCTTGAAGTCGTCGAGGTCGATCAGCAACAGTGAGCCGCCCTGCGCAGCGAGCAGGATCTGGGTCAGTCGACGCTGAAAGCCCTGGCGGTTGTAAAGGCCGGTCAGGGTGTCGTAATCCGACAGATAGCTGGCGCGGGCTTGCGCGCTTTTAAGCTCGGTCAGGTCCAGTCCGACCGACAGGATGAGCGGATCACTGCCGCTGGTCTGGCCGATCAGCGAGTGCACCCAGGTAATGTTGCGCAGGCCGCTTGCCGTGACCAGTGGCGCCTCGAATCGAAGCGGCGCCGGGTCGCGGCTGAAATGGGTCAACAGGCGCGCGCGCCATTCCTGCCGCTCCTGCTGGGCAATCATCATCTCGAAATAGTCTTGCCCGACAAGCTGGTTTTCAGTCAGGCCGGTGAGGCTTTCGGAGTAATGGTTGGCCATGCGGATCACGCCACGCTGGTCCTGCGTCAGGATCAGTGCCTGGGCGGTGTCGAGCAGGCCGGAAATGAAGTCGCGCTCGTGCGACAGGGTGTCCACCAGTTTGCCGAGGTCATTTTGTTGATTGCGCGTCTCGGTATCGAGGGTTTCAAGCTGACCGGCCAGCGCGAGCGCCGCGTCTTTCAACACAGAGATTTCGTCGCGTGGCGATTTGTCCGGGATCCGCAGATATTGGCGAACCTGCTGCCAGTTGCCCTGGCCGAGCAGGGGCAGGCAGGAGCTGACCCGGTTCATGCGGCGCATGAACCAGATAAGTGCCAGCAACAGCATGAGCTCGGCCAGTACGAAAACGCCGAGACCGGTAATCAGGTTGCTCAGGAATATGCGTTCGATCGCCTGCTCGTCTGCGGTGACATCCTTGCGTGCGATGAAAAGCGGCGTATTGGGTGCGGCCGCAAGCGGCCGCAGTTTTTGCCATTCATAGGTTTTTTTGTCGCTGTGACTGAGCGCGGATTCGATACGCTCAAGCTGCGGATAAGGGGTGAAATCAAGCGAGTCGAACTGGGATATAAGCGCAGGTTCCGTGGTGGTCAGCAGGAGAATCGTTGCTGCCTCATCGATTGCGATGGCCAGGTCACGTCCGCTGCTTTGCTTGAACGCGCTCAGCAAACCAGATAGGTCCATGCTCACCACGACCGCGCCGATGGTGATGCCTCGATGCAATACCGGCACCATGCCGATGAACTGGCAGGTTTGCACGCAATGCAGCACGCTGACCGGGCGCTCTTCGGCCAGTACTTTGCCAAGCTTGCTGCGAATCTGCTCGTCTGAGGTGGCCGCGTTGCCGAAGCCGATGATCAATTGCTGATCCGCATCGTATAAACGCAGGCTTTGAAATCCCTGGTTCAAGCTGAGCTGATCCCAGTATGGTTGCAGGAAAGCAGCCGATTCCAGCCCGAGCGCATCACTGCTGCTGCCAATGACCAGAAAATCGGCTAGCGCTGAACCAGCATCCAGCAGCTGCCGTTCATTCTGCTGAACCAGGAAGCGCAGCAGCGCTTCGTTGCGCAGGGCATCGTCACGCCGGGTCTGTTCAACGGTGTGACGCAGGTTGGTGTCGTTGACCCAGGTCAGTGTGATGGTGCCGGCGGCCATGGCAAGCGTGAGCGGCAGCAGCAGCTTCCATTTCAGGCTGATGAAGTCAGGCATGAACATGGGGTTAGAAGCGGTAGGCCGCTTGCAGCAAGCCCATGTTCCAGCGCTGCTCGGTGGCAAAAATGTCAGGATTGTCAAGCCCTGGCAGCCAGCTGGTACCGTTGACGTGATGGTATTCCGCCCGCAGCATCAGATTGGGGGTGACGTCCCAACGCAAACCGACCACCCAGTCGTCGGTGTACAGCAAATGTGCCGGCAAACCCCTTGCGGCTTGAAGCCGCGTGCCGTCTTTATCGTCTTTGTCGCGATGGTTGATTTCATTGCGCACGACCAGTTCCCATTCGGGGTGAAAGCGCCATTCTGCTTGAAGGTAATACGAGAGTGAGTCGCGGGCCGTATCTGGCAGCGCTGCGCCGAGACCGGAGCGACTGTTACGGGGTTCGTTATATTCAGCGGTGAGCGTGACGGTATCGAATCGTTGCTGGACGGAGGCAAGCAGATTGCGGACCCGTATCGAGCCTGGGGACAGGTAATCCACGCTGGCAGGTTCATAGTCGGCTTTGGCGTCGATGTAGGTCAGCATGAACGTGGTATCGGTTGGCGTATCCCAGCGCAGGCTGGTGCTGAATGCCGAGGTGCCATCCAGATTGCCGGGGCGATTATTGCCAAGAAACACGTCTTCGACCGCTTCACTGTCAAAGTCGGGGCGCGCCCAACCCAAGGTGACGTCAAAGTTGCCGTATGTGTTGGCCGTGCTGCATGAAAAATCGCACCGGGTGCTGCGATCAGCACGCTACGCGAGGTGTCCAGATAGATTGCTTGCGGCAACAGGATGCTGGGGCGGGTAAAGGGCACATCGCGCGTTTCGTTATACAGGCCGTAGGGAATCTTGACCTTGCCTAGCTTGACGCCAAGCTGGGTGGAATCGTTCTGGTAAAACCGCCAGTCGGCCTGCGCGTAATCCAGCCGCAGACCGTCCTGATCGCTTCCACCCGCCCGGCGATACAAAACCTGGCCGGATAGCTGCAAGGAATCGAGGGGTAGCCAGAAACCATGGAGTCCAAGCTCGGTGAAATCGGTGCTGATGGAATCGCGGCTGTCGCCTGAAAAATTGTTGTTGGTGCTGCTGATCAGGGTTTGCGCGGCAAACCCCTGGATGCGGTAGCGCGTGTCGGCGAAGCTGTCGGTGAACCCGTCTGCGCCAGCGTTCGAGGCGCCCAGCAAGGCGGTCAGCAGCAGACTACTCCAGCGTGATTGTCTTGATGCCATCATGGCGTGTGTCCTTACCTGCGTCCTTGTTTAGGTATCCGATTGCCCCGGGCGTGGCGCGTACTCGGGCACGAAGCTCGTTTTCATCTTTGACTTCTATTGGCGCGCGGGCCATTCCGCTGTAACTGAGGCGGTCCCAGATCTGGCGCAGCCGGTAGGGATAAAGGCCGAGCTTTTCCTTGGTGAAGGCTTCGTGCGCAGGATCGTCGTCGGGCAGTACAAACACGACGATGGTCTGACCGCCAGGCCAGCTGGTCTGGCGCAGGGTGTAAATGTTGCGCAAGCTGGCTGCACTGATGCTGCGAACGTTGACGCTGGGGTTAACGATGATGTCGGCCATGGCCAGCGTCGAACTGGCCAGCATGGCCAATCCAGACAGCCAACAGGTTGCACTTCGAAGGGTCACGAGCAGGGAGTGGGTGGATGAGAGCTTGGCGATTTTATAGCATGGAGCCGGAGAAACGCGCGGTGCGCGGCAGTCAATCACTTTTAAGTTGTGCCACGAGCTTGCGGATGGGGGTGGGCAGGGCAGCGCCCAGCGCATCTATTGGTGACAGCCAGATTTGACCTGCCGGCGTCGAAAGGCGGGGTGCCAGATGAAGCTGAACAGGCTGGATGTGCAGCTTGAAATGGGTGAAGCTGTGGCTCAGTCTGGGCAAGGCCTGCTGCGATAGGGGGGTGAAGCCAAAATGCTCATGGCAATGCTGGGCCGGGTCATGGTCGATGGGGAGTTCGGGCAGGCTCCACATGCCGCCCCAGATGCCCCGCGTCGGGCGCTTTTCCAGCAGCAGTTCACCGCGGTCGAGCAGCAACAGCATCTGTATCTGCTTTTCGGGCAGGGGCTTTTTGGGCCGCGGCGCAGGCAGTTCGGTTGTGCGTTGCTGGGCGTGGGCGATGCAGTCGGTATTGAGCGGGCAGGTCGCGCAGGCAGGCTGGCTGCGGGTGCAGACAAGCGCGCCCAGATCCATCATGCCCTGGGTGTAGGTCTCGATGGCGCCCGTGCCGTGGCGTGTGTCAGGCGGTAAAAGCGATTCCGCCAGGCGCCATAGTTCGGCTTCAACCTTTTTGTCTCCCGGCCAGCCTGTCACTCCGCCATGGCGCGCCAGCACGCGTCTTACGTTGCCGTCGAGGATGGCGCAATGCTGACCGAACGCCAGCGCCGCTACCGCCGCTGCGGTGGAACGCCCGACACCCGGCAGTTGGGCGATCTGCTCTGCCGTTTCGGGAAACCCTTCGGGGTGACTTGCGACAATGATGCGTGCTGCAGCATGCAGATTGCGCGCGCGGCTGTAATAGCCCAGCCCGCTCCACAGTGTGAGGACGTCGTCTTCGTGTGCCTCCGCCAGCTGGGGCAGGCTGGGGAAGCGCGCGATAAAACGCTCGAAATAGGGAATGACCGTGGCAACCTGGGTCTGCTGCAACATGATTTCAGACAGCCAGATGCGGTAAGGGTCGCGACTGACTTGCCAGGGCAGGGCATGACGGCCATGGCTCTGTTGCCAGCGGATAATGCGGGAAGCAAAGGATTTCACAGGAGGAGGGTAACATCCACCCCATGCACGGGGTGGGTCGAACGGTTCAGATGCTGCTGAGTTTCTGGCGGAACAGGTTCATGAGTTTGCCGAAGGCCGATTCGGTAATGGATTTACGCTCGACCAGAACAGCCTCGCCTTTACGCAGCTTGTCGGCCAGGCGCTGCAGACTGATGGAAAAGCTGTTCATGCCGTCCTGGTCAGAGAACAAATAGGTGTTCTTGACGCCGCTTACCCAGCCAAGGCGCGCCCAGCGGATGGTGCCGTCCTCGTAATGAAACTCAACCCAGTCGCCCTTGTTGAGGGAGCGGGCACGCAGGCTGAAAAGATCATCAAATACCGGGGCGGTCGGCTCCGGCTCGGCATCTGTTGCGGTTTGCACCTCCGGCACGCTGGCCTCAGCTTCGAGTTGCTGAACAGCGGCTACCTCTTCGATACGTTCTGCAGGTGTGGCCTCGGGCAACGGAACAGGCTGCGTGTTGGGACGGACTGCATTGGCGTGCAGGATCACCAGGGTGGCATAGAAACGGTCGGCCAGTTTGGCTGGAAAATTGATTTTTGCTGTGCCTTCGCGCAGGCGTTTCAACAGTCCCGGCAAGATGCGAACCAGCATCAGCCGGGCATCCATGTCGGCCTTGGATTGCACGCTCCAAACCAGCTCGCGCATGGTTTCAATCGCACTGCTGAAATGTGCGCCTTGTTCACCTTCCTCAATGTATTCCGCCGTGAGCAAGCGCGCCCAGTCACGCCGCAAGAACTCGCGCACGGCTTCTGCAACCGGCTGGTCTTTAAGCGCGCGGTTGATGAAATCATGGACGATGACCGGCGCGAGTTCGGCACGTTCGGCCTGTTTGATCTGGGCGATGTCTTCCTGCAGACCAACGTCGACGGTTTCTTCAAGGCTTTCTTCGAGGATGGCGCTCATCTCTTCCAGTTCAGCTGCGGCAGCGTCGAACACGGCGATATCCTGCTCGAAGGTGTCGAGCACGCGGCTCACGATGTTCGAAATGGCATCCAGGCGGGCATTGCCCGCTTCGTTGTCGGGCAGGTGGATGGAAAGCGTGGCGATGGCATCCAGCATGCGTCGCACCGGATGGTTTTGCTCTGAGAAGAAATTGCGGTCCAGCATGGCCGCCTTCAGAACCGGAATTTGCAGGCGTGCGATTTGCGCTTTCAGACGGTCGGGAATCGCCGCTTCGTCGAACACCACATCGAACAGCATGGCGACCGCATCCACCAGCACGGCGTCGAGCGGGCTGGCGGATTGCATGACGGGACTTTGCTGCAAGCTGCGCAGCACGTTCTGGATCGAGGCTGCTTCCAGCAGAGGCAACTCGAAACTGCCGCCACCGGGCAGTTTCATGGCACCGAGTTGCAGCTGGCTGAGCGAATCGAGCAGGCTGAAATGACCGGCTCCCCCTGTCGCGCCGCCGCCGGCGTGACCGCCCGTTCCGCCCCCTGTTGCACCGCCCATACCGCCGCCTCCCCCGGCCAACTGTTCAAACAGGTTGAACATCTCGCCGCCCGTTGACGACTGCGCGGAAGCGGTGCCCGCGCCGGAAGGCGTAGCACTTGGCTGGTGCTGGACGCGACTTTGGCTGCCGACCTTTAGATCGGGCAGGACGCCATGGTTGACCAGGTAGCGGTTGATGGATTGATAAATGCCGGCAAGCTCGGTGGTGAGCACCAGGTTGAACTGGTTCAACAATACGACCTGGATGTTTTGCGCCACGTCCATGTGTGCAATGCCATCCAGCAGCGCCTCGCACAGTGCGCGTGGGCCAAGGGGGTTGTCGTTTTCGCTCAGGCTGGGGCGCGCCATCAGATGTGCGACGCGTGCATCCAGGGCAACCAGTTCTTCGGCGCAGTTGAAACGCAGGCGTGAAGTCGCTTTGTCGACTGCCAGGGTGATTTCAAAATCCTGATCGCCCACCAGAGAAAGTTCCGAAAGTTCAAAGGCAACGGGTTTTTCCCGGCCGAGAGTGAATTTACTGAAGCTCTGGCAATACGCATCCTTGCAGGCGCTCAGCAGTTCGTTGGCCTGCTTGTTGAGGATGCCTTGGGCACCGTAATAGATATTGCGGGTATCAAGCAAGGGGGCACGGTCGGCCATGGCCAGCAGCGTGCTTTCCATGCCTTCGACCTGGTGTGTGAGGATGCGGGTCGCACCTTCAATCAACTGGTCGCGGCAGTCGTGCAGCATGGCCAGCGTCTCTGCAGAGGCCTGCGTGCCGGCGCCTCCCGCGTTACGACGTGAACGCTCAAACTGATTGAGGTTAACTACGACTGAGTTATCGGGCATTTCGCGCTCCATTGGATCACCTCGCTGCATGTGCGATGTGCCAACCGGCGAACGAACGGCAGGATATCAATCCGGAGTGTTACCGGCAGTCCCGCTACCTCGATCTGCAGGGGAGCGTGATCGAGGCCGGAAACTTTGCGTCCCCGCCTCGCGGCGGGTTTGCCCTGTTCGGCGGTCAGCGGGCGAGTCCGGGATTCGGGCGCACCATCGCATAGCTGATGTATCGGTTAGTGCCGGGGAAACTTGAGTGGTTTGCGCAAGGAATTCAGACTGCACCGTCCAATAATTGGATTTTGAGACGCAACATGGCTTTCCGGGTAAGTGATTGCTCCGGAATTCGTGCGCGTCCGGCATGGATTTCTGCCGCGAGTTGTGTGCAGTCGAGCGAGAAGCGTTGCCCCTCTGTGTCGTCACAAAAAAGTAAATAGCCGTGAACGCCCACCCAGGCCACGCGTGCGGTAGCCAATCCTTCGTATGGAGGATCGAAGTCCACCCAGTCGCCCTCGAGCAATTGCTCGGTTTGTTGCAGGATCGGGTCGCTGGGAACAGGGGCCAGATGCCGTGCGAGTGACTCGACTTCGTCCGGCGAAATGGGCTGGGGCACAAAGGTGCTAACCACGCTGACGGGCTGACTGACATCCGGACGGATCCAGCATTCCTGGACGCGGGTGATGGCACTAAAGAAGTTTTTCAACTGCGCAGGATCGGCGCCTTGTGCCAGCAGTCCGCGCCTTAGCGCAGCATTGATTGCAGGAATGGATTGCAGGCGCGCTTCCCGGTTGTCAGGTGCCGGTGCCTGCAGGCTCTGAAATAACTGGAGCAGGGTTGCACAGGCGTCGCGCCATTGGGCGCCCTCGCCAGATTCGGCTACATAAAGGGTCGACATATAGGGTATCCAGGCCGCTTCCAGTCGGCGCAGTACCGCCTCGGGAGCGGGGTAACGCGTGGTGAGGTCTTGCAGGTTCTGCAAGGCCAGCAGGGTGCCCAATTCCTGATTTTCGATTTGTTGCAGTTGCGCGACTTCTGTCGTCAGTTGGGTTTCTGCGCGGGTGTTTTCTTCCGCCAGCCAGGCATTGAGCGTACTCAGTGCCCCGGTAAACCCTTCGATTGGGTGAAGCGGATCGTTCAATATGAGCGTGCAGCCAGCCTCGATGTGTTGCAGCGCGTCGGCATGAGCTGCGTGGCTTGCGGGGAAACGGCGCGAGAACTGGCCGAGCAGGTCGATCAGCTGGCGCGCAGGATGAAGGTCGTCATCGAAAAAGTCGGGTGACTCAAGCGCAACGCGCAGGGTCGGGATTTGTAACTGCGCAATCGCAGACTTATAGCGCGGAGAGACATCCGGATCACTCAGGATGAATTCAAACAGGCCTGCCAGGGCATCCAGAATAGCAAGGTCAAAGCTTCCTGCATCCGTTTGGCAGGCGTCCTGCTGAAGCTGCCGCAACAGATGTGCGCTGGGCGCGGGCGCCGTGCCTGACACTGGCTGCGCCTGGGTTTGCCAATAAGCAAGGCTGTCGAGAAAGCGCGGCAATGCAGCAGGCAAGCCACCTTCATCCAAGGACGCGGACCCGTTTGCGGCAGAAAGATGCGGTGTCTGGTTGCGTGCCGCGACCGACTTGATGTGCGACAGGATGTCGTGGCTGACGGCTGATTCATTGTGCCGGAGTGCTGGTGTCGGCTGGGCGCGAATGCCTGTGTGCTCTTCGACCCCTTGTTCGAGCAGAAACTGGTTGAGTGCGGTGTAAGTATGCTTCAGCGTGTCGCCCAGGGGGGCTTCCGTGTTTTGCATGAACAACGTGCCACTTTGCGGATCGAGGCCAAGCGAGTCCAGCGCGCGAGATAACGCATGAACCACCGGTAACGAACCAAACGCCTGGATTTCGCCAGGGTCGCCCAGGCTGATTTGTATCAGGGATTGCAGGCGACTAAACAGCAGCAGCAGCTCGGGCCGCAAGGCGTCGGTCAGATGGGCGGAAATTTTTTCTGCCGCCAGCTGCCGTCCCAATACATCGTCGTCCACCAGTTGCAGCGGTGCCGACTGGCCACGGGTTTGGCCTTCAAATGTTTCGGGATGGGCGAGGTGCAGGCGGAACTGCTCGGCAAATGAGGTGGATAGCTTGTCCGGGGAGGCATTCAGCCAATCAAGGCAGGTTTGCCCGCTGGCCAGCATGGACGGCGTGATCTGCATTGCAATGGCACGCAGGATGGAGTCCTGGATTTGTTCCCGATTGCGCTGGAAAAAGTTATCCAGCGCTTGCGCCATGCGGGTCTCTGCTTCGTTTAGCAGGGCAATAGCAGAAGACGGATCTAGCGGAGCAGACATAGCCATTGAATTAACGGTCCAATCGAAAGAGAAATTGAACAGCCATCGGCTGGAGAGACAATTTGCCGGAAATTTCTGGAGCGGGCGAAGGGAATCGAACCCTCCTCATGAGCTTGGGAAGCTCAGGTAATGCCACTATACGACGCCCGCGCGGCAAGGATGTGCCTTCATGCCCTGTAAGGAGCTTCAGGGTAGAATCCGGCATTCTACTGAAACTCACGTCCCCCGGATAGAAGAAGCGTTTTGTGATTGAACTTCATATCAATGGCGAACTCCGTCGCTTTCCTGCCCCGCTTACCCTGAGTCAACTGATCGAGTCGCTGGATCTGGCGGGTAAACGCATTGCGATTGAAAAAAACGGCGAAATCGTCCCGCGCAGCCAGCATGCCAGCACGCTGCTTGCCAGCGGCGACCGTCTGGAAATCGTCGTCGCGGTTGGCGGCGGCTGATCGAGACATTCCCCTAGCCTTTACTCCTGAAACCCATGAATCCTCTCGTTATCGCAGGAAAGTCCTATGTCTCCCGTCTGCTGGTAGGAACCGGCAAATATCAGGACTTTGAGCAGACCCGCCTTGCGGTTGAAGCCTCGGGCGCGGAAATCGTCACCGTCGCCATCCGCCGCACCAACATTGGCCAGGATGCCAGCCAGCCCAGCCTGCTCGATGCTTTGCCGCCGTCGAAATACACTTACCTGCCGAACACCGCAGGCTGTTACACGGCAGACGACGCGATTCGCACCTTGCGGCTGGCGCGTGAGCTGCTGGATGGGCATAGCCTGGTCAAGCTCGAAGTGTTGGGCGACCCCGCCTCGCTGTACCCGAATGTGGCCGAGACCATCAAGGCCGCCGAAGTGCTGGTGAAGGACGGCTTCAAGGTGATGGTCTACACGTCGGATGACCCCATCGCCGCCAAACAGCTGGAAGACATTGGCTGCGTTGCGGTGATGCCGCTGGCGAGCCTGATCGGCTCCGGTATGGGTATTCTCAATCCATGGAACCTGCAAATCATCATCGATCGCCTCACGGTGCCGGTGATCGTCGATGCCGGTGTCGGCACGGCCAGCGACGCGACCATCGCGATGGAACTGGGCTGCGACGCAGTGCTGATGAATACCGCGATAGCCGGGGCCGGCAATCCGGTGCTGATGGCATCGGCGATGAAAAAAGCCGTGGAAGCTGGGCGCGAGGCATTTTTGGCTGGCCGCATGCCGAAAAAAATCTATCAGGCCAGCCCGAGTTCGCCCACCAGCGGCCTGATTACGGGCACCAAATAAGCATGGGTGATACTGACGCACATCCGCGCATCCGCTCCTATGTGCTGCGCGCCGGGCGCGTCGGCCCTGGCCAGGCGCGTGCGCTGGCTGAAATCGGGCCGCAGTGCATGCTGCCGTTTCAGGCTGGCTTGCTGGACCTCGACGCGGCGTTTGGCCGTGTCGCCCCGCGTATCCTGGAAATCGGGTTTGGCATGGGCGAGGGGCTGGTCGAGATCGCCGCTGCGCATCCTGAAAACGATTACCTTGGCGTTGAAGTACATACCCCCGGTGTTGGCGCGTTGCTGAAGCAGGTTGGCGAGCGAGGACTCACCAATGTGCGCGTCATCCAGCACGATGCGGTCGAAGTGCTGACGCGGATGCTCGCGCTGGACAGCCTTGCGGGGGTGCATGTTTTTTTCCCCGATCCCTGGCACAAGAAACGCCACAACAAGCGCCGTCTAATCCAGCCGCCGCTGGTGCGGTTGCTGGCCAGCCGAATCCAGCCAGGTGGCTATATTCATCTGGCGACCGACTGGCAGGATTACGCCGAGCAAATGCTCGCCGTGCTCACTGCAGAACCTATGCTGGCAAACACGGTGGCCGACTATGCGCCGCGCCCCGACACGCGTCCGCTCACCAAGTTCGAGCAACGCGGCATTCGCCTCGGGCATGGGGTATGGGACCTGCTCTTCAAGCGGGTTTGAATAATCGCCAAGCCGTGCGGCTATGATGCTCGGCATGGATATCTCCGAACTCGTCAAGGCTGCACTGGCGCTATTCGCCATCGTCGATCCGGTCGGCGTCATTCCACTTTTTCTTGTCGCCACCCACGGCTACACACAGAAACAAAGCCGCACTGCGGCCCGCATTGCTGCGCTGACGGTGCTCGGCGTGCTGACCCTGTTCACCTTTCTGGGCGAGCCCATGCTGGGTTTCTTCGGCATTCGGCTTGCCGCTTTTTCAGTCGCGGGCGGCTTGCTGCTGTTGTTGCTGGCGTTGTCGATGGTGCAGGCGCACGTGAGCCCGCAGAGGCAAACACACGACGAGGCGGTGGAATCGGAAGAGCGCGATGCGGTTGGCGTGGTGCCATTGGGCATCCCGTTGCTGGCGGGGCCGGGTGCGATCACGCACATGATCGTGGCCGCAGGCGCAACGCAGGGTAACCTGCTGCATCAGACTGCCTTGCTGGTTCCGGTGACGTTGGTGGCCTTGTCGGTATGGTTATCGTTTCGTGCGGCGCCGATGATTGCCAGGCGGCTGGGAAAAACCGGCATTCACGTTGTTACGCGCTTGATGGGTTTGATTATTGCAGCCATTTCAATTGAAATGATTGCGACCGGGCTGGGCAAGCTGTTTCCAGGGTTGTTGGCCTGAATCGGTGCATGGCGCACCGATGGGGGGCGCGTGTGGCACGGCCTGGCACGCATGACTGCTTCCTGTCGTGCTTCAGCAGCTGGCATGCTTAATGCGCCAGTGCTCATTTGTAATTATCACTTTGAACTCACTCACGGGAGCACAGCATGGAATTTGGTATCGTCGGACTCGGTCGCATGGGGGGGAATATGGCGCGGCGCCTGGCGCTGAAAGGCGAGCAGATCGCGCTTTTCAATCGCAGCCAGGAAGTCACGCAAGATCTCGCCGAAGAAACCGGCCATCTCGCCTGCGACAGCCTGCAATCGCTGGTTGATGCGTTGGCCACGCCGCGCATTGTGTGGCTGATGCTGCCTGCCGGTGACGCAACCGAAGTGGTGCTGCAAGCCCTGCGGCCGATGCTTGCACCCGGTGATCTGGTCGTGGATGGCGGCAACTCGTTTTACAAGGATGTGCAGCGCCGCACCGCCTGGCTGGCCGAACGCCAGATCGAGTTCTGTGATGTCGGCGTATCGGGAGGCGTGTGGGGGCTGGAAAATGGCTATTGCCTGATGTTCGGCGCCTCCGACGCGGCGGCGGAACGCCTGAAGCCCTACATGGAAAAACTCGCGCCCGCGCCGGATCGCGGCTGGCTGCATTGCGGCATGGTCGGCTCCGGGCACTTCGTCAAGATGGTTCACAACGGCATTGAGTACGGCATGATGCAGGCGCTGGCTGAAGGTTTTGCGCTGATGAAAAACAAGCCGGGATTCAATCTTGATGTGAGCAGCATCGCCGAGCTGTGGCGTCACGGCAGCGTGGTGCAATCGTGGCTGCTTGATCTGACTGCGGATTTTTTGACGCAGGATCAAAGCCTCGAAACCGTTCAGCCCTTCGTTGGCGATTCCGGCGAAGGCCGCTGGACCGCACTGGAGGCAATTGAACTCGGTATTCCCGCACCGGTCATGACACTGTCCCTGATGATGCGTTTTGCCAGCCAGGGCAAAGGCGACTACGGCAACAAGATGCTGGCGAAGATGCGTCAGGGATTCGGCGGTCATGCCATCAAGGAAGACAGCAAATGAGTCCCGATCCCGATGTCATGTTGCCGTGTACGTTTGTGATTTTTGGCGCCACCGGCAACCTCGCCAGCAACAAGCTGCTGCCCGCGCTGTACCACCTGGAAGCGGCCGCGCGGCTGTCCGAGTCGCTCACCATTGTGGCGTTTGCACGCCGCCCCTGGAGTGACGACGAATGGCGTGCCCACATGCGTGAAGTGTTGGCCACCAAGATCAAGGGCAGCCTCGATACACCGGTATTCAAGCGCTTTGTTGCGCGCTTCCGCTATCAGCAGGGCGATCTCAATAACGTCGGTTCGTATCAGGCGCTGGCCGACAATCTTCCGCCCGAGTCGGCGTGCTCGAGCACGGTGTTTTACCTGGCGATCAAACCGGCCGAGTTTTCTGCCGTCATCCACAATCTCGAAGCGGTGGGTCTTAACAAACCACGCGGGCTGAACCGGGTGGTGATCGAAAAGCCGTTTGGCGAAGACATCGAATCGGCGCAGGTGCTGAACCAGCTGCTGCATCAGCATTTTGGTGAGGAGCAGGTTTATCGTATTGATCACTTTCTCGGTAAGGAAACCGTGCAGAACCTGCTCGTTTTCCGCTTCGCCAATACCCTGATCGAGCCGCTGTGGAACCGCAACTTCATCGACCACGTGCAGATTACCGTGGCCGAATCCATCGGCATCGAAAAGCGCGCCGATTATTACGACCGTGCCGGCGCGCTGCGCGACATGTTGCAGAACCACTTGATGCAGCTGCTCACCGTGGTGGCGATGGAGCCGCCGCCCGCGCTGGAAGCCGACGCGCTGCGCGACGAAAAGGTGAAGGTGCTGCGTTCGATCCGTCCCATCGCCAAGCGCGCGGTGCATGCGCATGCCGTTCGTGCGCAATACGCGCGCGGCAGCGTCGAAGGCAAGGCCGTTCTGGGCTATCAGGAGGAAGACAACGTCGAGTCGAACTCCATCACCGAAACCTATGTCGCCGCCAAGTTTTATATCGACAACTGGCGCTGGCGCGGGGTGCCGTTTTATCTGCGCACGGGCAAGCGCATGAAACACCAGACCTCGATGATCGCGATCCGCTTTCGTCATCCGCCGCAGCAGCTGTTTCGCGAAACGCCGCTCGAATCGATCGAGCCCAACTGGATCTTGCTGTCGATCCAGCCGGACGAGTCGATGCGCATGGAAATCCATGTCAAGCAGCCGGGACTCGATATGGATACGCGCATGATGCAGATGAATGCGAGCTTCCTGAAAACCGACGAGCAGACGCTCGACGCTTATGAAACCCTGCTGCTCGACGTCATCGAAGGCGACCGCTCGCTGTTTCTGCGCTTTGACGAGGTCGAATGGGCATGGCGGGTCGTGGACCCGATTCTCCGGCACTGGACGGTCGAACGCGATTACATCCCGACCTATGCGGCGGGCAGCTGGGGCCCGGCGGATTCCAACCGCTTGTTCGACAGCGACGACCAGACCTGGCGCAACGAGCTGTGAATCTGCCGGATTGGCGGGTGTTCGCCGCTGCTGATGCGCTGGTGGCCGGGTTAAGTGATGCGCTGTGTGTCGAAGCGGAATCAGCCATTGCGGCGCGTGGCGTGTTTCACCTGGTGCTGGCGGGGGGCACCACGCCGCTCGCGCTTTACCGCGCGCTGGCCCAGCAACAGGCAGGCGATGCGCGCTGGCATGTCTGGTATGGCGACGAGCGTTGTTTGCCGCTCGATCATCCCGAACGCAACAGCCGAATGATCGAAGCAGCCTGGCTGGCCGCTTCAGGCATCCCAACCGAAAACCGCCGCCCGATACCGGCTGAACTTGGCTCGCATGATGCCGCAACTGTTTACGCCGGCTGGCTGTCCGACGTGGCAGATTTCGATGTGGTGCTGCTCGGCATGGGCGAGGATGGCCATACCGCCAGTCTCTTTCCGGGCCACGACTGGAACGGTGCAGATGTGCTGGCTGTTCACGGTGCGCCGAAGCCGCCACCCGAGCGTGTGAGCCTGTCGGCCCAGCGCTTGAGCCGCAGCCAGTGCGTATGGTTTGTGATCACCGGGGTGGGCAAGCGCGAGGCGCTGGTGCGCTGGAAAAACGGTGAGCCGTTGCCTGTTTCGACTATTCACGGCAAGCAGCAAACCGTGGCCTGGCTGGATCAGGCAGCGGCCGGCTGAGTGTTTGTGCGGCTTCGCACCGCAAGCAAATAAACAAAGGCAACCGTGGGTTGCCTTTGTTTATTGCCGTCGCATCGTTCCCGGATGACTCAGCTCAATGCAGCGTGTCGTCCGCGCCGCAGCATTTTTTGAATTTCTTGCCGCTGCCGCACGGGCACGGGTCGTTGCGGCCAGGTTCAGCGTCTTTGCGGATCGGGGCGTGCGGGACGAAGCCGCGGTCGAGCCAGAATTCGCGCAGGTCGTAGGCGCCCCAGATGGCGCTGGCAACGTGTTCGTCACGGTTGAGCTTGCGCTCTGCGGGGGTCCAGTCAGCTTCCGGCGTGATCAGCGCGTAGAACGGGTCGAGGCAGGCGTCGACGAAGGTTTCGTCCTTGCTGTCTTCCGGCAGCGACCAGTCGTCTTCCCAGTGTTCAACCACGATCAGAAAACCGGCTGCCCATAATTGGCCGTAGGCGGGCATGTCCTGCCGGACTTCATCGGCCTCTTTTTTGGGGAGTTCGCTCAGCAGGCCTTCCCAGTCCATGATCAGCGGTGCCAGCGCTTTGGGGTCGGCGAGGTTTTCCACCGGAGCGGCCAGCGCGCGCTTGACTTCATTCCAGCGGCGGTTGAAACAGTCCATGAACCGCTTCTGCTCGGCCTCGTCCTTGAATACGCCCAGGCCGCCTTCGCCTAACAATACCGGGAAGTACTCATCCGGCGAAACGGGGCGGGGCGCAACCAGCAGCGCGGTGACAAAGCCATCGATGCCTTCGAGCGAGAGTGGCAGATCGGCACGCTCGGACACGTCGTGGATGAGGTCGCTGTAGGCGGCCAGTTCGTCGTCGGACAGCGGTTTGTTGGAGGTGGGGGTCATAAGCGCTTTCGTGGCGGCGGGGTGGAGACGCATCGCGTAAAATCCGGCCATGGATTTTACCGCGACCAGCTTGTTTGCATCCGTGCTGCCCGAATCATTTCATTGGGGCGGCTGGCTGGGGCTGGCATTTTTGGCCTGGCGCTGGCTGATGTCGGGCGACTGGCGTCAGCTGGCCGATCCGCAACGCCTGAATCTGTTTCTCGGCGCCACCGTCGTGGTGCTGGCGTTGTGGCAGATTCGCAGCGGCGTGAAACCAGGCCTGTCGTTTCATTTGTACGGCATGGCGGCGCTGACGCTGATGTTCGGCTTCTGGCGTGCCAGCTTTGCCGGGGTGCTGATCCTGTTTGCGAACGCGGCGTTCGGCCGTGGCAGTTGGGCTGCGCTGGGCATGGATGCGTTACTGATGGCAGCGTTGCCGGCTGCGGTGAGCTGGGGCCTCTTCCATTTGCTGGATCGGCGCTTGCCGAATCATTTTTTCATTTATGTGCTGGGCAACGGCTTTTTCGGCGCGGCGCTGTCAGTGGTGGCGATCGGCCTTGCCACGACGGCGCTGATGGCGCTGGGCGGGGCCTATACGCTTGATTATCTGCTCAGCCATTACACGCCGTATGCCCTGATGATCAGCTGGGGTGAGGCATTCACTACGGGCATGATGGTCACCGTGATGACGGTTTACCGTCCGGAGTGGGTCGAAAGCTTTGATGACGCGCGGTATATCCAGAACAAGTAAACCCATTTCATTCGCGGCCTCCGCGGATGGTTTTTGAACGATTGAGTCCCGCCTTGCTAATCCACTATCCCGACCTGCCCGTCAGCGCCCGCCGCGACGACATCCTCGACGCGCTGCAAAAGAACCGAGTACTGATCCTGTGCGGCGAAACCGGTTCGGGCAAAACCACCCAGATTCCCAAGATGTGCATGGAGGCCGGCGTCCGCCCGGGCAAGCTGATCGGCTGCACCCAGCCGCGCCGCATCGCCGCGCGCGCGGTGGCAACCCGGATCGCGCAGGAACTCGGCGGCGAGCTGGGCGGCGTGGTCGGCTACAAGGTGCGCTTCACCGACAAGGTGCGCCACGACACCGCGATCAAGGTGATGACCGACGGCATCCTGCTGGCTGAAAGCCAGGGCGATCCGCTGCTGTCGCGCTACGACACCATCATCATCGACGAGGCGCACGAGCGCAGTCTCAACATCGATTTCCTGCTGGGCTATCTGAAGACGCTGGTGGAGAAGCGCACCGACCTGCGTGTGGTGATTACGTCCGCGACCATCGACGCCGAGCGTTTTTCGCAGCACTTTGGCGGCGCGCCGGTGATCGAGGTGTCGGGGCGCACCTATCCGGTGGAAGTCCGCTGGCGGCCGATCGAGCGTGACGAGCCCGCCATGCCGGCCAAGGGCGAGCGCGAGAAGAAAGACAAGGACGCCCCCGATCAGATCGCCGCCATCCTCGACGCCACCGACGAACTGGCGCGTCTCGGCTCCGGCGACATCCTGGTGTTTCTGCCAGGCGAGCGCGAGATCCGCGATACCGCCGAGGCGCTGCGCAAGCACCACCCGCCGGGCACCGAAATCCTGCCGCTGTTTTCGCGCCTGTCGGTGGCCGAGCAGGACGCAATTTTCAAGCCGTCCAACCAGTCGCGGCGCATCGTGCTGGCGACCAACGTGGCGGAAACCTCGCTCACCGTGCCGGGCATCCGCTACGTGATCGACCCCGGCACCGCGCGGGTCAAGCGCTATTCGGCGCGCAACAAGGTCGAGCAGTTGCTGATCGAAAAGGTGTCGCAGGCGTCGGCCAACCAGCGCGCCGGCCGTTGCGGGCGGGTGGCGGACGGCGTCTGCATCCGCTTGTATGACGAAGCTGATTTCGGCAATCGCCCGCGCTTTACCGATCCCGAACTGCTGCGCTCGTCGCTGGCCGGCGTCATCCTGCGCATGAAGACGCTGGGGCTGGGCGACGTGGTGGGCTTTCCCTTCATCGACCCGCCGAGCACGCGGCTGGTGAGCGACGGCTATCAACTGCTGGCCGAACTGCATGCGCTGGACGAGCAGGGGCGGCTCACCGACATTGGCAAGAAGCTCGGCAAGCTGCCGCTCGACCCGCGCATTGCCCGCATGCTGCTGGCGGCGGAACAGCAGCGTTGCGTCAACGAGGTGCTGATCATCGCCAGCGCGCTGTCGGTGCAGGACCCGCGCGACCGGCCGATGGAGCGGGCGCAGGCGGCGGACGAAAAGCACAAGCTGTTTGCCGACGAGCGCTCCGATTTCATGGGCTGGCTGAAGCTGTGGCGCTGGTACGAAGAACAGGTCAAGCACAAGAAAACCAACCGCCAGCTGCAGACGCTGCTGCAGGATCATTTCCTGTCGCCGCGGCGGATGCGCGAATGGCGCGACATTCACGGCCAGCTGCATGCGCAGGTGAGCGAACTCGGGCTGCGCGAGAACGAAAAAGACGCGGGTTACGACACCATTCATCAGGCCTTGCTGACCGGCCTGCTCGGCAATATCGGTTTCAAGTCGGATGACGCCAAGGCGCGCACCAGGCCCAGTGAAGGCGCGGGCCGCGCCAGGCCGGGCGAGGGCAATTACCAGGGCGCGCGCGGCATCAAGCTGTCGATTCATCCCGGCTCGGCGCTGGCGAAAAAAGGCCCGAAGTGGGTGATGGCGGCCGAGCTGACCGACACCGGGCGGCTGCTCGCGCGTACGGTTGCCGAGGTGCGGCCGGAGTGGATCGAGGCGGCCGGACAGCATCTGCTGACGCGCATGTTCATCGAGCCGCATTGGGAAAAGGAGGGCGCGCGCGTGGTGGCGTTCGAGCGCGTCAGCCTGTACGGCATCACCCTAGTGGCACGGCGCAAGATTCACTACGGCAGCATCGATCCCGAGTTGTCGCGCGAGCTGTTCATTCGCGGCGCGCTGGTGGCGGGCGAATACGACACGCAGGCGAAATGGCTGCCGCATAACCGCGCGCTGGTTCAGGAAATCGAGGACCTCGAACACAAGGCGCGCAAGTCGGGCGTGTGGCTGGACGAGGAGCGCATCTTCCGCGTGTTCGATGCGCGCATCCCCGCCGGCATTCACAACGGCGCGGCGTTCGAGAAATGGCGGCAGCAGGCTGAGCAGGCCAACCCGAAAATCCTGTTCCTGCAGCGCGAGGACATTCTCGGCGAAGGTCTGGGCGCGGATCACACGCTGTTCCCCGAGACCATGCTGGTCGATGGCGTGGCGTGCAAGCTCAAGTATCGCTTCGAGCCCGGTCATGCGCTCGACGGCGTGACGCTGCAGCTGCCCTTGTATCTGCTCAACCGCATCGAGGCGGCGCAGGCTGACTGGCTGGTGCCCGGCCTCATTCGTGAAAAGCTCACCGCGCTGCTGAAACTGCTGCCGAAAGACAAGCGCCGCCCGCTGATTCCGCTGCCCGATGCGGTGACGGCATTCTTGAGTGTGGCGCAGCCGGGCGAGCAGATTCTGATCACCGCGCTGGCGGCCTATATCCGCAAGAAGACGGGCACCGACATCCACCCCGATGACTGGTCGGGCGAGTTGCCGCCGCACCTGAAAATGAACTTCAGCGTGATCGACGACAGCGGGCAGGAACTCGCCAGCGGGCGCGATCTCGCCGCCTTGCGTCAGCAGCTGGGCGGCGCGGCGCGCATCACCTATGGCGGCGGCGCGGAAGACAGCGAGTTCGAACGCACCGGGCTGCTGGAATGGAGTTTTGGCGATCTGCCGGAACAGGTGAAATTCAAGCGCGGCGGCCGCGAACTGACGGGCTATCCTGCGCTGGTCGATACGGGTGACAGCGTCGACCTGCGCCTGCTCGATACCGCCGATGCGGCCGCCAGCGAAACCCGGCGCGGGGTGGTGCGGCTGTTGCGCATCGCACTGGCCCTTCAGTTCAAGCAGCTCGACAAGGACCTGGCGCGTGAAACAGCGCTGGCGCTTAAATTCCGCAACTTTGGCAGCACCGAGCAATTGCGCGAGGCCTTGATTAATGCGATCGCCACCCGCGCGCTGCTGGGTGACGACGACACGCCGCGCACGCAGAAGGAATTCGACAAGCAAAAGGAGCGCGCCAAGCCCAAGGTCGCGGTCGTGAAGCAGGCGCTGTTGCGTGACGTGGCGGAGATTCTCGACCTGCACGCGCAGGTGGCGGCGCGCCTGAATGCCAAGCCGCAGTTCACCGCTGCGATGCGCGATGAAACCGCGCATCTGGCCGCGCTGGTTCCACCTGATTTCATTACCGCCACCGCGTGGGCGCACCTGCGCGACCTGCCGCGATACCTGCGCGGCATCCTCAAGCGACTGGAAAAACTGCCCGCCTCCGAGGTGCGCGATTCGCGCGGCATGGCCAGCGTGCTGACGCTGCAAAACAAATATCTGGCGCGGCGTGCGCAGGTGCGGGGCGAACTGCCGGCGGCGCTGGACGATTTCCGCTGGCAGCTGGAGGAATTGCGGATTTCACTGTTTGCGCAGGAACTCAAAACGCCGTATCCCGTATCGGCCAAGCGCCTCGACAAGTTGTGGGACGAGCTTGCCAGACAACCCTTGAGTTGATTAGTGTGTAGCCATGCGTGAGCGCGTATTCAACCTGCCGAATGTCATCACCCTGCTGCGGCTGGCTGCGATGCCGGTGGTGGCGTGGCTGATCCTGCAGCAGCGCTGGGAGGCCGCGTGCTGGCTGTTCCTGGCCGCCGCCGTGTCGGATGGCATCGACGGCCTGCTGGCGCGCTGGCTCAATCAGATGACCCAGCTTGGCGCTGCGCTCGATAGCGTCGCCGACAAGGCGCTGGGCGTGGTGACGCTGGTGTTGCTGACGCTGGCGGAGGCGATCCCGCTGTGGGTGACGCTAGCGATTCTGCTGCGCGACAGCATCATCGTGCTGGGCGCATTGAGCTATCGGGGAATGGCGGGGCATCTGGAAATCCATCCCACCTGGCTCGGCAAGACGCATATGTTTGCCGAGTTCGTCTTGCTGGCGCTGGTGCTCGCTGATCTGGCCCGCGTGCTCAAAATCGACGCGTGGCTGACCGCCTTGTTCGTGAGCGTGTTCGTCATCGCCGTGGTGTCCGGCGTGCAATACGTATGGATCTGGGGTGCCAAGGCGCGTCGCGAACGCGCAGCCACACATTGAAAACCTCACTGACCCGCCCTTTGCAGGGTGCGAAGGGTGTTCGCCACTTCCTGTGCGTGACGTGCCGGGTCAACCTTGTCAAAGCGCGCCGCGATGCGGCCGTCCGGTCCGATGATGAAGGTGCGGCGGCGGGCAAATTTCACCAGCCCAAGATTCAGCAGGCTGTCGTAGTCCGCAGCCGTGCGCCCATCCGGATCGGACAGCAGCGGAAACGGCAATTGATATTTGCGGGCAAACTCGGCGTGCGAACGGCTGTCATCCACGCTCACCCCCAGCACCGTCGCGCTAAGATCGCCCAGCACCCCGATGTCATCGCGAAAGCGGCACGCCTCCTGCGTGCAGCCCGGCGTGTCGTCCCTGGGGTAAAAATACAGCACCAGCCAGCGCCCGGCGTAATCGCCCAGACGATGCGTTTTGCCATGTTGATCGGGCAAAGCAAAATCCGGCGCCATGCTGCCTTCCACACGCTGCGTGCCCGGCCGCAGCATCCACAGCACCGCGCTCGCCAACACCAGCAATGCAGCCAGTCCACCCAGTATCAATTTGGTCATGTGTTCTCCCGAGACGCGCCAATTTAACCCAAGCTGATCGTAGATTCAGCGTGGTTCGGTAATCCTTGCAGGATTCGGTAGAATCGCGCCACGCCTCGGTAGCTCAGTGGATAGAGCGACCCCCTCCTAAGGGGTAGGTCGGACGTTCGATTCGTCTTCGGGGCACCATTTACTTGTATCATCCCGTGTCACAAAACCACATAAACCCGCGTCTAGTAATGGATTGCGGGTTTTTTGTTGTCTCGCCCCGTGTCATCGAATAACATGGAATACTGTCATTTTTGGCGGTAGTTATGGCGGTAGGTTGCTTTCGTAAAAACAACATACCGCCAAACCCATGAAAGGTAACAGCCATGCCGCTATCCGACCAGGCAGCAAAGAAAGCCAAGCTAGCCGACAAGCCCTACAAGATGGCAGATGAAAAGGGGTTGTATCTGCTGGTGAACGCTGCCGGGAAGTATTGGCGCATGGATTACCGCCACGACGGCAAGCGCAAAACATTGGCGCTGGGGGTCTATCCAGACGTGAGCCTTGCCCGCGCCCGTGAGAAGCGCGACGAAGCCCGCACCCTGCTGGCGGATGGCACAGACCCAAGCGAAGCGCGCAAGCATCGGAAGCACGCTGATATGGCAGCCAGTGCAAACAGCTTCGAGGTCGTCGCTCGCGAATGGCACGCTGGCAAGTCTAAGAAGTGGGCGAAGGTGACAGCCGACAAAGCCATGATCCACCTGCAAGCCTATGTCTTCCCGGAAATCGGGCACCTGCCCGTTGCCAGCGTAAAGGCAGCGCAAGTGCTGGCGATGCTGCGCAAGGTTGAATCGCAAGGCATTGCCTACACTGCCATTCGCTTGCGTGAAGTGTGCGGGCAGATATTCCGCTATGCCGTGGCGACAGGCAGGGCAGAGAACAACCCGGCTGCGCACCTGCGGGACGCGATGAGCAAGCCCGCCACCACGCATCGCCCGGCCATCACTGAGCGGCTTGGCTTCGGTGCATTCCTGCGCGACCTTAGAGAGGCGACAGGCTTCGATCTTGTCACACGCCACGCGGCTTATTTTGCCCTGCTGACTTTTGTTCGCGCTCAGGAGTTTCGTTATGCCCGCTGGGATGAAATCGACCTGACAGCCAAGGAATGGAAAATCCCGGCCAAGCGGATGAAGACGGGCAAGGCGCTGCCTGCGCACACCGTACCGCTATCGACTCAGGCGCGCGCCCTGTTGGCAGAATTGAAAGACCTGACCGGGCACACGCCGCACCTGTTTCCAAAGGTGAAGGGGTATGGCGATGCTGAAGTCATCAGCGAGAACACCGTCGGCAAGATGCTGAACAAGATGGGCTATCAAGGCCGCCAGTGTGTGCATGGCTTCCGTGCGTCGGCACGGTCAATCCTGAGTGAGCAGGGCTGGAGCCGTGAGGCGATGGAACGCCAGCTAGACCATAAGGAAACCGATAGCACGGTGGCAGCCTATGCGCGATCTGAACACCTGCCAGAGCGGCGCAAGATGATGCAAGCGTGGGCGGACACCTGCGATGCGGTGGAAACCGGGGCGGAAGTGATACCGCTACACCGGAACGCATAACGAGCTTGCCGCGCCTAGCCCGACGGGGCGAAAACCGGGTTCCCTTGCCCGGCTGGTGCGGCAACCATACAAGGGGAAGCGTGAGGGACGCGATTGTGGGGAAACTATTTAACCTAAAAGCATGGCTGACGGTGGCTGATGCTGCCCGGCATCTTTCAATCGTCTTCGGCGAGGACGTTACCGAAGCCGACGTGTTACGGCTGGCACTTGATGGGCAGCTCCGGCTATCAGTCAATATCGTGAACGGCGCAACAGGCCGATGCGGAAGAATCGTTCCAATTGAGGAGGCCGAATACAAAGAGGTTCCTGCGCTCAATGGGAAAGGAACGCTAAGGCTGTATGGGGGGCCGCAATTGTCTTTCGAGGGGCGCGCAATCAGCGTAGTTAAATTGAAAGAAGAAGTGAGTGCACTTCGTGGGATTTATGACCTACCCATGATAGGCAGTGAGCGCCTAGATGTTGAGCACGAATACCAGAATCAAGTGGGTGGCCCGCCTGTCACATTAGTAGGAATGGATGGCGCCTTCGTAGAGGGGCCTAATGGCCTGATAGCCCAGATTCAAGACGATTATGACGATAACCCATACCAAAACGGCTCGACTGCTCAATTGGAAAGGCTGAAGCAGGGCATAGTCGACAATCTTGGAAAGGAAAAAGTAGAAGCACTGTTGAAAAAACACAGCGAAGATCGGAAGGCATATCTGGAACGAAGGTTTACGCAGACAGCCTCGGAGCGTTATTACCCGAGAGACGGACTGCCGGCCGATAGCGTGTTAGTTGTTCGTACCGATTCGCTAAGAGAATTTGAACGAGCAATAAGCACGCCCCCAGCAACGGCCGATCAACCGATGACACCAAATGGCCGCGCCCATGTTTCCGACAAGCTGGCGAAGCTGAATCAGGCTGCAGCGAAATTCTGGGGCAATGCCGACCGCGACGACCGGGGAACGCACGAAGACAATGCGACGGTAGCGGCGTGGCTGGTACAACAGGGCTTCTCACCAACGCTTGCCGACAAGGCGGCGACGATCATTCGCCCGGAGTGGGCGCCGACCGGACGCAAGCCGGAAGTGTGACAAGGACTGCGTTCAAAATTAAGGAAATTGAGATGCCCGTAATGCCAATATTGGCGCGGTTTTCGCGACCGGTGCGCCCTTAAAGGGGAACCCCTTTCCGTATTCCCTCGGCTACTGCAATGGGACATTCACGCCATGCAGTGCCAAGCCATCGTGTGCGCTTGGCTGCTTTTCCAAGGAAGGAAAACAGCATGGCGAATCAAACCTCACCCAACCTCGATACCCTGCCGGACTCCGGCTTCATTTCCTGTACCACGCTCGCCGCCGCACTTGAAACCAGCGCGACAACGATATGGCGCTGGTCGAAATCTGGACGGCTGCCAAAACCGCACCGCCTGGGTGAAGGGACTACCCGCTGGCGTGTTAGCGAAGTCCGTGCGGCACTTTCCAAACTGGCAGCCTGAGCGGAGCCGACCATGGAAAAAGAAAAAGGCCACCCGCAGGCAGCCCAAAACACACACGGCGATCATAACGACAACTCCACTCACACTCAACGCTTGCACCTGCTGGCGGCGTTCGAGAAACAGCATTCACTGACGACGATTGAAGCCCGGCGCGATCTGGACATTTTGATGCCCGCAGCGCGCGTGTTCGAGTTGCGCGCGATGGGGTATGACATTGCGACGATCTGGACACAAGGCGAAACCGAGTGCGGGCGCAAGCATCGCATCGCACGCTATGTGTTGAGAAAGGCCGCGCCATGAATGGCGACTGGCTGGAACACCTGCAATCGCTTTGTGAGCGGTTTTCTCACCTTGGCATAGGGGCTGACCTTGCCGCGTTGTCTTTAATCGAACTGTGGGGCGTGTACTGCTATCTGTCCCGGCTGGTGGATGGTTGAGCCATGGCCGAGAAAAAACAGAAGCGCCCTGTTGAGGCGATCAGCGGCCTGTACGGGGCGATCCCTCACACGGTTATGGATGGCAACGCGTTCAAGGGCGCGAGTCATCCGGCCAAAGCCCTGCTGTTTGAGTTGATGCGTCAGCACAGCGGGAAAAATAACGGGCACTTGCAACTGTCGTTTTCATGGCTGCAAGGCCGGGGCTGGAAATCGCGTGACGTGATCCAGCGGGCAAGGGATGAAATCATCGAGCGCGGCTTGTTGATTCAGACACGGCAGGGCGGACTGAATATTGGTGCATCTCGGTATGCAGTGACCTGGCTGGCAATCTCGAATTTCGTCGGGTTGGAAATTCAGGGGAAGGACTATCACCCCGGCGCGTGGGGGTTTATGGACACCTTGCCCATAGCCAAACAAAACGCGACCACCAGCCCGCCAAACGGTAAAGGTAATACCCGCAGCCGGTACAGTCCACTCCCGCCAGCCGGTACAGGTGAAGCCCTTGCTGTACCGTGAGCAGGTACGGAAACGGGGTTATTGGCTGCGTTCACTGTACCGCCAGCCGGTAACAATGAATGTATTACCACTCCCTAGCTGTGATTTGTTTGAGTGCTCACTTGGAGGAAGTGGGGGAGGGCGTGGTGGAAGTCGCCAGCTATCGAAAGCCAGATCGTGCATGAAGGGATTTATTCGCACAGGCAGAATGGAAAAACGCGTTTTGCTTAATTGCATACCGGGTGGGGCGGCAACGAAGTCCAGGGCATCACCGCCGTAGAGCGGGCATTAAGAATTTGTTTAGCGCTAACCCGGAAAAAGCCTGCTGTACGTGCGCGTGGTGACGGGGAAGCTATAACCAGGAGGCTAAACGATGGCAAGCAAGCAGAAGAAAACAGCAACACCTGAAACCAAGAAATTCCCGCGCAAGGAGGTGCAAGTGTTTCTTGAAAAAGGTGACAGCGATGAAATGGCTGCGCGGAAAATGACAGCGGTGATGACAACTCCAGAACTGGCGGCACTTCGGGTGATGCGCGGAGCCGAGCAAAAATCCGGCAACTGGGACAGCATCGATGTGCCCGCCCTGATGGATCAATTGCGCGACCAAGCATCGGCAGTGAATCGCGGCGACCTGTCGCAAGCCGAAGCCATGCTGATGAATCAGGCGACGGCACTGCAAAGCCTGTTTGCAAGGTTGGCTGAACGCGGCATGGGCTGCGACAGCGCACCAGCATTCGAGGTAAACATGCGCATGGCGCTACGGGCGCAAAACCAATGCCGGGCGACGCTGGAAACGCTGGCGGCGATCAAGAACCCACCCGTGATATTTGCCAAGCAAGCCAACATTGCGAACGGACACCAGCAGATTAACAACGGGGCATCATCGCGTGCGCTGGAAAACGAAAGCCAGCAAAGCAAACTATTGGAGGCACAGCATGGCGAATGGCTGGACACCGGAACGGCAGGCGCGGCAATCGGAGCTGATAAGGCTATGGCAACCTTGGGAAAAATCGACCGGGCCGAAAACAATCGAAGGTAAAGCGACAGTTTCGCAAAACGCCTTCAAGGGTGGATGGCGTGAACAGATGCGGGAACTGGCAAAGGCATTGCGTGAACATAGAAACGGGTTAGATGGTGTTTAGAAAGGCAGCTCACAACCCTTAAGACATCCTGGTTTCTCCAAAGTAGAAGCTCAAAATATCTCAGGATTTAGGTGCAATTTACAGCTATTGCTCGGCCCGTTTGAACAAAGCCCAAGGTTCATCCATGCCGAAAATGGGGATTAAAAATAATGCCATATCAATATTGTAATTCTGTAGCTTGGCAACCAAAGAACGATCATGAGACAAGGTAAAGTAGACGTTGTTCTGCGACCCGCCAAACCCCACGTATGGCACCCCCCAAGATGTTTGGCTTACCTCCGGACAAGCCAAAGTTCCCTTAATACAAAAACAATTGTCGAACCGGCGAAGGTCGGCGACATTGTTGTCAGGGGTAACATCGAGAGAGACGAACGCGTCTCCATGCTTATCTAGTCTGCGCGTACGAACGCTCAAGGACACGATCCGCGCATTACTGCGGATATTCAGTACCGATGTCAGCAGTACCGGTTGAATGGCTCCGTTAGTAGCAGTAATAACTCCCTCATTTAGATAGGCGCCATCCAGAGAACTACAGTTGGGGCCTAGTGTTGTCATTGCTCCCCAGTAGGGCGGGTAATTATCGTCCGCCTCCAGCGGTGCATGAAACGAGACGCATCCTTGAAAAGCCGATGCGGCCAATAGCAACATAAAGAGTTGACGCCCCGTGCGATCCATTGCGACCTCCGAACATTAGTATTCCAAAGACTGCCGTCGGGTTAGTTTATCGCCCTGGAGGATGGTGTAGTCATAGCGCAAGGGTTATGGCAATCGTAATGACGATCTCGAACGGCGGGTTGTGGCCGATTACTGCCTAAGTAAATAAGCCCCCGTCCACGTACTTAATAGCCTCAGAAACAGGCTATGCGTGCGCAGTCGGAGAAGATCGAGGTTCGCCCCAGAAACAGGCAAACAACGGGGGCACTGAAAATATATGGCGGTAGTTCTGGCGGTATGTCTTGAATGCCAGCAGGCTAAATCAAGCATTTACGCGGCTTCCGGGGTGGTGTTCGAGTCATCTTCGGCACCAAATAAATACGGAGATTTTGCGCTGACTTTTTATTTTGGAGTCAGAAGCCTAATAAATAACGGTGAGGCGGGCGTGGGCAGTGCGATGCGGGTAACAGCTTCTGTCAAAAGACCCAGTTTTCCTCTTCCATAAAGCCGCGCAAATCTAAACAGAGCACGTTGAAGTGTTCGCAGATGTTGGGAATCTTGGCGGCTTGGGGCTTGTACTGCTCCATGCTTACAACTGTTGCACCCAATGAAGCCGCTCTAGCGATGAGGAATTAGTCAGCGTTCCTCCCACCGCGCAGAATTTTTTGCTTTTCCATGTTGGCTTGGAAATGTGCAACGGCGTAAATGGCAGCCACGAATGCACCCTCTTTAGCGTCCGGCGTGGCGAATAAGCCAGCATTGCCCTTCGCCCAATCGAAACTTTCCCCACCGCGATCTTCCAACTCACGAAACGCTTCTTTTGTGGACGTGAATTTGCCATCCGCCACCATAGCGTCGAAGCGTTCCCAGAGCGTGACGAAACGGGTACGGTAATAATTTCGGTGGAGTGCTGAGATCACCGATGTATCAAGGACGTATATCAGAACCCACCCCCGAATTTGGCTTCGAACTTTGGAAGATTTTTGGGCTTGAGGTTTAAGTACCCAGCGAGTTGAACGTCATCAAATCGCCTTTGGTGATAGCGTGTAAAGGCTAAGTCAATATATCGATGTCCTAGATAGGCGTATTGGCTGTTGTAATAGTTGCCAGAGCCTGCCTGCTGCGGCTTCATTTGGCTTCCCCATAGCTTTGCTGCTTCGTCGTATTCGTTAACATCAACCAGTCCGCGATCGAGCATTTTTCGATAGATCACTTCGCGGCTAACATTAAAAATAGCGGCAAGCTTTGTAGCAGTGTCGCGGTCTGCCACCTTCTCGCCCAGTATTTTGTCGAACACTTCGTCGGGGACGAGAACTCTGGCCGCCAAGCCATTGCAAATAATCTCGATCTTTCGTTCGTTAAGCGGCAGATGCTCAATGTATTGATCATTAATGATGTCAATGCCACTTGTGTGGAACAACAAATGTCCTAGCTCATGAAAGAGCGTAAAAATCTGTCGTGTCTTAGCGGAACTGTTATTTACGTAGACGATTGGAAATTCGTCGTCGTATAGGCAAAACCCAAAGTAGCCCTTGGCGTGGAAAGCGTCTTTGAAAACAAACACGCCCACTCGTGCAAGAGCTTCGCGCCATCCTTCTAGCGCCTCTTCAACATTTTTCCATCTAGTCTGCTCCTCCATGCTAACGCCAAGATAACCGCGCACCTCGGCCGCGATTTTGTCTAGCGAGGTACTAGCCGAAAATTTCAGGTCGCGTGTTATCAGACGGGGAGCTTGGTTCTTGTCGTCATTTAGCTCGGCAAGATTAATCTGCATTGCCTGTCCCTTCCGAAGAAGCGAGCGAACCGTTCTGGGGATGGCTGCGAAATCCTCAGCAGTCAGTGTGCGGAACGATTTCTCTACGTCAGGAACGTCGGGTGGCTCAGGAAAGAAGAACACAGCCACAGGGCACTTGAACTTCTCAGCCATTTGTTCGAGTTGGGAGTAAGAAGGTGCTGAATCGCCCGCTTCCCACGCGCTAATCTTTTTGAAAGTCTGGTTGGCATCTTCAATGGAAAAGCCCGCGCGTTCGCGCGCCCACCGGACGACCGCAGGAGTAATTGGTAAGCTTTCCATTTTTTCATTTTCCCATTAGGTGTCGGCAAGCTGCAAGTTCCCACAGCAGTGAGGGCCACCTAACATCACTTTTATGCGTGCCAATACACCATGCCCCGAGCAAGCAGCACCTTGCCCCGGTGCGATGGTTAATTGTGAGATTGCTTACCCGGTTCGACCGCGTGGATGGAGTTGAAGCAGGCGGCTGGTGCTGAGCACCCGATAATGAACGATATTGAGGAGGCATCACCCGGGCATCACCCACAAATTCTGGACGCAACAAAACACGCTGGCAGTGTGTATTGCCATGTGATTGCAATGCTGTTTGTATGAATTTGTCACGATCCTGAAAGGATGGTGGCGTCCCCACGGGGATTCGAACCCCGGTACCTACCGTGAAAGGGTAGTGTCCTAGGCCTCTAGACGATGGGGACCTGGACGACGGTGTAAACCTGAACCGTCTAGCTTTTACTCTTTTACTACTACGACTTGCGTCGTTACTGCTTGTTTGAAAGCTGCGTTAAGGTGACGCCGAGCAACAATCCGACGAAGCCTAATGGTACCAGCCCGAGCCAGACTTCGGCCAGTTCGACACCATGCAACATTTTCCAAAACCCGACTATCAGTCCGACGATACTCAGAATCAACCCCAGCAAAGTGGTGATGACGCCTAATTTGTGCATCGGACTTCCTGTAAGTTGGTGGAGGTAAGCGGGATCGAACCGCTGACCTCTTGCATGCCATGCAAGCGCTCTCCCAGCTGAGCTATACCCCCAACGAAGCCGCGCATTCTATAGAGGCTGCGCATGCTTGTAAAGCTTTCGGTCGAACTTAATCGGGAAAAAGTTTGCCGGGGTTGAGCAGGCCGAGCGGATCGAACTGCTGTTTGATCGCACGCATGATGCCGAGCGTGGCGGGATCGATTTCCTGGGGGATGAAACGGCGCTTTTCGGTGCCGATGCCGTGCTCGCCCGAGAGGGTGCCGCCGAGTGCCAGTACGTGCTGCACGATGGCGTCGAGCGCACGGTGGGCGCGCGCCATTTCGTCGCGGTCGTCCGGATGCACCATGATGTTGATGTGCAGGTTGCCGTTGCCGGCATGACCGAATGAGACGACTGCCAACTGATGCGTGGTGGCGGTGTGGTCGATGAAATCAACAAAGTCGGCCAGCAGCGATACCGGAACCACGACGTCTTCATTGATCTTGAGCGGGGCGATGCGCTTGACGGCATGCGACAGCGATTTGCGTGCGGCCCATAGCTGGGCGATCTCTTCGCGGTTGAAGCCGCTGCGCAGGTCGAGCAGGCCATCGCCGGCGAGCGCTGTTTCCAGTGCGGCAATCTGACGCGGCAAATCCTGCACGGTGCCGTCGGCTTCAACCATCAGTAACGCGCGGGTGCCGGGCGGCAGGTCGTCCGCTGTGCCGGTCGGGCGAATGGCGTCGATGGCGCGATGGTCCATGAATTCGAGCGCACACGGAATGACCGGCTGGCGCATGATGCGGCCGACTGCGTCGAGCGCGGCGCGGGTGCTGGCATAGCACACGCGCAGGGTGGCAATCGATTCAGGTGCGGGCAGGAGTTTGAGGGTGGCTTCGGTGATGAGGGCAAGCGTGCCGCCCGAGCCGATCAGCAGCCGGGTGAGGTCGTAGCCGGTGACGCCTTTGGTGGTGCGGCAGCCGGTGCGGATGGTTTCTCCGCTGCCGGTGACGGCACGCAACCCCAATACATGATCGCGGGTCACGCCGTATTTGACCGCACGCGGACCGGCGGCATTCATGGCGAGGTTGCCGCCGATGCGGCAATAGGCGCTGCTGCCGGGATCGGGCGGATAAAACAGGCCGGCGCTGCGCGCGATGCGATTGATTTCATCGGTGACGACGCCGGCTTCGACGACGATGAGCCGGTTGTCGGGATCGAATTCGAGTACGCGCTGCATGCATTCGAAACTGACGACAAGGCTGCCCGGTGCGGGCAACGCGCCGCCGACGTTGCCGGACCCTGCGCCGCGCGGGGTCAGGGGAATGTGGTGCTTGAATGCGATGCGGGCCAGTGCGACGACATCGTCGTGTGACGCCGGGAAAACCACGGCTTCGGGCTTGATCTGGCGTGGCGTTTCATCGTGGGCGTACAGCGCACGCGTGGCAGCGTCGTCGAAGACGCGCTCGGCCCCCAGGGCAGACCGCAGCTCAGCTAGTGCATGTTCGGGCAGCATGGCAGGGCGTCGGGCTCAGGCTGAATGCTCGGGTGGGAGCTGGGCAACCAGCTGGCCGATCATGTCGGCATCAAAATCCATGCCGATGTCCCAGCCAGGGTTGAGCGCAATCGGCACGCCTCCGCCAATGCGGCGCAGCAGCCAGGAAAACTCGGTCAGGATGCCGCCCGCAAAGCCGGGGTAATGCTCGACAAAAGGCTTGGCACGTTCGGGGCTGGTGAACACCACCAGCACGCGCTCGCCATCTTCGTCTTCGATGATCAATAAATCGGCCTGGGTAGAACGCTGGAATCCCTGGATGGGATTTTTCTCGTCGCGCACCGGCATGAAAAGTTGCTGGTCAATGAGATGCAGAACAAATGTTTCGGGATCGAGCGTGCCCGCATGAACGGCAGCCAGCTGTTCTTCAAGTGCGTTGTGGGGGATGAAGTTCATGGCTCTCGGACTCTCGCGCGGGTGGAAAATGAAGTGTAACCGATGGCACGTGGGCGATGGCTTCGTCAACGCGGAGCATCAGGGTTTCCAGCGTTCCGGGTGCGCCCAGAAACGTGCGTTGAGCCAGTCCGGAACCGTTTTATAGCTGTCGATATCGTAGTGAAAAATACGGATAGTGTCGGTTGCATCGGTGGTGGACTGCATGAAACCGAGCGCGCGGAATGCGGCTTCGTCGAGGGCGCAGTCGTGTGGCGCTGCGAGCAGAATGCGCGGGGCTACGTACAAGCGTGTCTGGTTGATCAGTTGCCGGGCTTGCTGTGCATTCAAGCCGGTCAGAATGTCGATTCCCAGTGCCAAAGCGCAGGGCGAATCCGCGGGCATATCGTGTCTGTAGACCGGCGTGTTCGGCAGCACGTTCCTGATCAGTCGGTAAGCCGTTTCATCCAGCGCGCACACGCTGTCCGGCTGTTGTTCCTGCAAGTGGCTGCACAGGGAGTCGTGCCAGTGCATGGCTAGGTCTTGCGTGGCACACGTATGAGTCGGGTGCCGACAATGCGGTCGTGAAAAAACTGCCGGTCGCGGTCGAACAGCGCCCACCAGAAGCCTGCCCCCGCCAGCAGCAATCCCAACAGGGCGAGCGTAAAGCGCAGCGCAGCCTGTTTGAGTGTCACGGCATCACCATTTGGATTGACCAGGCGGATGCGCCAGGTTTTCATTGCCAGCGTTTGCCCGCTGCGCAACCAGAATGCGCTGAAGTAGGCAAATAACACGCCCACCAGATAAAGCTGAAAAATATGGTGGACCCAGCCAGTTTGGGCATTGCCTACGAGGTAGAGAAAAGGCAGGGCGGCGACAAATATCACGGCGGTGACCAGCAGCAATTCGTAAACCATGACGGCGATTCGAATGGGCAGTGGGGCGGAGGCAGGGGCTATTGCGTTGTCTTGCATGGTGGCTCTATATTGCAGCTTGGCGCGACAAATTGCCACAACGTGCTCAGTATGATCAAGCCGTAAGAAAACATAACTTGGAGGAGGCTCGATGAATATCGTAAAGCAACTCATGGCAATTCCTGGTGTGATTGCCGCAGGCGAGTTTGCATTTCGCGGTGACCGTTTCTCGTATGAAGGCGCGCTTACCGACGAGTTTGCCCGGATGGCATCGATTTTGTGCCGCGCCAATACCCTGGCGATCAATATGCAAACTGAAATCATTGATTCTTTCGCTGAAGGATGTGGTTGCCGTCCTGTGCAGGGCTGGATTGCTCACGGCAATCTGGTCACCATCTGCGTGGTCGGTAATTATTTTGCCTTCATCGAAAATCGTGACGAATTGCTGAACGACGTGATGACCATCATGCGTGCCAAAGTAGGTGACATACGTGACGACCTGCTGGCCAACCTGTATTCCAGGCTGGGTGGCGATACCAAGGAAGCGCTGTACTGACCTGTACTGAAATCGATACTAAAGGAGACGTGGGATGGATCTTGAAAAAATGATGGATTTGCCGGGCGCGATGGCAGCGTTCACGTATAGCGACAAGGGCGATCTGCAAACGCATGTGGTGCGGGAGGGTACGGAACTCACTGCACAGGTACTGGATTTGCTCGCACATTCGTGTGTTGCCAATCAGGCCATTGCCAACATGGAGGCGCGAGGTTGGGAGGCAGTGACAGGGCAGGGCGGGTTTCAGCCGCTCAAGGGCTTTTCAGTCGTTGGCTTGGAGTGGTCGGTGGTGGTGAATGGCAATTGCGGTGTCGTTGTCCGCAATCGCGATGCTGATTATGAAGCAGCTTTCAATGCCTTGCAGGCTGCCTGAGGAGCGCATATGTCGCTGAAAAAAATCCTGGTGCTCGACGGTGTAACGGCCGTGTGTCGTTTCCGCGATGACGGTGTCGTCATGGAAGCTGAAGGCGTGCTGCCACCCGAATTGCTGGGGCGTCTGGCAAAATTTGCCCAGTGGTATCGCCGCATGGTTTCCGGCAATACCGATCTTTTGTCATTGTTTTCGCAGATGCGAGGCTGGTCGCCATCTCAGGGCTGGATCGTGCAGGGCGATTCCGTAACGGTGTGCAGCTCGGGCAATATGGTTTGCCTGTTCGATAATGCACAAGGGTCGCTCAATCAAATCATGCAGGCGCTGACCGAAGCTGCACACGAATGATGGGTGGCATGCTTTTGTAGTGCAGCAGCAAATGGCAATTGCCTGGGCCCTCCTTACACGGAGGGCTTTTTTGCGCCTGGGGTTTTGGGATGAATCTGCGTCAAATGCTCGAAATTACGGGAAACCTGCCCGGTTGGTCTGTGCGGCACGATTTCTTGACCAAAACAGTGCAAAACGATTACTCTCACAGGTCCACCAATGAATTGATTTTTTGCCAGTTTATGGAAGTTACGGGCGCTGAGATCGTCGTACGTTGTCTGGCTGAAGAGGGGGTCGAATTTGTATTCGGCTATCCCGGCGGGGCCGTGCTCAACATTTACGATGCGATCTTCAAGCAGGACAAATTCAAGCATGTGCTGGTGCGACACGAGCAGGCAGCCGTGCATGCTGCCGACGCCTACGCACGGGCCACGGGTCGCGTCGGTGTCGCCTTGGTGACTTCAGGACCGGGCGTCACTAACGCGGTGACCGGTATTGCCACTGCCTATATGGATTCGATTCCTATCGTGGTCGTGAGCGGTCAGGTGCCGACAGCCGCGATCGGACTGGATGCGTTTCAGGAGGTTGATGCGGTCGGCATCACGCGTCCCTGCGTCAAGCACAACTTCCTGGTCAAGGACATCAAGGATCTGGCGGCGACATTCAAGAAAGCCTTTCACATTGCAGCATCCGGCCGTCCCGGTCCGGTGCTGATCGATGTACCCAAGGACGTAACCGCGCATCTGGCCGAATTTGTTTATCCCGCCGCAGTTGAGATGCGCTCCTATAACCCGATAGTCAAAGGCCATAGCGGGCAGATGAAGCGCGCTGTGCAGATGCTGCTCGAAGCCAAGCGACCCATGATCTACGCTGGTGGCGGCGTGGTGCTGGGCGATGCGGCGACGCAGTTGACCGAACTCGCCCGCTTGCTGGGGTTTCCTGTCACCAATACCCTGATGGGTCTGGGCGGCTACCCCGCCACCGACAAGCAGAATTTGGGCATGCTCGGCATGCATGGCACTTACGAAGCCAACATGGCGATGCAGCATTGCGATGTGCTGATTGCGGTGGGCGCACGTTTTGACGACCGGGTGATCGGCAATCCCGGTCATTTCGCACGCGAGGAGCGCCGCATCATTCACATCGATGTCGACCCGTCGTCGATCTCAAAGCGGGTCAAAGTCGATGTGCCCATCGTGGGTGACGTCAAGAGCGTGCTCGACGATCTGCTCGTATTGCTGAAGCTGTCGAAGGAAAAGAACGACGCAGCGGCGCTGAATGCCTGGTGGACGCAGATTGAGTTGTGGCGCTCGAAAGACTGCCTCAAGTACAACCGCAATGGCAGCATCATCAAGCCGCAATACGTGGTGGAAAAACTCTGGGAAGTGACCAAGGGCGATGCTTACGTCACGTCTGACGTCGGCCAGCACCAGATGTGGGCGGCACAGTATTACAAGTTCGACAAGCCGCGCCGCTGGATCAATTCCGGTGGCCTCGGCACCATGGGTGTTGGCCTGCCATATGCGATGGGCGTACAACTCGCTTTCCCGGACGCGCAAGTGGCCTGCATCACCGGTGAGTCCAGCATCCAGATGTGCATTCAGGAACTCTCGACCTGCAAGCAATACCGTATCCCGGTCAAGGTCATCACGCTTAATAATCGTTATATGGGCATGGTGCGACAGTGGCAGGAGTTTTTCTACGGCAGCCGCTACGCCGAGTCCTACATGGAGTCATTGCCTGATTTCGTGAAGCTGGCCGAGGCCTATGGCCACGTTGGCATGCGCATCGACCGGCCCGAAGACGTCGAGGCCGCATTGAAGGAAGCTTTCTCGCCGGCACTGAAGGAGCGTCTGGTGTTCATGGACTTCCAGACCGACCAGACCGAAAACGTCTTTCCCATGGTGGAAGGCGGCAAGGGTTTGTCCGAAATGATTCTGGCGGAGGAGCTATGAGGGTGCGCCGCCATATTATTTCGCTGTTGATGGAAAACGAGGCGGGTGCGCTGTCGCGCGTGGCCGGTTTGTTTTCCGCGCGCGCGTACAACATTGAATCCTTGACAGTTGCGCCGACCGAAGACGCAACCCTTTCGCGCATGACCATCGTCACGGTGGGGTCTGAAGAAGTCGTCGAGCAGATCACCAAACAGTTGAACAAGCTGGTGGACGTGATCAAGGTGATGGACCTGACCGAGGGCAGCCATATCGAGCGCGAGCTGATGCTGGTCAAGGTCAAGGCGGTGGGTTTGGGGCGCGAGGAAATGAAGCGCACAGCCGACATTTTTCGTGGCCGCATCATCGACGTCACTGACGCCACTTACACCATCGAACTGACCGGAACCGGTTCCAAACTCGATGCATTTCTGGAGGCGATCGACCCTGTCTTCATCATCGAAACCGTGCGTACCGGCGCGTCGGGTATCGGACGGGGCGAGCGCAGTCTCAAAGCCTGATTTTCAATTCGCTGTTTTTATTTATTTTTGCCTGGGAATTCACCATGAAAGTTTTTTACGACAAAGACGCCGACCTTTCTCTCATCAAAAAGCGCAAGGTCGCCATCATCGGCTACGGTTCGCAAGGTCACGCCCACGCCAACAACCTGAAGGACTCGGGCGTCAAAGTGACCGTCGGCCTGCGTAAAGGCGGCGCGTCGTGGGACAAGGCCAAGAAGGCCGGTCTCGACGTCAAGGAAATTGCTGATGCCGTCAAAGTTGCGGACTTTGTGATGATTTTGGTGCCGGATGAACTGATGGCAGCTGTTTATCATGAAGAGATCGAGCCCAACCTGAAAAAAGGCGCAACGCTGGCTTTCGCTCACGGCTTCAACGTGCACTACAACCAGATTACTCCGCGCGCCGACCTCGACGTCGTGATGGTCGCCCCCAAGGGCCCCGGCCATCTGGTGCGTTCGACCTACACCCAGGGCGGCGGCGTGCCCTCGCTGATCGCGGTGTATCAGGACAAATCCGGCAAGGCACGCGACCTCGCGCTGTCGTATTCCTGCGCCAACGGCGGCACCAAGGGCGGCGTGATCGAAACCTCGTTCCGCGAAGAGACCGAGACCGACCTGTTCGGCGAGCAGGCTGTGCTGTGCGGCGGTTGTGTCGATCTGGTAAAGGCTGGCTTCGAGACGCTGACCGAAGCGGGTTACGCGCCGGAAATGGCCTACTTCGAGTGTCTGCACGAGCTGAAACTGATTGTCGACCTGATGTACGAAGGCGGCATCGCCAACATGAACTACTCGATCTCCAACAACGCGGAATACGGCGAATACGTGACCGGCCCCAAGGTCATCAACGCACAGTCCAAGGCTGCGATGAAGGAGTGCCTGGACAACATCCAGAACGGCAACTACGCCAAGCAGTTCATTCTCGAAGGCCGTACCAACTACCCCGAGATGACGGCTCGCCGTCGTTTGAATGCAGAGCATCCGATTGAGGTCGTTGGCGCAAAACTGCGCGCGATGATGCCGTGGATCAGCAAGAACAAGCTGGTCGACCAATCAAAGAACTAATCAACTTGAGCATCGAGGGGTGGGGCGTCAGGGCTGTTGGACCCTGCACCTCACCCCTTTCTTCTTTTTGCCTAACTGACCGAATTTATGACACATCCTCTTATTGCCCGTGAGGGTTGGCTGGTTTTGCTGGCGGCGTTTGCTGCCGCTGTGCTGGCAACGGTTTTCCTCGGTGCGTGGTCGCTCCCGTTCTGGATCTGGGCAGTCTTTGCGCTGCAGTTTTTTCGCGATCCCGCGCGCGTGCCCCCCAGCGATGCGGATGCGGTCATTTCCCCGGCTGATGGCCGCATCGTGGCCGTAGAAAAAGTGCGTGACACTTATCTTGATCGTGATGCGCTGAAAATCAGCGTGTTCATGAACGTGTTCAACGTGCACTCGAACAAGAGCCCGGTTGATGGCGAGATCAAGGGTGTCTGGTATACGCCGGGCAGTTTTGTGAATGCCGACCTCGACAAGGCATCCACCGAAAACGAGCGTAATGCCTTGTGGATCCAGACGCCGCACGGTGATGTCACGTCGGTGCAGATTGCCGGTCTGATTGCGCGGCGCATCCTGTGTTACGTGCGTGTCGGCGACAAGCTGGCGCGGGGTCAGCGTTACGGCTTTATCCGCTTCGGTTCACGCGTGGATGTTTATTTGCCGACCTCGGCGCGCGCCGAGGTCTCGATTGGTCAAAAAGTGACCGGTGGGCGTACCATATTGGCTCGCTGGTAATCGCTCCGACTCATGCCTGAATTCCAACACCGCAAACCCGAATTGGCGCGCACGCGCATGCGTGACCGTGGCATTTATCTGTTGCCGAACCTGTTTACCACGGGCGCGCTGTTCGCCGGGTTTTATGCGGTAGTGCAGGCGATGAACGGGCGTTTTGAGCATGCAGCAGTAGCCATCCTTATAGCCATGGTGCTTGACGGACTGGATGGCAGGGTGGCCCGCATGACCCACACGCAAAGTGCGTTTGGCGCTGAATACGACAGCCTGTCCGACATGGTTTCGTTCGGCGTTGCGCCGGCGTTGGTGATTTATGTGTTTGCCTTGCAAAGCCTCGGCAAGTTCGGCTGGATTGCGGCTTTTGTTTACTGCGCAGGTGCGGCGCTGCGTCTGGCGCGCTTTAACACCCAGCTTGATACGGTGACAGACAAGCGTTTCTTTCAGGGCATGCCCAGCCCCTCGGCAGCGGCGCTGATCGCCGGCTTTGTCTGGGTGATGGTTGAATACGGTGTGGAGGGCAGTGACGTGCGCTGGCTGGCCGCTGCGATTGCGCTGTTTGGTGGCCTCACCATGGTCAGCAACTTCCGTTATTACAGCGGCAAGGAAATCAACCTGCGCAAGAGCGTACCGTTCTTCGTCATTCTGCTGGTGGTGCTGGCCTTCATTCTGGTGTCGACCAGCCCGCCTGAAGTGTTGTTCGGCGTGTTTGCTTTGTATGGCCTGTCGGGCTACGGCGATGCGTTGTGGCGGGTGATACGCCGTAAAAAAGCCAATGATGCGGCATTCCCCTTGCCGGGCGACGAAAAATAGATACAATTTAGACCATGTCTAAGCACTCGTGTCACACCTCAATGTTCTCCTGCCTCACGGACGTTCTGTTCGGCGGCCTGCTGCTGCGCTGCGCGCGCACACGATAATCCCCCCCTCCCTGCAGTACCCCGCGCCGCAGTTTCTCGCGGCAAGCCTTTTATAATGCGTCGGCTCAGGTCACCTTGACATCAGCGCCGACCCACCATGGAGCCAGCCATGAAAGACCGTTTGTTTGTTTTCGACACCACCTTGCGCGACGGCGAGCAAAGCCCCGGCGCGTCGATGACCAAAGATGAAAAATTGCGCATTGCGCGCCAGCTGGAAAAGCTTGGGGTCGATGTGATCGAGGCAGGCTTTGCCGTAGCCAGTGCCGGCGACGCCGATGCGATCCATGCCATCGCAGAAGTGATCAAGGAGTCGACCGTGTGTTCGCTGGCGCGTGCCAACGAACGCGATATTCACGCTGCCGGCGGTGCGATCAAGCCTGCCAAATCCGGTCGCATCCACACCTTCATCGCAACCTCACCCATCCACATGGAAAAGAAATTGCGGATGCAGCCGGATCAGGTGGTTGAGGCCGCGGTAAAAGCGGTGAAACTCGCGCTCGAGTACACCGATGATGTGGAGTTCTCGGCTGAGGACGCAGTGCGCTCGGACATGGATTTCCTCGTTCGCATCTTTGACGAAGTGATCAAGGCGGGCGCCAAGACGCTCAATGTGCCCGACACGGTCGGCTACAGCATTCCGGCCTTGTGGGGCGAACGCATGAAGCAGTTGATCGAGCGCGTGCCCAACTCCAACAAGGTGATCTGGTCGACGCACTGCCACAACGATCTCGGTATGGCCGTGGCCAACTCGCTGGCCGCGGTGATGAACGGCGCGCGCCAGGTCGAGTGCACCATCAATGGTCTCGGCGAGCGCGCCGGCAATGCTTCGCTGGAAGAAATCGTCATGGCGGTGCGCACCCGCAAGGATGTGTTTACCTGCGATACCCGCATCGATGCCACCCAGATCGTGCCTGCGTCCAAGCTTGTCTCCACCATCACCGGCTACCCGGTACAGCCGAACAAGGCCATCGTCGGTGCCAATGCCTTTGCCCACGAATCCGGCATCCACCAGGACGGCGTGTTGAAGCACCGCGAAACCTACGAAATCATGCGCGCCGAAGACGTCGGCTGGAACGCCAACCGGTTGACGCTGGGCAAGCTGTCCGGGCGCAATGCGTTCAAAACCAAGCTCGGTGAGTTGGGTATCGTGCTCGACAGCGAAGAAGCGCTCAATGCTGCCTTTGCCCGTTTCAAGGAACTGGCCGATAAAAAGCGCGAAATCTTTGACGAAGACTTGCAGGCGCTGGTCAGCAACGGAAGTTACACGGCCGAACCCGAACGCTACAAACTGGTGTCGATGAAGGTCTGCTCCGAGACAGGCGAAATCCCGCATGCCAAACTGGTCTTTACCGATAACGGTGCTGAAAAGCAGGCGAACGGTGACGGCTCCGGCCCGGTTGATGCCACGTTCAAGGCACTTGAGTCGGTGGTGGCCAGTGGTGCCGATTTGCTGCTGTATTCGGTCAACAACATCACCAGCGGGACCGATGCCCAGGGCGAAGTGACCGTGCGCCTGGCCAAGGACGGCCGCGTGGTGAATGGGCAGGGGGCCGATACCGACATCGTTGTGGCCTCGGCGAAGGCCTATCTGCATGCGCTGAACAAGCTGGACTCAAAGCTGGAGCGGGCGCACCCGCAGGTGTGATGCGTGCAGGGGCAGTAAGGACGGCCACTGTAAATGCATCAAAAGCAGTCTGGCCATCCTCCCCGCCAGCCCCGTAAATCCGTTAAAATCCACATAGTTATCTCATCCCTGACCGGGCACGGAAACGTGCCCGTTTTGCTGTGTCGCAGAACCTGATCCGTAATTTCTCCATCATCGCCCACATCGACCACGGCAAGTCCACGCTTGCCGACCGCCTGATCCAGTATTGCGGCGGACTGTCGGAGCGCGAGATGGAGGCGCAGGTGCTCGATTCGATGGATCTGGAAAAAGAGCGCGGTATCACGATCAAGGCGCAAACCGCTGCCTTGAGCTACAAAGCGCAGGACGGCCAGACCTACCGTCTGAACCTGATCGACACGCCTGGGCACGTGGACTTTTCCTACGAAGTATCGCGTTCGCTGTCGGCGTGCGAAGGCGCGCTGCTGGTGGTGGATGCTTCGCAGGGCGTGGAAGCGCAGACGGTGGCCAACTGCTACACGGCAATCGATCTCGGCGTCGAGGTCATCCCGGTACTGAACAAGATCGACCTGCCCGCCGCCGATCCGGACCGGGTGGCGGAGGAGATCGAGGACATCGTGGGGCTGGATGCCAGCGAGGCGGTGCGTGCCTCGGCCAAGACCGGCATTGGCATCGCCGAAATCCTTGAAGTGGTGGTCAAGCAGGTGCCCGCACCGCGTGGCAAGGAAGACGCGCCGCTGAAGGCGCTGATCATCGACTCCTGGTTCGACAACTACGTCGGCGTGGTGATGCTGGTGCGGGTGGTGGACGGCGTGTTGAAGCCAAAGGACAAAATTCGCTTCATGGCGAGCGGCGCACAGCATTTGACCGAGCATGTCGGCGTGTTCACGCCGAAATCGGTCGATCGCCTCCAGTTGTCGGCGGGCGAAGTCGGCTTCGTGATCGCCGGGATCAAGGAGTTGAAATCGGCGCAGGTGGGCGACACCATCACCCTGCTCGACAATCCGGCGAGCGAACCGCTGGCCGGATTCAAGAAGGTGCAGTCGCAGGTATTCGCCGGCTTGTATCCGATCGAGTCGCACGATTTCGAATCGCTGCGCGATGCGCTGACCAAGTTGCAGCTGAACGACGCGGCGCTGCAATTCGAACCGGAGGTGAGCCAGGCGCTGGGCTTCGGTTTCCGCTGCGGTTTTCTCGGCCTGCTGCACATGGACATCGTGCAGGAACGGCTTGAGCGCGAATACAACATGGACCTCATCACCACCGCGCCAACGGTGGTGTACGAAGTGCTCATGAAAGACGGCACGATGATCAACGTCGAGAACCCGTTCAAGCTGCCCGAGTTGTCGAAGATCGAGGAAATCCGCGAGCCGATCATCACCGCGACGATTTTCGTGCCGGAAGAATACGTCGGCAATGTCATCACCCTGTGCAACCAGAAGCGCGGGATGCAGGTGAACATGCAGTACCACGGCCGCCAGGTGATGCTGGTGTACGACCTGCCGATGAACGAAGTGGTGATGGACTTTTTCGACAAGCTGAAATCGACCAGCCGCGGCTACGCTTCGCTCGACTACGAATTCAAGGAGTATCGCGCCGGCGATCTGGTCAAGCTCGATATTCTGGTCAACAATGAAAAAGTCGACGCGCTGTCGCTGATCGTTCACCGTGCCACCAGCATCTATCGCGGACGCGAGCTGGCATCGAAAATGCGCGAAATGATTCCGCGTCAGATGTTCGACGTGGCGGTGCAGGCGGCCATTGGTGCCAATGTGATCGCACGTGAAAACGTCAAGGCGCTGCGCAAAAACGTGCTCGCCAAATGTTATGGCGGCGACATCAGTCGCAAGAAAAAGCTGCTTGAAAAACAAAAAGCCGGCAAGCGCCGCATGAAGCAGGTCGGCAACGTCGAAATCCCGCAGGAAGCCTTTCTTGCGATCCTTCAGGTCTCGGACAAGTAATCCCCATGAACTTCGCCCTCATTCTTTTTAGTGCGCTGGTGATCACCGGCGGCATCTGGCTGCTAGACGCCTTGCTGCTCAAACGCAGCCGGGGCCCCGACGAGCGCGAGCCGATGCTGGTTGAATATGCCAAGAGCTTTTTCCCGGTCATTCTGGTGGTGTTCGGCCTGCGTTCCTTTCTGGTGGAGCCGTTCAAGATTCCGTCTGGTTCGATGATGCCGACGCTGCTGATCGGTGATTTCATTCTGGTCAACAAATACACCTACGGCATCCGCCTGCCGGTGATCAACAAAAAAGTGGTCGAGCTGAACAACCCCGAGCGCGGCGACGTCATGGTGTTTCGGTATCCCGCTGACCCCGGACTCGATTACATCAAGCGTGTAATCGGTGTGCCGGGCGACACCGTTGAATATCGTGATAAAAAACTGACGATCAATGGCAAGCCTGTGCCGACCACGCAAACCGGAATCTACAGTTACGTGGGTAACGGCCTGAACTACATCAGCGCGACGGTGTACAACGAGTCGCTCAAGGCTGAGGCGCATAGCATGATGACCGAGTCTGACAAGCCGTCTGTTTTTCCGCCGCAAGTGGCGGACTTCCCCTATCGCGAAAACTGCTCCTACAATGCCGACGGTGAAGGCTTTAGCTGCAAGGTTCCAGCGGGTCAGTACTTCATGATGGGCGACAACCGCGATGCCAGTAACGATAGCCGCTACTGGGGTTTCGTTCCGGACAAGAATATCGTCGGCAAGGCGTTTTTCATCTGGATGAGCTTTGACGATTTCAGTCGCATCGGCACCCCTATCAAATAAGCCAAAACTTCAGGAGAGATCATGCGTAACGTGTCCCCCATGCAGCAACAGCAACGTGGTTTGACCATGTTCAGCTTTTTGTTTTTTGCCGTCGTGTTTATCGCGATTGCCATGCTGGCGATGAAGCTGGTGCCGGCCTACATTGAATTCTTTTCAGTTAAAAAGATTCTTGCCACTATGGGCCAGGAGCCAGATCTCAAATCGAAGACCAATGCCGACATACGCAATGATTTCTCGAAGCGCGCCAGCGTGGGGTATGTCACGGTTGTCAAGCCGGAAGACATTAACGTGGAGCGTCAGGCGGGGGTGCCGGTGATTTCCGTTGAATACGAATTCCGCACCAAGCTGGTCGGCAACGTCAGTCTGGTGGTCGATTTCAGCGCCAGCTCAGACCCCAACGCGGCGCCCGTTGAGGTTGAATAACCCCATTCTCATCCAGCGCCTGCAACAGGCGCTGGGCTATACCTTTATCCGCGCCGAGTTGTTGACGCAAGCGCTGACACACCGCAGTTATGGCTCCATCAACAACGAGCGGCTTGAATTTCTCGGCGACTCCGTCCTGAACTGCACGGTCGCCCGCGCGCTTTACGACACCTTCCCAGGCTTGCCTGAAGGCAGCTTGTCGCGCCTGCGAGCCAATCTGGTGCGACAGGAAACGCTGGCTGAAATTGCCGTCACCCTGCGCCTGGGCGACACCCTGCGGCTAGGCGAGGGCGAACTCAAAAGCGGCGGGTTCCGCCGACCGTCGATTTTGGCGGATGCACTGGAATCCCTGTTCGGTGCGGTTTTTCTGGAGGCGGGTTTTGACGAGGCGGCGGGCGTGGTACGCCGGCTGTTCGATCCACTGCTTGCGCAGATCGACCCCAAGGCCTCGGGCAAGGACCCCAAGACACAGTTGCAGGAATGGTTGCAATCGCACCGACAGCCGTTGCCGGAATATCGCTTGATCGGCACCGAAGGTGAGGCGCACGATCAGAATTTCATCGTTGAATGCGTGCTGGGCAAACCCGCAGTCATTACACGTGGCGTAGGCAAAAGCCGTCGCGCTGCCGAACAGGAGGCCGCACGCCAGGCGTGTGAGGCATTGCAAAAATGAGTCAGTCACCCGAATCCAGCCCGTTCAAATGCGGCCTCGTCGCCATTGTCGGACGCCCCAACGTCGGTAAATCGACGCTGCTCAACCGTATCGTCGGGCAGAAGGTCAGCATTACCTCGAAGAAAGCGCAAACCACGCGCCACCGGGTGATGGGTATCCACACCACCGACGAAGCGCAATTCGTGTTCGTCGATACCCCGGGATTCCAGACCCGCTATGCGGGCACCATGAACCGTGCGATGAACAAACGGGTGCGCGAGACGCTGTCGGACACCGACGTGGTGATGATGCTGGTGGAAGCCGGTCGCCTGAAAAAGGAGGACCGTCAGGTGATCGAGTTGCTGCCGACGGACCGCCCGGTCATCCTGGTGGTGAACAAGATCGATCACGTCACCGATCGCGGAGAATTGATGGCGTATTTGCAGGAAGCCGCTGCCGCGTTTGCGTTTACCGAGATCGTCCCGGTGTCGGCCAAACAGTCCAAAAATCTCGACGAGCTGTTGAAAACCGTGCAAACCCATCTGCCGGAGAATGCACCGCTGTTCGGGGAAGACGACGTCACCGATCAAACCGAGCGTCAACTGGCCGCCGAATTGATCCGCGAAAAAGTCTTTCGCCTGTGCGGTGAGGAAATCCCCTATGCGGTGGCCGTGCAGATCGACAAGTTTGAGGAAGAGGGCAACCTGCGTCGCATCTTCGCCACCATCCTGGTCGATCGCGATAGCCACAAGCCCATCCTCATCGGCAAGGGCGGCGAAAAGCTCAAAACCATCTCCACCCAAGCGCGCCTCGACATGGAACATGCTTTTGACAGCAAGGTCTATCTGGAGGTCTGGGTCAAGGTCAAAGGCGGCTGGGCTGACGATGTGCGGATGCTGAAATCACTGGGCCTGGATTAAAAGGCTTTACCTACGAAAGACGCGAAGACGCGCGAAGAAAGCCAACGCAAAAGTTATTTGTGCATTGAGGACTTCGTCTCTCCAGTGTTTTTATTTGCGGATCTTCGCGGATAGATAAGACAGATGTCCACTGACGCCCGCATCAACAATGAACCCGGCTTCATCCTTCACACCTATCCATTCAAGGAAACCAGTGTGGTGGCGGAAGCGTTCACCCGCAGCCATGGTCGCGTTGCGTTGATTGCACGCGGCGCGCGCCGCCCGACCTCCGCGCTGCGTGGCCTGATGCAACCCTTCACCCCCTTGCTGCTGTCGTGGTTTGGCAAGTCCGACCTGAAAACCCTGCACGCAGCAGAATGGCACGGCGGCATTGCGCCGCCACAGGGGCGGGCATTGATGTGCGGGTTTTATCTCAACGAATTGCTGTTGCGCCTGCTGGCGCGCGGCGACGCGCACGAGGCGCTTTACGCGCATTACGTTGGTACGCTGGATCAACTGGCGGGTGATGCTGCCGCCATGGATTTCGAGCGCATCCTGCGCCGCTTTGAAAAGCGGCTGCTTGGTGAAATCGGCTATGGTGCGACCTTCGATATTGATGCCGAAAGTGGTGCACCCATTCATGCAGATCGCCGCTATGTGTTCCAGCCCGAGCGCGGCGCCTTGCATGCAAGCGGGCAACCGGGCTGCCCGGTGTCCGGTCAGACGCTGCTCGATCTGGCAGCGGATAGCTTCGAGCGGCCAACGACGCTGAGCGAATCCAAGTCCCTGATGCGCACCCTCATCAACCACACGCTGGGCACCAAGCCACTTTATACTCGCCAGCTCTTGCGCGATCTCACCGACCTGAATTCACCGACCTAAATCCATCGACCTGTATCCACCGACCTAAATCCATCGACCTGTATCCATCTGGCTGAATCCATGAGCATCTATCTCGGCGTCAACATCGACCACATTGCCACCCTGCGCCAGGCGCGCAAGACCCGTTATCCCAGCCCCGTCGAAGCCGCGCTGATGGCGGAAACTGCTGGCGCCGACTCGATCACCCTGCACCTGCGCGAAGATCGGCGCCACATCCAGGATGCCGATGTCGCCATCCTGCGTCAGGTTCTCAAGACCAAGATGAACCTGGAAATGGCCGTCACTGAAGAAATGCTCGCCATTGCGATCGCCACGCGGCCACAGGACGTCTGCCTTGTTCCGGAAAAACGCGAAGAACTCACGACGGAAGGGGGGCTCGACGTCAAAGGCCAGTTGCCCAAAATCACTGATGCCTGCAAGCGGTTGGATCGCTCCGGCATTCGTGTTTCTCTCTTTATCGACCCTGATTTTTTTCAGCTAGACGCTGCGCGCCAGTGTGGCGCGCCCGTCGTCGAAATCCACACCGGTGCTTATGCTGACGCGATAACCGATGAGGCCCGAACGGTCGAATTTGAACGCATCCGCACTGCCGTCGCTTATGGTCAGAGCATCGGCCTCGTCGTCAACGCCGGCCATGGCCTCACTTATCACAATGTCCAGTCGATCGCCGCGTTGCCCGGCATCCATGAGCTCAATATTGGTCACGCCATCGTCGCGCAGGCCTTGTTCGTGGGCTGGAAGGATGCGGTGGCGGAAATGAAGCGACTGATGGTGGAGGCGGCAGGCTGAATTCGGCCAAGAACGTCCGGCCGAATAAATCGCGGCAAATGGCTGTACAGACCAGGACTCCATTCGGACTCTGCAGGATTCAAGCGGGCTGACACTAGGTTCCGGATGATGAAGCAGCGAGTCAGTGGGCTCGCCTGACTCCCGTGGCTGTCTGGAGTGCGGAGCCTGCCGTATTATCCGCAACGCGTTTCACAAAAGTCGGACTATACCTGCGCCGATTTCCGTACCCCCTGCAAATTTAGGCAAGGCGTTGTGACCAGACAAAATAATGAACCAGCCTTATCCGGAAAATAGCACCACACGTGCCCTCGCCCTCGGGGCACTCGGTGTCGTCTTCGGCGACATCGGCACCAGCCCCCTTTACACCATGAAGGAGGTGTTCGGCGGCCATCACCTGGCACTTAGTCAGGACAACGTGCTGGGTATCCTCTCCCTGATTTTTTGGTCACTGATGCTGGTGGTGTCGCTGAAGTACGTCAGCGTCATGATGCGGGCCGACAACAAGGGGGAGGGCGGCATTCTGGCCTTGCTCTCCCTTCTTCAAAGCCACGCCCCGCTGGGGTCGCGGACCCGGTGGTTCCTGATGTCGCTGGGTTTCCTTGGCGCGTCATTGTTTTTCGGCGACACCCTGATTACCCCGGCCATCTCCGTGCTTTCTGCTGTTGAGGGGCTGGAAATGGGCGCTCCGGCCTTGCACCCCTTCATCGTGCCGCTTGCACTCGGAATTCTGGTGGGGCTGTTCATTATTCAGCGACACGGCACAGCCTCCATTGGCAAGTTGTTCGGTCCGGTCATGCTGGTCTGGTTCGGCGTGCTGGGCCTGCTCGGAGCGCTCAGCATCTTCCAGCATCCCCAGGTTCTCTCTGCACTCCTGCCTATCCACGCCTTGCATTTCTTTGCGGCGCACGGCACGGTCAGTTTCCTCATCCTCGGCGCGGTCGTGCTGGCGATTACCGGTGCGGAGGCGCTGTATGCCGATATGGGGCATTTCGGCCGCCGGCCCATCCGGTTGATCTGGTTCGCCTTCGTCCTGCCGGCGTTGGTGCTCAACTATTTCGGGCAGGGAGCGTTGCTGCTCACCAACCCGGAGGCCGTGCGCAACCCGTTTTATATGCTCGCACCCGAATGGGCGCTCTACCCCATGATCGGTTTGGCCACCGCGGCGACCGTGATTGCCTCCCAGGCCGTCATCTCGGGCGCTTTCTCGGTGACCCGCCAGGCTATCCAGATGGGCTATGCCCCACGTCTGATCATTCGCCACACGTCCGCTACCGAGGCGGGCCAGATCTATATCCCTTTCGTGAACTGGACCCTGGCGATCGGCGTCGCCCTGCTGGTGCTGGGCTTCCAGAGTTCGAGCAATCTGGCCGCCGCCTACGGTATCGCCGTGACCGCCACCTTCGCCATCGATACCCTGTTGGTGGCTCTTGTCATGCATGTGCTCTGGGGTTTTGGCCGCAGTGTGACCTTGGCTGCCATGCTGGTTTTCCTCACCGTCGACCTTGCCTTCTTCGGCGCGAATGTAGTCAAGATCCCGGACGGCGGCTGGTTCCCCCTGATGGCTGCGCTGATTATTTTCACCCTGCTGGTGACCTGGAAGCGCGGCCGGGAGATTGTGATGCTGCGTCTGGGCGAAAAGGCATTGCCCCTTGCTCCCTTCGTGGAGAGTTTGCTGGAGAATCCACCGATTCGCGTTCCAGGAACTGCCGTATTCATGACCTCGGAATCAAAAGCGGTGCCCTCCGCGCTGCTGCACAACCTCAAGCACAATAAGGTGTTGCATGAACGCGTGGTGATCCTGAACGTGCGCTATGCCGAAGTTCCCTCTGTTCCTGCCGACTTGCGGCTTGAATTGGAAAAACTGGCCGAAGGCTTCTATCACGTCATCGTCCGCTATGGATTCATGGATGACATCGATATCCCCAAGGCCCTGTCGGAGTGTCCCTGTGGCATGCAGTTCGACATGATGGATACCACCTTCTTCTTCAGTCGGGAAAATCTGATCCCCACCCGCGGCGATGGCATGTCGCTCTGGCGCGAGCATATTTTCGCCGCCATGGCACGCAACGCCGCCAGCCCCATGACTTTTTTCCAGATTCCCGCCAACCGGGTGGTCGAGCTCGGCGCGCAGCTGGAGATTTGAGACCTTTCTCTGAGGGGAGGGCGCATGGGTGAAAGCGCGCGGAACTGGGGAAAGCACCTATCCATGAATAACCAACTGTGGTGAAAGGTGCGCTCCGCGCCGAAGACCAGCAGCCAGTCAGCCAGTCAGCCAGACACCTGATTGAGGTGTCCGAAACGGGTTGACCCCGGACTTTCGTGGAATCTCAGCGTCGCTTCTGCCACCACACATACCCGCCAATAATCAGCGCAACAAACACAATCACGCCGACGGTGATGTGATGCTGGTATTGCGTGATGAGCGCTTCGTTGCCGCCGAGGAAGTAGCCGAACAGGGTGAGGATGAGCGACCACAGCCCGGCGCCGAGGCAGGTGTAGAAGGCGAACGCGCCGGGGTTCATGCGGGTGAGTCCGGCCGGGATGGAGATAAGGTGGCGGATACCGGGGATCAGGCGGCCAGTGAAAGTGGATACTGCGCCGTGCTTCAGGAAGAACGCATCGGTTTTGTGCAGCAGCTCGGGACGGACAAAGAAATAGCGTCCCCAGCGTTCGAGGAACGGACGCCCCAACCACATCGATACCACGTAGTTGAACGACGCACCGACCAGGCTGCCGGCGGTCGACGCCAGCACGATCAGCCAGAAATTCATCTGCCCCTGGTGCGCGAGATAGCCGGCCGGGATCAGCACCAGTTCGCTTGGAACCGGCAGAACAGTGGATTCGAGCGCCATCAGGACGAAGATGCCGGTGTAGCCCCAGTCATGGACGGTGGCGAGGATCCAGGCGATGAAATCGTGGAGCATGATTTGCAGGGGGCAGGATTCGGGGATCAGGATTCAGGGGATGAGCGGCCTCGCCGCGTACTGGAAATCAAGAAGGCACGAAGTGCAGGACTCCCTGACGCCCGATCCCCGGCCCCTCAAACCACCGCTTCTTCTTTCTTCTCGATGGGCTTGATGAAGTGCTCGCGCTTGATGCCGAGCATCAGCAGCAGCGGTGAGGCAACGAGCACCGACGAATAAATGCCGAACATGATGCCGATGGTGAGCGCCAGCGCGAAGTTGTGCAGCGCCTCGCCACCGAAGAACAGCATGGCCAGCACCATGATCTGGGTGGAGCCATGGGTGATGATGGTGCGGCTCATGGTGCGGGTGATGGCATCGTCGACGATGTGCGGGATGGTGGCGCCGCGCATCTTGCGGATGTTTTCGCGAATCCGGTCGAACACGACGACCGATTCATTCACCGAATAACCCAGCACGGCCAGTACGCCGGCCAGCACGGTGAGGGTGAATTCCCACTGGAAGAAGGCAAACACGCCAAGGATGATGACGATGTCGTGCATGTTGGCGAGCATGCCGGCCACCGCGAAACGCCATTCGAAGCGAATCGCCAAGTAGGCCATGATGCCGAACGCAACCACCAGCAGGGCGAGCGCGCCGCTGTCGTACAACTCCTTGCCGACCTGTGGGCCGACGAAATCGACGCGCTTGAGTTCGACCGTGCTGTCCGCGGCTTTCAGTGCGGCCATCACGCGATTGCTGGTCTCTGCGGCATTGGCCTGGCCTTTGTTGGGCAGGCGGATCAGCACATCGTGGCTGGTGCCAAAGTTCTGTACCGAGATTTCCGGCAGGCCGGTCTGTTCCAGCGTGCTGCGGACGGCTGGCAGATTAGCGGCCTGGCTGTAACGAACCTCGATCACCGTGCCGCCGGTGAAGTCGACCCCCAGGTTAAGTCCCTTGTCCCACAACGCCCATATCGAGAACAGGAAGGTGAGCAAGGAAATCGCCGTTGTCACCTTGCCCCAGCTCATGAAGGGGATGGTTTTTTTGAAGGGGAAAAATTCCAGCATGGCGTGATCCTTAGATCGAAACTTTGGACAGCCGCGCCTGGCGGCCATAAGTGAGGTTGACCATAGCGCGCGATACGGTGACGGCGCTGAACATGGAGGTGAGGATGCCCAGACACAACACCACCGCGAAGCCGCGCACCGGGCCTGAACCGAGCCAGAACAGCGCGACGCCCGCAATCAGCGTGGTCAGGTTGGAGTCGAGAATGGTGCCCCAGGCGCGATCGTAGCCGGCGTGGATCGCCGCTTGCGGCGTTGAGCCGTTGCGCAGTTCTTCCCGGATGCGTTCGTTGATCAGCACGTTGGCGTCGATCGCCATGCCGAGCGTCAGTGCGATTGCGGCCATGCCGGGTAGGGTGAGCGTGGCCTGCATCATCGACAGCAAGGCAATCAGGAAGAAACCGTTGATTGCGAGCGCAATGGCCGAGAACATGCCGAAGATGCGGTAGTAGATGATCATGAACAGGGCAACCGCAGCAAAGCCCCAGATGTTTGAATGGAAGCCTTTGCTGATATTTTCTGCGCCCATGCTGGGGCCGACGGTGCGCTCTTCCACAATCTGCATCGGTGCGGCCAGCGCCCCGGCACGTAGCAGCAGCGCGACATCGGACGCTTCCTGTGCGGTTTCCATGCCAGTGATTTGCACCCGGCCGCCGCCGATTTCATCGCGTATCACCGGCGAGGTAATGGCTTCGGCACGGCCTTTTTCGATCAGCAGGATCGCCATGCGCTTGCCGACGTTTTCACGTGTGACGGCCTGGAAAATACGCGCACCCTTGCCATCCAGATTGAGATGCACTGCAGCCTGGCCGCTGGTGCTGTCGAAGCCAGGCGAGGCATCGGTGATCGAGTCGCCGGTCAGCACGACATCCTTTTTGACCGCGATGTTGCCGCCTTCGCGGCTGGGGACGATTTCGTCGCCGAACGGGGCTTGGCCCTGGCTGACCAGAATGGGGTCGGCCTGCTCGTCCACCATCCGGATTTCCAGTGTGGCAGTGCGGCCGAGAATGTCCTTGGCCTTGGCAGTGTCCTGCACGCCGGGCAGTTGCACCACGATGCGGCTGGCGCCCTGCTGCTGAATCACCGGCTCGGCTACGCCGAGTTCATTGACCCGGTTGCGCAGGGTGGTGATATTTTGCTGCAGGGCGAATTCCTGCACCCTGGTTTCGGCTTCGGGTTTGAGGCGGGCGGCGAGGCTGAAGCCTTCGGCCTGATCTTCCGGAGTCAGGCTGAGTTCGGTAAACACCGTGCCCAGTTTGTTGATGGCCGCATCGCGCTGGTCACGCGTGTTGAAATGCACCGTGACGACATTGCCTTCACGGGTAATGCGGCCATAGCGGATTTTGTCGGCGCGCAGTTCGGTGCGGAAATCGTTCTGGTAACGAATGGCGGCTTTATCAAGCGCAGCTTTCATGTCCACTTCAAGCAGGAAATGCACCCCGCCACGCAGGTCGAGGCCGAGGTACATCGGCAGTGCGCCGATGGACGACAGCCAGGCCGGCGAGGCTGGCACCAGATTGAGCGCGACGGTGTAACCGTCTCCCAGGCCCGCCTGCAGCGCGTCCTTTGCCGTGATTTGCGCGTCGGGATTGGCAAAGCGCGCCTTGATGCTGTTGCCCGCCAGCTCGATCCCGCTGGTCGCCAGTCCGGCGGCTTTCAGCGTGCTCTCGATCCGCCCCAGCAGCGCGGTATCGACTTGTTCGCTGCTGCGCACCGGCGACACCTGGACCGCAGGCACTTCACCGTAAAAGTTGGGCAGGGTGAAAAGAAAGGCGACCACCAGCGTGACGCCGATGAGCACATATTTCCAGAGCGGGAAGCGGTTCATTTTATAGAGTGAGCGGGGAGCGGGGAGGGGTGAGCAGCGACAGACATTACACGTTGCTCACGTCAGGATGCTTACAGACCTTTGATGGTGCCCTTGGGGAGCAGGGTTTGCACCGAGGATTTCTGCACGTGGGTGATCACGCCATCGGCGATTTCCAGCGCGATGTATTGGTCCCCCATTTTGGCGATTTTACCCAGCTGGCCACTGGCCGTTACCACTTCGTCGCCTGTGGCGAGTTCGGTCAGCATTTGTTTCTGTTCCTTGGCACGCTTCATCTGCGGGCGGATGAGCATGAAATAGAACAGGACGAAAATAACGACGAGCGGGAGGAATTGCTGAATCAGTTCGCCTGCACCAGGTGCGGCGGCGGCAGTTTGTGCGTGAGCAAGGGAAATCATGGGGTCACTCCGAAATCAAAAGACGATCGATTAAAACCGGGCGATTCTACCATCCGCGTGTTTGCATCTCGTGAAACTGCGCGCTGAAGTCCAGAAAGCGCTTGGCCTCGATGGCGTCGCGCATCCCGCCCATCAGGCGGTGGTAGTAATGCAGGTTGTGGATGGTAGCGAGCCGCGCGCCGAGAATTTCATTCGCGCGAATCAGGTGATGCACATAGGCCCGGCTGAAATGGGTGCAGGTGTGGCAGGTGCATTCCTCGTCAATCGGCGCGGTGTCGGTTTTCCAGCGTGCGTTGCGAATGCGTATTTCGCCGCGCCGGGTAAACAGGATGCCGTGACGCGCGTTGCGCGTCGGCAGCACGCAGTCGAACTGGTCGATGCCCTGGGCCACGGCCGCGACCAGATCGGACGGCGTGCCGACCCCCATCAGGTAGCGGGGTTTGTCGGCCGGCAGCTGCGGCGCGGTATGGGCGAGGATGCGTTTCATGTCTTCCTTGGGTTCGCCTACGCTCAGGCCGCCGATGGCGTAGCCGTCAAAATCCATGGCGATCAGCTCGCGGGTCGATTCGTCGCGCAGGGTTTCGAACATGCCGCCCTGGACAATGCCGTACAGTGCATTGGGGTTGCCCGTGTGCGCCGCCTTGGAGCGCGCTGCCCAGCGCAGGCTCATCCGCATCGAGTCGGCGGCTTCGCGTTCGGTGGCGGGGTAGGGCGTGCATTCGTCGAAAATCATCACGATGTCGGAATTCAGCGTGCGCTGAATCTGCATCGAGATCTCCGGGGTCAAAAACAGCTTGTCGCCGTTGAGCGGCGAGGCGAATTTGACACCTTCCTCGGTGATCTTGCGCAGCTTGCCCAGGCTGAATACCTGGAAACCGCCCGAGTCGGTGAGGATGGGTTTGTCCCATCCCATGAAGCGGTGCAGCCCGCCGAATTTTTCAATCACCTCCAGCCCGGGGCGCAGCCACAGGTGGAACGTATTGGATAACACCATCTCGAAACCGGTTTCGGTGAGTTCGGCCGGGGTCATCGCCTTCACCGTGCCGTAAGTGCCCACCGGCATGAAGACAGGCGTTTGGATGGTGCCGTGCGCAAGATGGAGCTGGCCGCGCCGCGCGCCGCCATCGGTGGTGATCAGGTCAAATTTCATCGGTGTGTTTTAAGCTGTTTTTTCTAAAAGCATCGCGTCGCCATAGCTGAAAAAGCGATAGCGTTCCGCAATCGCGTGGGCATAGGCCGCGCGGATGCTGTCGTACCCGGCAAACGCCGCAACCAGCATCAGCAGGGTGGATTTGGGCAAGTGGAAATTGGTGATGAGCGCATCGACCACCTTGAAGCGGTAGCCCGGCGTAATGAAGATGTCGGTTTCGTTCGATCCGGCGTGCAGATCGCCATGGCTTGCGGCCGCCTCGAGTGCCCGCAGGCTGGTGGTGCCGACCGCCACCACGCGGCCGCCGCGTGCGCGGGTGTCGTGGATTGCATCGATTGCTGCCTGCGGAATCGTGTAGCGCTCGCTGTGCATTTTGTGGTCGGCCAGATGCGCCACCCGTACTGGCTGAAACGTCCCCGCGCCCACATGCAGCGTCACCCGTGCCGTGCGCACGCCTTGCGCGCACAGCGCATCCAGCATCGCAGCATCGAAATGCAGCCCGGCCGTAGGCGCGGCCACCGCGCCGGGTTCGTTCGCATACACCGTTTGGTAGCGCGCCTCGTCGGCGGCGGTCGGCGTGTGGACGATGTAGGGTGGCAAGGGCAACTGGCCGAGCTGCTCCAGCACGTCCAGCACCGGACGTTGAAAGCGCAGCTGCGTCAGGTCATCTTGACGCGCCAGCACCTCCGCTCCCACGTCGTCGGCCAGAACAATCCGCGAACCCGGCTTGGGTGCATGGCTGGCACGGATGAAAGCCAGCGCCTCGAACTCATCCGTTACGCGCTCGACCAGCAACTCCACTTTGCCACCGGAATCCTTGTGCCCGAACAGCCGCGCCTTGATCACGCGCGTGTCGTTCATCACCAGCAAGTCATCCGGGCGCAGCAGCGTGGGCAGATCGCGAAACCAGCGGTCATGCCGGATGCCGGATGCCTCGACATGCAGCAGCCGGCTGCCGCCGCGCACCGCGGGCGGCAGCTGCGCAATCAGCTCATCCGGCAAATCAAAATCAAAATCAGAAACCTGCATGGGGCGCGATTATAGCTGCCACCTTGCGGCAGGTTACCCGCTTGGGCCATAATGCGCGGCTCTGTCGCCGGGCGCGTTCGCCCCCGGCACCCTTGCCGGGATGGCGGAATCGGTAGACGCAGCGGATTCAAAATCCGCCGCTGGTAACAGTGTGGGGGTTCGAGTCCCCCTCCCGGCACCAATGAACACGCGGGTCTCGGGGATTTTTGAGAATCTCGCAAGGGTTTTTGCTGCAATTTTGCTGCACTCGCTCACGAAAACATAAACAAGTGGCTATACCGTTTTTCCATGGAGATAACGGTATGGCATCTATCGTCACGCGCGGCCCTAACCAGTACCAAGTCCTTATTCGCCGCAAGGGCCACCCCAGCCAGACTAAAACGTTCGAGACCAAGCGCGAGGCCAAGGCCTGGGCCAATGTTATCGAGTCAGAAATGGTGCGGGGGGTCTTTACTGACCGAACTGAGGCGGAGCAAACCACACTTGGGGAGGCGCTTGAGAGATACAAGCGCGAGATCACAGTTAAAAAGCGATCCCCCAGGGCAGAAGAGAAGCGGATTGTAGTATGGCTAAGGCATCAACTAGCTATGCGTAGTCTTGCCAGCCTTCGCGGCTCAGATTTTGCGCAATATCGAGAAGCCCGTCTCAAGACTGTGGGCGGCAACGCGATTCGACTTGAGCTGGCAATTGTTTCCCACATGTTTACCATCGCCCGGACAGAGTGGGACATCGCTGTTGATAACCCGATACTCAACGTTCGCATGCCAAAAATACCCCCTCCAAGAAGCCGACGCCTTGAGGATGAGGAGGAAACCCAACTGCTCGCCAAGTGCGAAGCCTCTAAAGAGGGGCTATGGCTTTCGGTTGCGGTTGAACTAGGTATTGAGACGGGTATGCGGGAAGGAGAGCTTGTTTCACTGGAATGGCGGCAGGTACATCTTAAAAAGCGAACTGTGCGGTTGGAGCTTACAAAAAATGGGGATAGTCGATCTGTTCCACTCTCTGATCGTGCGGTTGAGCTATTTAATTCCTTGCCCCGCGCCATAAACGGCAGAGTGTTTAATGTTTTTAACAATGCCGATCACCTCGCTCGGTCTTTTGGCCTGGCGCGTGATGAGGCGGGTATAGAGAACTTACATTTTCACGATCTCAGGCATGAAGCAGCATCACGCTTGGCTCCGCACATGCCAGTGCAAACGCTTGCAAAGGTCATGGGCTGGAAGACGATTCAGATGGCGATGCGTTACTACAACCCCACCGAGGAAGAGTTAGTACAGGCTGTGGATTTGGCCAAGAAGAATAGAAGGGGAATCGTACGGGAGTAGTATTTTCGTACTAAAAGTAAGCCAAGTAGCTATACCCAGCTCGATCAACAACAAAGGAGCTTGGATGAACAAGCAACTTACACCTGCCGAGCTGGCAGAACTGCTGGGTATGGCTACCCAAACCATCTACAACCGTCATTGTGAAGGTGCGTCACTTCCACCCTGTGTGCGCATCGGCCGACTTATCCGTTTCCCAGAAGATGGGGTCCAGGCATGGCTGGATGCCCAGCGCGAACAGCCGCTGCCAGTCAACAAACTGGCTAAGTCGCCGGGGCGTCCTACCAAAGCAGTGCAAATTGCTCGCCGGAAGGGAGGCGCAGCATGAGTCGCACCCCCCCTTTTGCGCCCCATGCGTATGCCGAGCATCTGAAGTCCACCGGAAATTACTCTACGAATGGGACCATTTTATGGCGTTGGACTGGTACCCACTGGGTGCCTTGGGAGGAAAGTGAGGGCAAGACCCATGCTTATTCTTGGCTAGCCACAAGAACGGGGGCCGAACATTCGCATATTAGTGATGCCAACGCGGGCAAGGCATATTCTGCGGCTGTGCGCTGGGTTCGCCCCATGGCGGAAGTCAGTGCCAACGAGTTTATCCTGCCTGTACTTAACGGGTATTTGCACCTCGAAAATGGCCATGCCATCCTAAAGCCGCATGACAAGGCCCTGGGTGTACAGCACATCATCCGGTGCGAGTACACCCCCGACGCACCTGAGCCTGTTCTATTCAAAAAATTCCTTACACGCATCCTCCCTGACGAAGAGGTGCTGCGCCGGGTACAAGAATTCATCGGATATAGCTTATTACACGATTGCAGATTTCAGCGCGCTGCGTTGTGGATTGGCAGCGGCGCTAATGGCAAAGGGGTCTTGGCCAACATCCTTCAAGCTCTGCATTCCCGCACGGCGGCTGTGCGGCTCGATAATTTGGATGGTTTTGGGTTGTCCGGTTTATTGGGAGCGTCGCTAATATATTGTGACGAAGCGCCTCAGCGGGGCATCAACGAGCAAAGTCTCAAGTCCATGGTTAGCGGTGAAACCGTTCAGATTGAGCGAAAATATCGGGACCCGGTAAGCACCAAAATCCAGGGTAAATGGTTGGTTTTGGCAAACCATATTCCAGCCATCAAGGACCAGTCTGAAGGATTTTGGAGGCGCTGGGATATTGTGCCGTTCACCGTAACCATCCCCGAAGGAGAACGAATCCCGTTGCTTGACGAGCGCATCATTGAAAAGGAGCTGGCTGGCGTTCTGAATTGGGCCATTGACGGCCTACTGCGCCTGCTTGAACGGCAAATGTTTGCGCTCGAAGTGCCCAGAGCCATGCAACAAGTGCTGCATCAGGCCAAGGTGGAAACAAACTCTGTGCTGTCCTGGTTCGAGTACAACGATTGCGGACTGAGTCTGGAGGCGGATATCCCGAAAACCCGTGCCTATGCACACTACGCGGACTGGTGCCGTAGGAATGGGCTCTCGCCGGTGGCCAGCACAAAATTTTGGAAGCGGTTGGGCGATGTCGTGGGGTCAGGGCGCTTATTGGAAGGGCGAATGCGTATTTCTGGTGCTCATGTGCGTTGCTGCAACGTGCATCTGAATACCATGATTGATGTGTAGAAGTTCAGACCTGATCTGACAGTTCGGCTCGGGGCGGATGATGAGGCCGGAGGCAATTTTCATACTTGGCACTCCGCGTCCACTTCATCGACCGTCAAAGCCTCAAGCTGCTCAATCGAATCAAGCTGCGGTAACTGATCCTGGGCAATGGCTTGCAGTTCGCCCACCACCGTGACCATGCTTCCGGTGACCCGCACGATCTGGGTCTGACGCTTGGCCCAGATCTTCTGCATCGCGCGTTTCTCAGCCTCCAGGTCGCTGCGCATTGATTCGAATCCTTCCAGCATGGTGCGCACCTTCTGCGCAAACTGCCCGCTGGACAGGTAGTTGTAGAGCTGCTCCATCTTCTCGTTGCGCCCCGTGTTGATCAGTTTGAGCCGCTGCGCCTCAAGCAGAATGACGCGCAGTGTCTCGGCTACTGGACGCATGACCTGGGGTGAAACGACCCATACATCACCGATGCGGGTGAAGCTTTCCGTAACCCCTTTTGGCATGACCGTTGTCACCAGAACAGCGATATCGGCATTGGCTGACAGTTGATCGTCCTTCAGTTTCTGCAACCATTTGTCCGACCAGTTCTCGGCACGCTTCGCCTCCCAAATAATCTTGCCGCAGGCCTGGCCCGTAGGCGTACGCACAGTCTGCACAATGTCCGCGCCGCGCTGGCCCTTTTTCACCTCCTCAATCAGGTCATGGAAGAAGGCGCTGCCAAGGATGTGCTCCAGCTCCAGTTCCAGCACTTCGCCTTGTAACTGCTGAGAACCCTGCTCCAGTTTGCGGCGCAGGTCTTCGTTGGCCTTCTGGGCGTCATCGATTTTCTTGCGGTATTCAGCCTCCATCAGGGTGAAACGCTCTGCTTCCCGCTGGCTGATTTGGGCGATAAGGCGGTTGCGTTCCTCGTCCAGCCTGCGCTCCATTTCAACCTGCAAATTGGCCTGCTGTTCCTCCAGTTGCACCTTCTGCCTGCGCAAGGCCAACTCCTGTTCGCGGAACGCCCTGAGGCTTTTATCCTTGGCCGCCAATTCCTCGGCCAGTGCCGCCTTCTCCTCAGCGAATTCCGTCTGGGCACGCGCCGTAGCGTCGGCTTTGGCTTGCGCAATCATGGCGCGCGCCTCCTGCTCGGCTTTGCGGGTTGCGGCCAAGTCTTCCTGCAGCTTGTTCAACTGATCGCTGAACTGCTTGCTGGCCTTGCGCTCTGCCTCCACCGCCAGCGCCTCTTCCATCTCCTTTTTCTGCGCAGCAAAGCTTTGCTCGAATTCGCTCTCGTAGCGCTCGATGGTCTGGCGGCTGATGCCTTGGTCAAGCGAAAACTGGTGGTTGCACTTGGTGCAGACAACGGATTCGCTGGCGGCGATGATGATTTTTCTGGTCATGCGTTCCCCTTCAGGTTGATGTGGCCACACAGGCGATGCACCGCCGTTCTGCCCGTGCCTGCGGCAGACAAGACAATGCAGCGGAAGACGGTATTGTCATCCACCCACTGGCTCACAGAATGAGCGACTAAATGGAATCTTCCGGCGGGTACAGCGCGGCAGCGGCACGTAGCCGGCTAGCGACTTCGCGCCTGAGTTCGTGCGGTTCGACAACGCGCACTTCCGGACCGTAGCGAAGAATCTCCAGGATCAGTTCGCGCGGATCGCTGTAGGGGACGGCGAGCAGATAGCCGCCGTCATCGGTGGTTTCGGATGTTTGCTCGGGATGCCAGGTTTCAGCCTGAACCCAGGGCGCCTGTCTCGGCGAGAACAAGAGCTTGGCCCACTGGCGATCCTTGCCCGAATAGAGACCGAAGTCGCGGCCGATCAGCTCCTCTATCTGCTTTTTGGAGACGGCTTTCGCCGCCTCCTGCAGCAGCGTGGCCTCTTCTATCGCATCCAGCGCAAACATTCGCAGGCCGGCAACCTTGTGGCACCAGGCGATCAAATACCAGTTCTCCTTGTAATGGATGAGCGTCTGGGGCGAGACCATCCGCGCCGACCGTTCGTTGCGGCTGCGGGTGAAATACAGAATTTGCAGACGCTGTTTCTTGACCGCGCCCCGGGCCACGGTCTCGAAATGGGGGCTTGCACGGCGCTTGCTGGCGGAAGTCAGTATCCGCACATGGGCGCGGACATCGTCAGGCGCGTCGTTCGCCGCACTGAGCATCATGGTGATCCGGGTAATGAGCGGTTGCAGGTGTTCCGTCAGCAGCCCCGGCCCCATATGGCTGGCGAGTTCCTGAATCATCAACAGCGCGTAAATCTCCGAAGCGGAAAACCAGGCGCGCGGTAGGCCGAGCTTGCCGCTGCTCCACCCCTTGTCCTGGAGCGTGTAGCCGCGCTCCCTGCCATTCTCGCCGGGCACCCAGGCAATCGGCGCCTGCATCTGATCCCGCAGGACATCGAGGTCGCGCTTGAAGGTGGAAAGAGAGACCCCAAGCTCCTCCAGCAGCCTCTTCCGGGGTACCGGCAGATGGCTGTTTTCGAGAATCGCGATGATTTCGCGCAGGCGGGTGGCTTGGGACATGGAGTGTGTCCTCAGCCCGCCTGCAAATCGCGGCGCGACAACTCGGCGTGATGCTCCCTCAACATCTTCTTGATATCGGCATCGTTCGCCGTATCAAGCCGGGAAAGGTCCAGCTTCATTTTCATGTCTATGCCAGCCGTCTTCAGCTCATCCCTATGCTGCGTGGTGAGCCTCTGGCTAATCACGATCGTGCCGGTTTCATCGAAACTGATCAGGAAGCGGTCGAACAGCTTATCCAAGTGAGCCGCCAAGAGTATTCCATTTGTCCCAGCCAATCGCTCATCGTGCGTCGCGCAGGATTTCCAAGGTCTGATATGCGATGCCACAAGCACGTCTCTGACTGATATTCCTGTGACAGCACATTGTTCCCTGTTTCCCCACACGGCGATCACGTCCTTGCGGAAGCGTCCTTGCCCAACTCGTGCGTCGATAAGTTGTTTTCTGGTGGTCTCGTCCAGCGTCTTGTCGCCGATGAGGGCGTCAATGTCCGAACCAATGTCAGCTTCTTGGTTGTCTTCCACCTCCGGCTCACGTAGTTCCTCCATCGTGCCCGAAGTAACTGTGGCGCGGCCGTCGTTCTGACTCCCGTTGGAACGATCCAAGCTCTTGTTGGCTGCTCCCACAATTGCCGCAACAACTTCTTCAATCAGCGCCTGTCGATCTTCCTCTTTGTCCCCAATTAGTATTGTCCATACGGGGAAACGTACACCAAGGCGCGAACCAGGCGTGGTATTGAGCTTGTTAATTCTGCCTTCGCCAACATCTTTGAACTCCACCTCGACATTTGTCGAAAGAGCTGGCTTGAAGCCAAGCCAAAACTTGGCCCCTTTCTTTGGGCGGGTGTGTCGAGGAGTCTCGATAGCGATTTGACCGAATGGAGATTCAAAGAACTTGACAGAACTCGTTTCATCAATCGACCGCGACAACACACCTTGGGAAAGAAGTTGTTCTAAACGATGGACGGCCATTTCCCACGCTGGTTTGATTGCATTCATACGGCTAACCCTTTTATAAATTCAGAAAATGTTGTTCGATGGCGCTACAAAATCGCTTTTTTCATCGCCGCTACTTATCCAGCAAATGCTATTCACTAGCGCGACCTGCTGGGGCGTATTACATCTAACGAATGGAAGCCGTGGGCTCGCGACCACCAAAGACAAGCCCCTCGCCCTGGATATCGCCACATTTAGCCGATTCTTGCTAAACAAGAACTCGATATTCCTCGGCAAGTATTCCTGACTTGAAGTGGCCATCGACACAATCACCACCTCCGCCTCCTGCCCCTGAAATTTGTCCACCGTCCCCACTCGCGCGCCATCGGGCAAGCTGCGCTTCAGCAGATTGACCTGCATGTTGTAAGGCGCGACGACGAGAATGTCGCCCAGCATAATCGGCTTGATCTCGCCATCCTTGTTCCGGTAATGCTGCGTCAGCAGGTTATCGACCAGCTCCTTGACCACATTGGCTTCCTCTTCGCTGCGCTGCGAGCATCCGTCGTGCTCAACCGGGACATAGCGAATCCCGGTTGCCTTCAACGCTAGGTGGGCGCGGGCATCCAGCACCAGGCACTGGCCGAACGTCGAGGGGTCGGAATGGAGCCGGGAGTCGTAGATTGCGTCCGAGATAAATCGGCACACATCCGGATGCATCCGGTAGGTCTTCTCCAGAAAGACGCCGCGCTCCGGCGCAATGGTCGCCTCGCCGTCAAGCAGATAATCCAATGCCGACTCGCCGCTGCGGCCCGGATGGTCACCCTGGATGGGTTGGCCGAGCTGCATCTGGTCGCCGAGCAAGATCAGGTTCCTGGCGCACATGCCCATGGCAATCAGGTTGGCGAGCGAAACCTGGCCGGCCTCGTCGATGAACAGATAATCGAAGCCGCTCCGCAATTCTGGATCGCACAGCAGATAAACAGTTCCGGCCACCAGTTGCGGACGGTTTTCGATGATTGCCTCGGCATCACCCACGTTCTCGATAAAGTCGCTCTCGATCCACTGCTCCGGTTTAGAGCTTTTCTTCATGCCGTCGTAGCTGCAACCCGCGTCCTTCATCCGCTTGTCCACCGCCTCCAGCAGGTTGTTGATGGCCTTGTGGCTATTGGACGAGACTGCCACGCGTTTGCCTGCCTGAAGCAGTGTGGCGATCAGGTGTGAGCCGGTATAGGTCTTGCCGCTGCCCGGCGGTCCCTGGATGAACAGGTAGGAATCGTTCAGTCGCTCGACTGCCTGGACAATCTGCGGCAACGAGTTGTCCCCGGCAGGAATGATCGCATCGCCCGGGCGGATGCCGTCGATATCGGGAATGCGGCGCGACAGGTAATCGAGCAGCGACTTGTAGTCGCTTTTTCCGCCAGCCACCGACTCGGCAAACACAAACAAGGCTCGACGAATCGAGCCGCTGTCGAATGGCGCACCAATTGAAATAGACAAGCTGGTCGGTACATCAGCCTCGTCTCTTGGGCTGAATTTGATGTCGATTGTCTGTTCGTCCTCGTCGATGGCCAGGATGGTCACTCCCTTGAGCGTATCCAAGCGTTTGGCTTGGTCCCCAGCCTTGACCTTGAAATCCTGCTCGGGAAAGCGATACCGGACCCCGTTTTCCTGTCCGGCCTCTCCGCTTGCAGCCGGGCTGTGCAGTCCGGCAACAACTTCTGCATTGTCGAGCAGGTCTTCCAGGTCGGTGCCCTGTCGGTCAAACAGTGCCCACCAGGCAGGCTTGTCCGCGCGCCGATGAAAGTCCAGGACTTGATAGATCAGCTCGGCAAGTTCCGGAGCGAGCGCGAGGTTTTCCGGGTGCGTGATGAGCCGCCGGTAGAATTGGGCAAGCTTTTCCTCGTGTGCGATGGTCTTGTCGGACTTCTGCCGCGCCGGTTTCTTGCTCGCGGCCTCTTCGGCCAGTGTGGCCGAGAACCAGGGCAGCCCTGCCGGACGCAGGGTCAGAAGCCACTCGCGCAACTGCCAGGTCGAGCGGCAGTCGTCTTCGTTGTACTGGCGGATGGATTCGAGTAGCGCCGGATCGCCCAGCTCGCGCCAGCGTTCATAGACCACGATACTGTCGGTGGCCTTCTTGACTTCCCCTGCTCGCTTTTCCGCATAGAAGGATTCGACAGCCTTGATTGAGTAGCTGGGTTTGGATATCCGCAGCCCCTCGCGCACGACCTTATAAAGATCGACCAGCCTGCCCTCACGCAGCAACTGGTCAAACTCGGATTCACGCACGCCATGGACTGACATCAGGCGTTTGAGGGCCGTATTCTCGTAATGCGCATAGTGATAGATGTGCATGCCGGGATAACGCGCACGCCGCTCGGAAACGATGTCCATGAAGTCGATGAAGGCTTGGCGCTCTGCTTCGCGGCTGTGCGCCCAGAAGCACTTGAATTGCGCCTTACCCTCGTCGAAGTAATAGACGCCGAACAGGTATTCCAGGCCACCGACTTCCATGGGGTCGCCTTCCATGTCGAAGAATAGGTCACCCGCATTCGGTTCTGGAAGACGGGCAAAGCCACGGATTTCGTCCTCCACAACGGGCAGCACCACGGCGCGCTGCTGCCCAGTTTCGCGTTCTTCAACCTGCAGGGCGGCTTGCTCCCTGAGCTTGGAGAGCATTGCGTCTGCCAGTTTAGGGATTGCCGCATCTGCGGCCAGGCTTGCCAGTTGGGCGACCTTCCGGATGCCGCCCGCTTCCAGACGCGAGATTTGCTGGCGGGTGATGTTTGCCACAGCAGAAAGATGATCGTCCGCTTCCCGTCTGGCCACGCACCGTTCACGCCAGCTGCAGAGCGAACAGAAATCGCATGGCGCGGGGTAGGGGGCTTCCGCCTTGCCGTAGGCTTCCGTGAAGGCGAGCATTCTCCCCAGCAGGTGCCGGTAATAATGGAAATAGTCGGCAAGCCGAAAAGTTTCGCGCTTGCCGTTACCCAGTTCCACATGAATGTGACGTGGAAGCTCACCAGTCAAGTCGCTCAACAGGTCAGAATAGAAACTGAGCTGGAGAATAAACTTGGCCCTGGACGTGCGAGCCAGCTTGGTATCGACCACCTCGTACTGGTGACGGCCATCCTTGTCGGCATCCCCAACGCGTATCAGAAAATCGGCATGGCCAATGAGATTGCCGCGCGCCAGGGTTGCCTGGTAGATCACCTCGGCTCCCGTCGCAATAGCTGCCTGAGTATTTGCAACGCGTTCTTGCAAGCTGCCTTTGGTGCTTATGCTGACCACATTTGAATGACACCCTTCCAGTTTGGCCAGGAACGCCTCTTCGTGCGCGTAGCCCAAGCCTTGAATCAGTTTGGCCTGATCGTCGCCCTCGGCCTTTTCCATTGGCGCATCGAGGTTCAGCCGATCCAGCCAGGTGAGATGCTCGCAATCAGCGAAATGCGTCAGGTCCGTGGCGGAATAGAGAATCTGTCCGGCGATTTTTTGCATTGTTGTTGTTTCTCCCCCTCGTCGGGTCGCAAAGACGACCCGGACTGGACGGCAGAACGATAGCATCTGCGGTAGCTCATAGCGTGGGCTACTAATCGGTTTATTTCTTATTGCGCAGGTATCCAATTACTCGTGGCCATTCGAGTAGCTCATTTGGTGGGCCACTACCGCAATTAGACTTCACTCCTCTGCCAATGGAATAGGGGGATGACGATGGAAAACTTGACCCGGCATGCCGTAACCCGGATGCAACAACGCGGAATCAAGGCCGAGACGGTGGAGATTCTTCTTGTCTGTGGAGCGGAGAAGCACGACCACCGTGGCGCGACCATACGGTATTTCGACAAGCAGTCTCGCCAGCGTCTGCATGACCGGTTTGGGCCGGGGCAGCTTAAAAGGATCGAGGGGCAACTGGATGCCTATGCCGTGGTGGATGAGGAGGGACTGGTCTTGACAGTGGGCCACCGTACCAAGCGTATCAACCGACACTAAGGAGAAAGAAGATATGGCAGTTCTGCTAGAGGGTGTGAGCCTGGTGTTTGAAAATAAAGTTCTGGAGAAGAAATGTCCCGGTGGCGTGCTGGGCTTTCGGGCAGCCTGGGATAACGGTTCGTACTGCACCGACGGAACGGTTTGCAGGATCGCCTATTTTGAAACGGACGATGCTATTTGTGCCCTGATGGCGATGCTGGACTATGGGCTGGATACGTCAGGCCGATTCGCGGTTGATGTCGCTGTGTTCTTGCATGGCGGGGCATTGTGGGTGCCGTGTCTTTGGCTGGAAACCAGCCCTGATTCAGACAGCGTGCGGGCATGCTGGCATATCAGCGAAGCGGCGGGCAAGCTTGCGGTGCCCAAGTACTTCCGCCAAGAGTCGAATTTGGCGCAGTACTGTCAGCTCGATGAAGTGGCGATCAGCAAGCGGCTGGGGAAAATCGGCAGGTACAGGGACATGGGGCTGTATCGGGACCGCAAGTCGAGGGCGATCGTGTTTGGCCCAAGTCCCTTGTGCCGCCACTAAATCATGTGTCTTAGGATTGCCACTTTAGGGTCAGCGCCAGGCTGAATCTGGTGGTCACTTTCCTCTTGGCACAGTATCCGACCCGATCTCATATGCGTTTCCTTCTAGTGTGCCAAGTGTGCCAGGTACTTTCTACAACTTCTTTCTGTAATCCTATCCCTTGAGTATTAAACATACTTCTTCTTATTCCTTGGTACACCCGGTACATTCAATGTAAACCAGCCATTAGACTGGCTTTCCACTGTTCCAGACATTCCATAAATCTGGCACACCACGGTGCATCCTGGAACGGCCAAAACTATCCCTGCACTATTTTGTTCGTTTAGAACATTTACCGGCGCGCCGCGCCGGCCCTACCCAAAAATCCCTCAACATGGCCAACTGAGCAGCCGCCGTTCTTTTGGGTTGGGAATGGCCTTGCTCAGAATGGCTTGTGACGATTGCAGGCCATACAAGCCTCATTTCGGAATTCGTTCCGCTTTGGGGAATTGTGGGGATTTGGGGCAGGGTTTTTTTGTGTGAGGGTGGGGGGGAACCCCGGAGGCTGAACCGACAGCAGTCGGTCCGGGGTTGCCGGGCAAGGTGGCGCCCGGTCTGAATCTCAGTGCTTGAGCATCGAGGATCGTTAAGACAGGGACAGCCACCCCCCTGAATTTCCCCTAGTACACTAGAAATTTGTCCTCTGTTACGTATAGCGATTTTGTAGCCTGAATACGGTTGGCGATCATTTTTTCTGTCCAACCTGCTTCGCGCATATCCCTGATTAGGCGTTCGATAAAAGCAGCGTTCGCCAGGAAGAGCACCTTGTGCAATTTGTGGCCGCCAGGTAGTTCTGCTGGCTCGTCTGCTCCGCGATCGGGAGGCCACATCGTTTTGAGCCAAGTAACTAGTTTTTCGTGGTCGCGAAAATTACGCCGGCTACGATCCACTTCGCAAAAGACTACGGTCTGGCCGGTACGCACTACAGAGTCCGGTTTTTTGCCATGCACACCTTTCTGTCCACCCAGCCATTCACCTACAGCGATTTCGTGCTCCGAACTCGCCCGGAATCCCTGCAATAAAGCACAGATGGCAACTTCGTTCGCCAGTCGACGATGGTGAAAGTACGACAATGAAACCCGTCTGATGCTGTCTTTCCCAGACTTTGCTGGAATGCCTAGGTCCACCAACTGGCGGGCCCCTGATTCCGATAAGCCATATATACGGCTGCCATCTGGTGCTTTAATCCAGATCACTTTCCGCTGCTCCCGCAGCCTTGCTAATGTTCGTTGCGCCATTCGGCGTGCGGTCGCTGGCACAGCGATTACGACCAGTTTGAAGTTGTCCGTAGCTTTTAATCTTGGCATAAACAAGAGAGCCGCCACGCATCTCGTTCTGAGCCATGAAAACTTGTGGATCGCCTTGAGTGTCCGCTCATCATTGCGCCTTGCCAGCTCGCGGCCGTCTCGTTTCAACATCTTGTTGTCTCCTTAATCGATAACAGGTATAGCGACTTCAGGTGTGAACACTCCCGTATACGCCCCGGGGCGTACACGGGGGGCGACACAGGAACAAGCAAAATTTGGACAACGTTTGCGTATGGTTTTTGGACAAAACCCGCGCACTCACGCCGTCTGTACGCCATCGCGTGTCTGAAATAAAAACCGGGCGCCCTTGAGCCTTGGTCCATTAAAGAGCATGTCCCAACGCGCGGGAAACCCGACCACCCGGTGCCGCTGGACGCAGCGCCGGCTGTGGCCCTGCACGTTGTTTGTGCTCGGTCGGGTTTCCCGCGCCTACTGCTCGGGCGCGGGACAAGCCCCCCGCATGTCACCATCCACGTGGGCGTGGACTGAATCGGGCTGGGCCATCCGATTCTGACAGCGGCTCCCCCCAACGGCTTGCGTCCCCCTGGGAGCGCTGTGCCGGGCTGCTGGCCGAAAGGCCATGGCCCCACGCGCACTGCGCCTGGCCCACCTTCGGCGTACCGGCGCTGATGGCGTGGCTCCCCTACGTCGCCGTGAAAACTCACCGCGACTGCGCGCCTGCGGCTTGCTAAACAGCTTGGCACGGACTGTGGTCACAGACCGTGCGCAGTACAACCCGCCATGAGACGGCCATGGCGGGTTTTACGTTTTGTCGTCTACCCCCTTCTCGCACTGCACGTATGCAGCCGCCCAGAGTCGTCATCCGCTCGCCCATCGGCGGCTTGGGCAAGGCTTTGGGTGCCAGCCATGGCCTTGGCACGTCGCCTTGCAATCGCCTTTTCCCGATAGGCGCACCAGTCGGTATCGCGTCTCTCCGACCGTTTGTGAGGCGGCTCCAACGCGCAGATTCAACCGAGAAGAGGAAATACCATGACGATGCAAAACGACGACACCACGAACAGAACGGGCGTTCCTCCCGAGCCCCCCGAGGCCCACCAAAGTGCAGGTTGGGACAGCCCAATTCACATTTACACACGAAGCCAGGCGCTCGCTGATGGCGTATTGGTTGATGTAAGTGAGATGGCAAGGGAAGCAGGTTTTAGGGTTCCAGTAGCCTTAACCCGGTCGGCCTGGGATGACTGCGTGGCCTGGACAGAGGTCGATAGCAGACGCCAGACGAGCGCGATACAAGATCCTGCCGGCAGGCAGTGGGACGTTTTATGGCTTGCATCGCTGGCCGCGAAGCGGGGTAGGGGAGACAGGGTGACATTCGAAATATATCGGGTGCCGAGGGATGGCAAGACCGCACGGCCAAAGCAGGCGCACCTGCAAATGCAGATTGGCCCGGGTGATGCTGGCGAGCCCGTAATTTCAATCATGCTGCCGGGCGAGGATTAAATCCTAGTCCTTCGTCCAGGTTACTAAATACGCAACTTTTGGAGCAAAGAGATATGACTTTTCCTTTTATTCACGATTTCATTGACTGGCTGGGTTGGGGATCGCATAGCGACGAAGACAGCAGCTCGGAAACAATGACGGACGCACATCAAAGTTGCTGCGGCGACATAAATCCAGCGAGCGGCCTACCGATGTGTGGTGGGGTGGATGTAGAAGGGAACCCGTATGGCTTCGATTTCCATCACAACGACACATGGACGACCTCTTCAAGCACGGACGATCCATTCCCAATCTATCCATCAAGCTGGGAGGACTAGCCGGAGCCATTTATGGGGTCCATCGGCCCCAGGCTGCCAGCCAGCAGCTGACTTTGTCATCTAAACACATCGTGATTAATATCTTCGCTGGTCGACAGCCTGAAGCGTGGCAAAAACCTCCGGCCAGAAATGGTCGAACACGACCCAATTGCGATACTTTTTGTTCCACCAGCCACGTTTGCGGCAGGCGTTCTCCACAATTTCGCGAACCGCAGGGTCAAACGGATGCCAGATAGCAACATTAGTCGGTAATTTGCGCGCACGTACTAGGGTGCCATGAATGTTGAATTCCCAAATCGGTGGCGTTGGGGCGATACAGAATTGTGGCTCAGTGGCGGGTTCCGGGGCAGGCAAGTTGATCCAGTGTCGGCGTTGTGTATCAGCTAATACTGCATGGCGCAGAGCCTCCCAGTCCCATATCGAAGAAGCCGCGTTGGCTAGATCGATTTCCATCGCAGGTAGGCCAAGGTTTCGAATCTTGTCAGCCTTGTCCTGTGGAACCCGATGGTGCACGGCAATTTCTATAACCATACTTATTGGCCCCTGACCGTAGGCGTCGGCAACGATTTCCGTGCCCGTCGCACTACTTCCAAGTCGATGTTCCAAGGACACTGAATCAAAGCAAGCCTCAGAACCAAGCTTTAAACCCATACCTTCAAGCTGATGAGGCAAGGCCAAGCGTTTTTCCAATTGAATAATTGCTTTGGCTGCCTTGTGGAGGGCTGTTTCTGTACATCCCACTCCTTCGGTCGCCAGGTGATGGGAAAAATGATGCTGGCGCACCTTGCCTTGCCGTCCTACCAGCTTTCCCCCGCACTTCAGGCAGATACACTCGCAAGCCAGACCATTGGTCACTTCGTCGATATGCACCACGCGGCCATCTGTCGCCAACGCAAAAGTCATTGTTTCTGTTTCATATGGCATGATCAAAACTCCGTTTTAATAAAACACAGAGTTCAATCTGGGCCATCGCATGCTCGAAAAACAGTCCGAAACCCTCTTCGAACCCACCTCGACGGTTGCTCAATCAATTGAAGTAAAAGGAAAAACGGTGTCACTTGAGTACGAGGACATTTCGGGCACTCAGGCGGTTGCCTACTGCCTGCGCGAGTACGTATCAGCCCATGATGACGGCAGCAAGGTGTTTCGATTTCTGGCAGCCCTGGCTTCGGAGACGCTGGATGGACTTGGTAAGAATCGCCAAAAGGAAATCGGGACCAAAGCCATCTATCTGGCTGCGCAATCCGACACAGATATCGACAAGGCAACTCGCTGGGTCAGCGAAGCCTGGAATGGATGGCAGAAAAAACGAGATGAGCGATTGAGCGGATTACAAGACTTTGCCGTGAACCAAGGTCTGTCCTTCTATCCTTGGCCTGAGAAAAAAGGGGATGGTAAGGGTGGTTCGGGCCGCACCTCCCTTTACACCATTGAAGCACGGCCATTGGTTAGCCTACCGAGCACGACATTTGCTACGCCGGACGCGCACATTCACTATATCCGTGAGACCACGCCTAAAGCCGCCTGGTGGGTTAATTGGTTCTTTGCCAAGGAATTTCACTTGGCTGGTTGGAGAAGGGCTCTTTTTCTGGCTCCGGCTATCCTAGCCTTGTTCACCGCGCTCGTAGTGTTTCTCGTCGTATGGTTAACCTTGGCCCACCAGCAAGTCATCTCACCTAACCGCATTCTGGTTTTGGTAGCAAGTGCCGCCGTCGTCGGCTTCTTTGCTTGGAAAATGGTTATGGGTGTCGCTCGGCTGGGGGATAAACGCATCATCATGGCGCCGGACATCCTGCTTAACTTCCGCGAATACGGCGTCCAGCTCGAACTCACAAGAATCGACACCACCCGGGGCGCCGCCAGCCGGCTAGGTCTGGTGCGATATGCCGCTACTTGTCCTATCTGTGGGGCCAGGGTGCAGGTGGAAAGTGGTGGGCGCGAATTCTGTGGACGACTTGTAGGGCGCTGCCAAGAAAGCTCAGACGAACATGTATTTAGCTTTGATCGGGTTACTCGATCAGGGAAAAACCTGAGGGCTACCTGCTGCGCTCAACAAGCTATGTAAACAGCGCAGCAAACCCAGCACGTGATCCGCCACAGCTGCGCAAGTCCAATGAGTCAGAATGCACATCCACACATAAAATATCCACGCGTGGCCGAATTTCACCGATAGGGGGCAATTCAAACGTTGTCACTTTCGATCCACTCAGCCCCTCGTGCCATGGGTAGATCAAGGCCAAATCTCCGCATTGGTATTTAGTGGCATATGCATGCATCTGATAAATGTCCGCAGGTGTCGGCTTTAAATATCCCGTCTTGCTTACTTCCACACGCTTCCATTTGGTATCTCCAATTGCGGCAACCTGACCACTCTTGTACATCACCAAGTCCGGCCTTAACGCAAATGCGCGATGGGTATGCGATCCGGCAACCGACGCCAAGTAACTCCCAGAATCCTGCGAGCGCACTTGTAAATTATGGATAGCACCCGCACGCCGGCGCAGAACCGAAGCGATAGCAGACTGAAACAGAAGATTCATGTCGAACAACAAGCCTGGCGCGTCATTCTGGCCGGCGCGCAGGTCAGGTGATTGAAGCGAAAGAATCCAGCGCACCCAATCAGACACAACCCGATAACGCATTGCATGCCGATTGAATACCAGGCGTTTCAGCTCCCTTACTTTGACCTGGGTATCGTCCACCTCATCAAAAACCGCCATCAACTCAATCCATCGTCGATTTAGCTCCACGCTGCGTACCCACGGCCTAACCGCCTGCAACCCCGTCTTGATAAGCTGATTCCAAATATTGCTGGCTGTTAGATCGTCAAATCGGCATGCAATTCGATCCGGCCGGTTGGAGTGGATTGCAAATTGGCGACTGGCAACAATACAACCACGTACAACCTGGAGGTCCTCCTCATGTTCCTGATACTGGCGTAATAGGCCACCACGAACGATCTCCGCCACCGCATCAAAGAAGGCCGCAATAAACACTTCAAGCAGCGGCGCACGCCGCAAGTGCTGTCCCACCGAAAGATGCTTGAACAGAGGGAATTCTTCGGCCTCTCGCAGCAAGCGTAAAAGCACCCCACGGCATTCCTCCGCCGGCTCAATATCAGAAACCTTTGGCAGAATCTCCAGCATCCGCTCACCGAGGCTCACAACGCCGCAATACTGGGCAAGCCTTACAGAACGATAGCCACGCTCGCAGAAGCCCGGCCGGAGTTCGCTAAGAAACGAGAGGTAGTCCGCTTCGCTGTTAGATAGTCCTAAACCAGCGCCGTGTTCGCCGATAGGAATCGGCCTATGCTCAAACGCAGTCAGGTAAGGAGAATATATTGCCGGCTTCACCGGGTTAAACCACTTCGTCCATCTCTACGCTCGCCACGGCTGAAGAATAGATCCCACTGAAACTATCTTCAGACCAGCTTTCATCTCGCGTGACGACATACTTCGCACGCTCTACTAGCGTCCCTTGTGTAGGCTCACCCGAGAATAGATTGCTATAGCGCAACAGCTCGCGCCCGATGAGTGGTGGTGCCGATTGTCCTGTTGCAAGAACCATCGCTACCCGTGACAGATCATCGAAAAAATACTCCTGCATCAACGGGATGATCTGCACCCGAAAAATCCGGCGCAAGTCGTCAAGCGAGGTCGCTGCCATCAGATAGGCATGCCCAATACGGTGGTCACGGTCCAGCAGGTACTCCAGCCGGTCGTTAATCCGCTTAAGGAGACTGCCTAAGTGCACCGCGCCAATGTGGCGATTGATCACCGCATAATCAGGCTCCATCTCCTGAAACTCAAAGCGACGTCGCAGCGCTACATCCAACAGTGCGATCGATCGATCTGCCGTATTCATCGTTCCGTAAATATCCAAGTTGGCCGGCACCCCAAAAGGTGGCTCAGCCACGTCCGCTCCATCTCCACCTGGTAACTGCACCACCATGCCTTGTGTCACCCGACCTTCGTCATCGAAGACCACCCGCTTGTCAGTCTCGATGAGGGTAATGAGTTCGCCGAATACCTTGGCAATATTGGCGCGGTTAATTTCGTCAATAAAAAGTGCATAGCGTTTGGACGGATTTGCCCGTGCTTCATCGCAGATTTGCTTGAAGACGCCATCAACCACGCGGAACTGCGTCGTACCATCCTCGGCCGTTATGACGGGGCGAATTCCGCGAATGAAGTCCTCGTAGCTAAATGAGGGGTGGAATGTCACCACGCGGTATCGACGAATAGGCTCCTTTGCACCGCCAGGCCCTTCCTGCAGCAAACGGACAAGCTCGGTGGATTCCTCATCCTGTTCCTGCCAATCCGATAGCAACTCCCATTCGCCACTATCGCGTTTTGAAAAAATATAGGGAGGCCGGCGAATGCTGACCTTTACCGTCTCCACAGTCTCTGGTGTATGTTCCTGCAAGTAGCCCCATAGCGTGGCATGCACCGCTGCCGATGTTCGGCCACGCTGCTTTGTTTTGGCCTGCACCCAATGGTGATCACGTATTTCGGGCACACGGGCGGGGTGATTCAGCGCCGCGAGCGTTGCTGCAATGACTGGCCGCCAACCATAGTTGGAAAGAAGTTCCTGCAGCCAGGTGTCATAGTCCACCTCGCTTGGTGCATCCGTATATTGCGCGAATTGTTCTTGTAACCAATAAGTCTTGCCAGTACCCGGCGGACCATAAAGAATCAAATTCTTAGGGACCTGTTTACCCGATTGCTCCATTGGTACACGCGTACCCGTTCGTTGTGTGGTGCCCGAAAGATGTGCGTAACCAAACGCGCTCTGGTTTAAGAGCGCGTTACGTTTAACACCCGGAGCAGGATCAAAGTCGTCTAAGGATAGAGGCGTCTGTAGCTGTTCGAATTTCGTTACATACAGCCAGGTTTTAAAGACCTCTGAGTTTTTGGTGCCTATTCGCGTTTTCCCCACCGCTGCAGCGTCAGTAATCTCTGGCCACGGGCTTTCTATCCCATCATTTCCATGCGATGTAAGGAATTGTTCGATCTTCATGCGATATGGAAAACGTCCGCCACCCGCATTCACGTAGAAATAAAATGGCTGCAGCAACGCTTCATGGAATTCATCACGTATCGGAAAACTCCACCAGCTTGCCCAACCGCCTTTTGACGCAATCGCGGCTTGGACCCTCGCAGCCTCATCCGAGGTTATGCCGCCACCCCAGGTCCCAAGTAAGCAAAGATCACTTGCATGTCCCGCCATGCGCGTGTCGATTACGTCAAAACCTAAACGCTCAAATACCCGTGCGGCTTCATTGGTTGTAAACGTAAAGTCATTAGGCACACCTAGCAGATTTCTGAATACCGATTTAATGGGTTTACTTTGTTCATCAACAATGACATGGCGGTAAGCCTCGACCCCGGGTTGCGTCTTCCATTGTTGTTCCGTCGTTTTCTTGAAGGCCACCTCAACATCTTTTACCGAGAAGCGAAACTCGCGACCTTGCATCGTGAACGCAATTTTTTCGACCTCTTCGGGGATATCAGCCACACGGTATTCACCGCTATCACCAATGCGCCAGAGCAGATTACAAATGGCACGAAAATCTTCTGCCAGAACGGTCTCCGCCGGTAGTGAGCTGATGTCATATCTTTTGAAATAGACCACTGCTTGCTCATAGCGTGTGCCAATGCCTTGCGCTGCAAGTGAACCGGTTGGAAGGGGGCCCGGTTCAAATCCAGTTGGCGCAGGGAAACTGGCTTGAAGCTGCTGCAGCCATGTCACACGTGTCTTGCGTGGCGTATCTTGCACACCCATGACCAGGTTGAGATAAACCGTGCGCATATCAGCCGCAAAGGCCAAAACAACGTAGATCCCTCTTTGGATGCCATCTGTAAGACGTGGATCCATAATTCCAATCCACGGAACAGCAGCCCAGTTCCCGGGCAGTTTCGTTCCTTGTACGACAAACTGCCGTGTGCCATCCTGTGTATTGATTTCTTGCGCGATGCTGGCAGGGAAGGCGTCACGGATAAAACCTGCAAGGGGGTGATCTCGAAGCGGCTGGGTTTTGGCTGTCAGATATTCACTAGCAACCCTTTGGATACCCTCTCTGATGCTCATGCAATCCCCCTCTTAAATTGTGTTACTGCGCTGACAATCATGCGAGATCATCCAGCCCTGGTTTTTTTGCGCTTTTCTTTTAGTCAGAGAGGTTTCTTTGCCGAACCAGAAAGCTGTCCATACACCTGATGGCCAAGCCACTTAGATACAAGCTCCTGCAACTCAGGCTTGCCCATGTAATCGGTGAAAAGCTCCTCGTTAAGCTCCATGCGCTCAATAAATAAGGATTCCAAAACTTGCCGAAACACGAGCTGGAATTTGTCGAGCGAGTTGACCTCCGCTGCTTTTTGCAGCGATTCGTTCTGACGCGCAGCCTCGGCAATCTGATCGAAGAAAAGTTGATCGGCCTCATTCAGCTCACCACCAAAACGCTCGTTGATGATGTCAACAAGACGCGATAGGGACACGTGCTCCTCACGAACCATACCCGTGCCAACCTCTCGCGGTCCGTCTAGCGGCTTGATGTAGCCCTCGTTAAGACTGATAGAGCCTTCGCTGATTTTCTGCAGCCGGTAGTAATCGAGTTCGACTTCCTCGTCGAACTGGTAGCCTGGGCCGCTCTTGCGTTTTGGAAGCTTCAGCGCGAGGTGGCGCAGGTATGTAAACAGCTTTTCGAGGTCGCTGTCCTGATAGGGAATGACCTGGCTCAGGAAACTGTAAAGGTTCCTGAAGGCCTGCAATTTTCCCCGCCACAGCTCAGCCTCATCCACTTCGGAGTTCTGCAACTGGGTGAAGCGAGCAGCGGCCTGGTCCAATATCGCATTCATTGCCTTGTGATCCCCCGGGCTTTGGCGCCGCTTCGGCGCGAAGAACACCCTGGAGAACTCATCCACCTCTATCTGAAGGTAGATGGCTGATGCATCCAGCTCTGATTTGACCTCGTAGAGCTTGTCCGGATCGACTTGCTCCCCCATCACCGATCCGTCGTAATACTGGCGGAAGGCCTCCTGGATCTCGGCAGGGTCGTTGACGAAGTCCAGTACGAAAGTCTCGTCTTTCAGCGGGTGCGTGCGGTTCAGGCGGGATAGGGTTTGTACCGCCTGAATACCCGCTAGGCGTTTGTCCACATACATTGTGTGCAGTAGCGGCTGATCGAATCCGGTCTGGTACTTCTCGGCCACCAGCAGTACACGGAAATCCGGTTTGGCGAAGGTGTCGGGCAATTCCTTTTCCTTGAGCCCGTCATTCATCACCACTTCCGTGTAGGTTTTCTCGGGGATTTTGTCGTCTTCGACAGTTCCCGAAAAGGCCACCAGGCTCTTGATCGGGTAGCCCTTCTCCTGGATATAGCGGTCAAACTCCTGCTTATAGCGCACCGCCTCCAGGCGCGAACCAGTGACCACCATCGCTTTGGCATGGCCGCCGATCTTGTGGCGCGTGAAGTGCTGGAAGTGCTCGACCATCACTTCAGTCTTCTGGCCGATGTTGTGAGGATGCAGACGCATGAAGCGGGCCAGTGCCTTAGCCGCTTTCTTGCGTTCGACGTTGGGGTCGTCCTCGGCCTTCTTGATCAGCTTGTAGTAGGTCTTGTAGGTGACGTAGCTTTCCAGCACATCTTCAATGAAGCCTTCCTCGATGGCCTGCCGCATGGTGTATCGGTGGAATGGCTCACCGTTGCGGCCGAAGATCGCCAGGGTCTTGTGTTTGGGCGTGGCGGTAAAGGCAAAGAAACTCATGTTCGGCTGCTGGCCGCGTTTGGCCATCGAGCGGAACAGGCGCTCGAGTTCGACCTCGCCTTCCTCTTCGGCCATCTCCTGGGCCTTACGGCGCAGCTCAGCACCACCTAGCACACCTTTGAGTTCCGTCGCCGTTTCGCCTGATTGCGAGCTGTGTGCTTCGTCGATGATCACGGCGTACTTGCGGGTTGGCAGATGGCTCTTACTGCCATCTCCGCGTTCCTCGCTGAGCTTGGCCAACTGCCCGGATACGAAGGGGAACTTCTGCAGCGTTGTGATGATGATCGGCACACCGGCTTCCAGGGCTTCGGCAAGCTGGCGTGAATCCTCGTCGATCTTTTGCACCACGCCCTGGCGGTGATCGAACTGGTAAATTGTGTTTTGCAGTTGGCGGTCCAGCACCACGCGGTCAGTGATGACGACCACGCTATCGAACAGGCGTTCATCACGCTCGTTGTGCAAGCTGGAGAGCCGATGTGCCAGCCAGGCAATCGTATTGCTCTTGCCGCTGCCGGCAGAGTGCTCCACCAGGTAGTTATGCCCCACGCCCTCCGCGGCAGCTGCCGCAACCATCTGGCGTACCGCCTGCAATTGGTGGTAGCGAGGAAATATCAGGCTTTCCTTACGCACCTTCTTACCATCCTCCGCGACCTTCTCTTGCACATCCACATGCAGGAAGCGCGCGAGCAGGTCGAGCAGACTATCGCGTTGTAGAACCTCTTCCCATAGGTAAGCCGTCTTGTAGTTGCGGCCTTCACGGTCGGGCGGGTTGCCTGCGCCACCGTCCATGCCTCGGTTGAAGGGCAGGAAATAGGTCGCCGACCCCGCCAGGCGAGTGGTCATGTGTGCCTCTTCGGTATCGACCGCGAAGTGCACCTGGGTGCGTTTGGTGAACCCGAAAATCGGTTCGCGCGGATCGCGGTCGTGCCGATACTGGTGAATCGCATTGGCGGCGGTCTGGGCGCTGAGCGGGTTCTTGAGTTCCAGAGTCACCACGGGAATGCCATTGACCGACAGCACCACATCCAGCGACTTTTCCGAGCGCGGGCTGAAATGCAGTTGCCGGGTGAGCCCGAGGCGATTGGCCTGGTAGCGCACCTCCAGCTCCGGGTTCAAACCGTGCGCCGGACGGAAGAAGGCCAAGCGCAAGGTCTTGCCGAAGCATTTGAAGCCGTGGCGCAGGGTGGCCAGCGTTCCGTGGGTATCCAGCCATTTGCACAGCGATTCCAGCACACGTTCGCCGGTCTGCTCACCGTGCAGCGCTTCCAGCTTTTCCCACAACTTGACCTGGGTCGTCTGAATGAAGGCCAGGGCTTCGTTGGGAAAGATGGCGCGCTCGCGGTCGAAGCCTTTGCCATCGACCGTGCTGTAACCATTGGTCAACAGCACGGCCTCGATGGCGGTTTCAAAAGCGGCTTCGGAGGTTTGTTTCATCGAAGGTACTCCTTTGTTATCGACCCGATGACAAAAGCGAATTCCGGAAGCCTTCCCTCAACAGGTTGTTCCATCGCCTGTGCCACTTCTTCAAGATCTTGGCGGGTTTGAATAACCTCAGGATCTAGCCATACATCAATAGCCGCTTTTCTCCAACCGATGAGGGTGTCGTGATCCAGACGCAGCACGCTGATACTCTGCGCAGCATCTTTGTTCCAACTTTCAATGCCACCATCCACCTCACGAAATTTGAAGTATTCATCGCACTTTTCCTGGGTTGGAAGCACGAGTAAGGGGAGATCTTTCTTTGCTACTGCTCCGAAGCGCTCGTTTTCTGCACCCCGCACCTCAACCGCAGCGATCATGTTGAAATAATTGAGGTCATCGCAAAGGTCTCTGCCAAACTCGCCGCCGCAATCAGCCAATTCTTTTTTGCATGTCGCTTGGCACTTCAAATGTTCAATGTGGTTCCTGAATGTCGCTGGACCGGTTGGGCTTTTAAAGTTTGAAATTCTTTTATCGACAGGGGCACCTGTATAACCGCACAGGCCGAATTGCTCGGCTGTCAGAATTGCGAGCAAGTCTGCTTTTGCGCGAAAATCCTTGTAGGTTAAATTGACCGGCTCCGGTTGAATAGCAAGCTGCCCATCAATAAATGTTTGCAAACAATTGGGCGTCTGGCTCTTTGCAATACTTCTCATTTACCGAGCCGCTCGATTCGTTCGATGGTTGAAACCAGCTTTTGGATTGGCCCTGTATTACCGACGCGCGACCGGAGATCATCAGTTTTTTCTCTGGCGTCTTCCAGCTTTCGCCCTGAAATGAGGCTTGCGATATGCTCAAGTTCCTTTTCAACGTCCTCGTTCATTTCATCGGCACCCATCAGGACATTCAGTATCCAGTTTGAGTCAGCTCCATAGGCCATGCCGGGTGTTTCGGATATAACACGGCCGCCCTTAATGGAGAGTAGCCTGACGCACCGGGCTTGCACCTCTCCGATGACTTGGGGGGAGTGGGTGGTGATGACAAACTGACAGTTCTTGAAAATGGCAGGTAATCGTTTCATTGCGTCCCGCTGCCACTTCGGATGAAGGTGCAGCTCGATCTCGTCGATCAACACAAGCGCTACACCCTCGGCAAGCGGGTTGTCGCTGTCCGGGTTGGCAATAGCCAGACGGCGGGTCAGGTCAAACACTAGGGCCAGCAGGCCGCGCTCACCGTCCGAGAGTTGATGCAAGTAGAAGGGCTGGCCGCGCTTCTCAACAACGAAGCCGAGGCGCGGTTGCTCCTGAATGCGCAGGTTGCTGAATTCGGGCACCAGTTCCGTGACCACGCTGCGCAGCGCGTCCAGCACCCGGAGCCGGCGAGGCTCGCTGGCGGAGCCTAGCTTCTCCTGGGTGCGAAACCAGTGCATGAATTCTCGCAGTTCCACCTCGCGGTCGTGCAGCGCATGACCATAGGCGAGAGAAGGATCAAAGGGCTTGGCCTCAGGCAAGCTGCGCGGCTGGCCGGGTAACTGACGCTTGGGCGAGAAATAGACCGCCAGCGGCGGGCGGGCCGCGCTCTTGAGTGCCGACAGTGCCGCGCAAGTTTCCTTCATGCCGGATTCAAGTTCTCCGGTCAGTATTCGCGCACTCAGCGCCTGGGCAAAATCGGTGTCGGCAGTCACTGATTCCGCCTGCCGCAGCAGCATGAAGCGGTCGCCCTTCTCATCGGCCGCCCGCAGGCGTTGCACACCGGCGTTGATGGTCTGCCCGTCGATATGGATGCGTGCGGACACTTCCAGCGACGCCTTGTCCCCATGAATATCGTCGTCGGTGAAGTACAGCGGTGGCGAGCGCGAGGGCGTGAACTCCGGCATCGCTCGCGACAGTAAAACGGCCAGGGCGTGTAGCACGGTGGATTTGCCCACGCCGTTAACGCCGGCGATCAGCGTCACATCCGGCTCGAAGCCGATATCGAGCTGTTTGAAGCCGCCGCAGTGCACGAGGGTGAGGCTCTCCAGTTTCATCCGGTCATCTCCACCAGCGGGATTTGGCCGGTGACGGCAGCGGTAATCAGAGCGGCACGACGCTCCTTCATGAGTGCTACTGAGTCACGGACCTGTGAAGTCAAACCATCAAATCGAGCTTGCTCATTCGCCATCGCTTCGACGATCTCGCGTTGCTGACTCATTGGCGGGAGTGGAACAATGATGTCCGCATACTTTTCTGCGCTAAAGTTTTGGATGGTCGCCTGAATCGTTCCAGTCGATACTTGATGCCAATACACTGAGCTTTGAGCGTAAAGGTTCAGGAAATCAGGAAGTACTTTGTTTCGATCGCTTCTGAATCGGATCAAATAGCCAGCAAAGCAGGCGATTCCCCAACTCGGTCGGTAAATGAAAGACTTTCCAACGGTCGCGCCACTTCGTGCAAATAACAGGTCGCCATCTTCAAGCAAGAATGGCTCGGCAACTTCCGGGGACAATGACTTGAATGTCTCGTCTCTAAGCGAACCATCGGTTGCGATATCCGTGATTCTGACAAAGCGTGGCCATTCTGGATTGTCCTCAAGTGCAGCCTCGTTAGCGCCATAAGAAAGCGCTTCCGATGCAAGGTGTTTGAGTCTCCACGCATTCCAATGCGCCGGAATCTCGCCCAGCCATTCCTGGCCGGAAGGTTGCATCGGCGCGTCGGGATCAAGGCCACGGGTGACGACTCGGCTGATGAGGGCGGCGCGCTTTTCTTCCAGCAGCGCCAGCATGCGTTCCTTCTCGGCAATCAGGCCGTCGATGCGGGCGGTTTCGCGGTCGAGGTAGTCGGCGGCAATGCGCTGGCTGGATTCGCTCGGGAACGGCATTCGCACCGAGCGAAGATCGTCGGCAGAAAGTTCCATGAAGGTAGAGCCCCGTCCCAAGGCTTCCAGCGCTGGCCGCAGGTGAATCAACGCGTAGTAATAAAAGCGCTCGTCTACGCCATCTAGCCTAGTCAGCAGGAAGCACCCTTGATTGCACGTGGACGGCACATCAAGAATAGCGGCCTGTCCAATCGGGGCGCGTTTCGAAAGGACAATCGAACCAGGCTGCGCAAGGCTGACCCCGCAGTTCTTGTAGCCTTCCACAGTGATGCGCCGGCGGGTATCGCGGACATATCGATCGGAGAGTTTTCCCAGGTCCTCTGGCGTCACCCAATTGATGTCGCCATCCCAATACTCTTCGACGCCACTAGAAGGGGTTGCGCCCGACTTGGTTTCGAACAGGAGACGAAGTCGGCGTGTCTCGTGTCCGGCAGGTATGGCGAGAGTCACTCAGTCACCTCTCGCAACAAGTCTACAATCCGCTGCTCCACGCCTGCCAGCTCTGCATCAATCTCTTTCAGCGGGCGCGGCGCCTTGTACTGGAAGAACACGCGGTTAAAGTTGATCTCGTAGCCGACTTTGCCGATACCGCCGTCATGCTCGTCCAGCGTCTCGCGGTCGATCCAGGCATCCGCCACGTAGGGTCGCACTTCGCGCAGGAAATAGCTGACGATATCTTCCTTGAGCGGGATGTTCTCCGCGTCCTTCAGCGCCGGGTCGGGTTCGTGTTCGATGTGTTTGCCCTTGCCGTCGGCATGCAGGCCCAGCACGATGTGCAGTTCGTCGGGCGTGATGCCGGCCGGCAGCGTCTGGCCAGGGAACAGGGCGGCACGGTCCAGCGCTTCGGCCTTGTGGTGCTTGGCGATCACCGGTGCGGCCTCGGGGTCGACCATGGTGAAGCAGTCACGGAAGATTTTCTTCTGTGCGCTGCCCTTGGCACCTTTGGCCCAGCCTTCCACGTCATCAGGTAGGGTCTTGAAGATGTTCTGCACCTGCTCCCAGGCGCTGTTCCAGTTGAGATGAGGCTCGCTGCCCAAGGTGTCTTCCACCGACTGCAGGGCGTCGAACAACTCGGGGCAGGTGTTAAGGAAACGCTCCCTCGCTTCTGCATCGAGCTGGAAGCACAGGCGCAAGGGGCGGTAGATGCTGATGCGGCGGTAGCCGAAGTCGGTGTTGTCGAACACCCGGCTGGTGGCGCTGTTATCCAGCGCACCGTGTTCGCGGGTGACGCTGTCGATGACGGCCTGGTCGAGGTAGCGGCGCTTGTTGCCCAAGCTGCGCTTCATCGGCGTCCAGCGGTCGCGGGCGTCGATGAGCTGGATCTTGCCTTTGCGGTGCGCGGCCTTCCTGTTAGTGACCAGCCAGATGAAGGTGCCGATACCGGTGTTGTAGAACATCTGCTCGGGTAGGGCGACGATGGCTTCGAGCTGGTCACGCTCGATGATCCAGCGGCGGATCTCGCTCTCGCCGCTGCCTGCGCCGCCGGTGAACAGCGGCGAGCCGTTGAAGACGATGGCAGTGCGTGAGCCAGACTTATCACGGTTTCCAGGCGCGTAGTCCTGAAACTTGCTCATCATGTAGAGCAGGAACAACAGGGCACCATCGTTGATGCGCGGGAGCTTGCCGTTGTAGCCGCGGAAGTTTGGCCAGCTTTCAATGACCTTTTTCTCCGCCTTCCAATCCACCCCGAAGGGCGGGTTCGCCAGCAGGTAGTCGAAGCGGTTGTCGGGGAAGGGGTCGTCGGTCAGCGTGTTCCCAAGCGCGACTTGGCTGTCCTTGTGCCCTTTGATGAGCAGGTCGGAGGCTGCCACCGCGTAGGAGCGTGGGTTGTAGTCCTGGCCGAAGACCTTGACGATGGCTTGCTCGTTGTGGGCGCGTATCCAATTCTGTGCCTCGGCCAGCATACCGCCAGTGCCGCAGGCTGGGTCGCAGATGGTGACGATGACACCTGCCTGCGTGAGCACCTGGGTATCGGGCTCCAGCAACAGGTTGACCATGAGTTGGATGACTTCGCGCGGGGTGAAGTGATCACCGGCCGTTTCGTTAGCGGCTTCATTGAAGCGCCGGATCAGGTCTTCAAACACCAACCCCATGGTGATGTTGTCCACCCGTTTGGGGTGCAAATCGATCTCCGCGAACTGGGAGACCACCTGATACAGGCGATTGGATTCTTCGAGCTTTTCGATTTCCTTCTCGAACTCGAATCGCTCGAAGATTTTGCGAATGTTCTCGGAGAAGCCGTTGATGTAGTCCGCCAGGTGGCGGCCGATGTTGTCCGGGTCACCCTTGAGCTTCTGAAAGTCGAGCTGGCTGTGGTTGTGGAAGCCCAGCGGCTTGCCATCCTCATCCTTGGCCAAGTTGTTCAGGATGGCATCGACGTTGGGCTGCCCTTTGGCCACGAGTTCCGCGTGTTTCTTGAGCACGGCGTCTTTGCTGGGTGCCAGCACCCAATCGAAGCGGCGCAGGACAGTTAGCGGCAGCATCACACGCTCATATTGCGGAGGGCGGTAAGGGCCGCGAAGCAAATCGGCAACGGACCAGATGAAGTTGGCGAGTTGCTGGAAGTTGGTGGGGGTCATGCTTGGGATTGTCCTGGATGCCGTGGGAGGCTAGCAACGCTCACGCACTAACCATTCGCTTTCAATAGCGCATTGATACGACCCCTCGCTCGTTGTTCAGGCAGTGGTACCAAGACGCCGCTTTGTTTGTTATCTGCCGAATCTTCGCACAACCCAGCGGGCCGTTGATAAAGGTTATGTATTCGGATTAAGCCTGCATCTTCTTTACGACATTTCTTGCTGCAATTTTGCTGCAGTTGGTGCAGCAAACTCCGGTAAACTACCGAAACAAGCGGTAAGTCATCTTGTTGATTTTATTGCGATACTTCTCTTAGACCCGCATGGACTCTGGGTCTTAAAGTGGATTCAAAATCCGCCGCTGGTAACAGTGTGGGGGTTCGAGTCCCCCTCCCGGCACCAGTTTCATTGATGGTTGGCGCTAAACGCGCACTCGGTTTCATCCTGACAACTCACTTTCGGCCTGCGCCAAGTACGCTCCGGCAAGGGACTGTCCCTGTTGGTGCATGTGACGAATGCAATTGCACTGTTCGGGTGCGACTAACCAGAAAACCAGGCGATCTTCCCCTCTGATTCAGGCCGCTGCCACGGATGAGCGCCGGCATGTCATCCGCGCTTCACTCCTTTTTATTATTCTTTTCAAGGGACTTGCCGCGATACGGCTTGTGCTGGCTTGAGCCTTGCTGTTCAGGATGCGTGGGTAAGCATGTGAATCAGGCAGTGCGCGTTGGTGTCATGTATGCGGAGGGGCAGAAAACGGTGCAAATCGATGGATTGCAGCCTGTGAGTCATTATCGCGCTGGATTATAGTAAGCACATGGACTGGATCGCGGGCGATATAGGTGGGACCAAGAGCTGGCTGGTGTGGCTGTCGCAGGCGTCTGCGGGCGGCACCCAGCAGCTGCGCTTCGAGCAGGTCTACGCCAGTGCAGATTTTGACTCGGCAGACAGCCTGATCCGTCGGTTCATTTCCGATGCCGGTGCCTCGAGCCCACCTGAAGGCTTGCTGCTTGCTTTGCCGGGCGCGCTGGATGGGCAGCGTACCCGCTTAACCAATCTTGACTGGGTGATGGACGCTGCTGCGATGCGACATGCGCTGGGCATGCGCGTGGTGCGTTTCATCAATGATTTTCAGGCAGCTGCGGCGGGCGTGGCAACGCTGACGTCCGCCGATGTGATCGCCCTCAATCCGCAACCCGTTTTTTCCGGCGGGGTGCGCGCGATTACCGGAGCGGGAACCGGGCTGGGGCTGGCGTTCATGGTGGCTGCGGCCGACGGACGATACCAAAGCTTTGCCACGGAGGGGGGGCATGTCGATTTTGCTCCGGCCAACGCGCTACAGGCACGTCTGCTCGAGCGCTTGCGCGGCAAGTTCGGACATGTGTCGTGGGAGCGGGTGGTATCGGGTTCGGCGTTAAAGGATTTGTACCAGTTTTGTTGCGTGGAGCAGGGCTGCATTCCCCCGGACGAGGACGTGGATGGCGCTGCGCTCGCGGTTCGCGCTGCGGCGGGCGAGGGGGCCGCCGCAGCGGCGCTCGATCTGTTCATCGATCTGTATGGCGCGTGGGTGGGCAATGTTGCCTTGATGGCTCAGCCGTTTGGCGGCTTGTACATCGCGGGCGGGGTAGCAACGCATATGCTGGCGCGCATGCAGTCGCCCCGTTTCATGGCGGCGGCGACCGACAAGGGGCGGATGCGCGGCGTGGTTGAGCGCACCCCGATTTTCCTGATCACCACTCCGCGCCTGGGTGTGCAGGGTGCGATGACGCAGACGCAGACGGATGCTTTTGCAGTATCTTGAGAATGATTACGTGAGCTCGTTTCGTTGCAGCAATTCATTCCAATATCAAGTAGCCCTGGAGGGGATATGACGATTTCAAAAGAAGAGCAGGAGCGCCTTTACCGCTATTACACCGAGCCGAAAACGGCAACAGAGCTCGCACGCAAGACCCTGGCGCTGGTATTGGCAGGGGGCGAGGGTTCACGGCTGAAGGATCTGACGGCATGGCGCGCCAAGCCGGCTGTGCCGATTGGCGGCAAGTACCGCATTATTGATTTTCCGCTCTCCAATTGCGTGAACTCAGGCATTCGCCGTATTGGTGTGCTGACGCAATACAAATCGCACTCGCTGATTCGCCATCTGCAGCGCGCCTGGGGTTTCATGCGCGCGGAGATTGGGGAGTTCGTGGAGATTCTTCCGGCGCAGCAGCGGACCAACAAGAAGGAGTGGTATCAGGGGACCGCCGATGCGCTGTTCCAGAATCTCGACATCATGCAGCGGCACAACCCCGAGTATGTATTGGTGCTCGGTGGCGATCACGTTTACACCATGGATTATTCGGACATGCTGCTGTATCACGCGCAAAGTGGCGCCGATTTCACGGTGGGCAGCATTGAGGTGCCGACGGACGAGGCGCGGGGATTCGGCGTGATGTCGGTGGACGAGAACATGCGCATCGTCAAGTTCACCGAAAAGCCGGACAGCCCCGACAGCATTCCGGGCAAGCCCGGCATCGCGCTGGCGTCAATGGGGATCTACATCTTCTCCAAGGACTTCCTCTACAAGACGCTGATCGACGACGCGTGCAATGGCGAGTCATCGCATGACTTCGGCAAGGACATTATTCCCGCCACCATTGCAGCCTCGCGCGCGATGGCCTATCCCTTCCGCAACAAGGCCGGTGAGCCTGATTACTGGCGCGATGTGGGTACGCTGTATTCTTACTGGCAGACCAATATGGAGTTGTGCTCGGTTGCGCCCGCACTCAATTTGTACGACCGCAACTGGCCGATCTGGACCTACCAGCCGCAGTACCCGCCCGCAAAATTCATCTTCGACGATGACGGCCGGCGCGGCTCGGCGATTGATTCGCTGATTGCCGGGGGATGCATTCTGTCAGGTGCGCTGGTCAAGCGCTCGGTGCTGTTTTTTGCGACTACGGTGGAAAGTGGCAGCACGATCAATGACAGCGTGATTTTGCCCAAGGTCAGTATCGGCAGTAACTGCCGGATTACACGCGCGATCATCGACAAGGGTACAAGCATCCCGGATGGCACAATCATCGGAGAAGATCTGGTTGAGGATGCCAAGCGTTTTCACGTCACGCCGGAAGGCATCGTGTTGGTGACATCGGCCATGCTGGGACAAAACCTCTATGCAAGGCTACAGAATGACTACAACAACTAAGACCCTCAATGTAGTGCTGTGCTGGCACATGCACCAGCCGTACTACCGCGAAGGGCTCAAGGGCGCGTATCACCTGCCTTGGGTGTATTTGCACGGCATCAAGGATTACAGCGACATGGCGGCGCATCTGGAACGCTATCCAGCGATGCGGGCGGTGGTGAACTTTGCTCCGGTACTGCTCGAGCAGATAGACGATTACGCGCAGCAAATGGACGCGCTGCTGAAGCACGGCAAGCCGACCCAGGACCACATGCTCAATCTGCTGGCAGGTGCCGAACGCATTCCATCGGACGCCGTGGCGCGCCTGGCCATCATTCGCGACTGCCAGCGCTGCCATGCACCGCGCATGATTCATCCCTATCCAGCGTTTCAGCATCTGCTGGAAATGGTCGGTGCTTCGTATGAGGCCGGGCAGGGCGACACCGCCTTGCCCGCCCACCTGGGGTATTTGTCCGAGCAGTATTTTCTCGATTTGCTGACCTGGTATCACCTGGCCTGGCTGGGCAATTCCTTGCGCCAGATGCCGCTGGTGCGGCGCCTGCTGGCACAGGGGCACGAATTCTCTTCCGCCGATCGCCACGAGTTGCTGTACCTGATGCAGCATTGCATGGCGGGCTTGATTCCCCGCTACCGCGCCCTGGCCGAGCGGGGCCAGGTCGAGTTGTCGATGACGCCTTACGGTCACCCCATCGTGCCCTTGCTGAATGATTTTGCCAATATGCGCGATGCCATGCCCGATGCGCCGGCACCCGATGCCCCAGGCTATCCAGGCGGAGTGGAACGCGCGCGCTGGCATCTGCAGCACGGGATCGCGGTGTTCGAGCATTATTTTCGCCGCAAGCCCACCGGCGTGTGGTTGTCCGAGGGCGGAGTAAGCGAGGACGCGCTGGCGCAACTCGACGAGATGAAGATTGCCTGGACCGCGACTGGCGAAGGCGTGTGGCGCGGCAGCTGCATCAAGTCAGGCACTCCGGTCGACGACACGCCGTTCAAACGCGGTTTGTTTTCTCCGACACGTATCGATGGCTTCAAAACCCGGGTGTTTTTTCGCGATGACGGGCTGTCTGACCTGATTGGTTTCAAATACAGCGACTGGCATGCCGATGATGCCGTGGGCGACTTCATCCATCATCTGGAAAACATCGCCGTTGCGCTGGGTAAAAGCGCGAACCAGCATGTGGTTTCGGTCATTCTCGACGGCGAAAATGCCTGGGAGTATTACCCCGACAACGGCCACCATTTTCTGGACGCACTCTATGCGCGCCTGTCCAGCCATCCCACCCTCAATGTCAGCACCTTTGCCGAGCAGGCCGCGCACACGCCTGCCAAGCCGCTGAAGCGGCTGGCCTCGGGCAGCTGGGTGTATGGCAGCTTTTCGACCTGGATCGGTTCAACCGACAAAAATCGTGGCTGGGATTATTTGGTTGCGGCGAAACTGGCGTATGACCGCACCCTGGCGGCAGGCAAGCTGGATGCAGAGCATCAGGCCATGGCGATACGCCAGCTTGCCGTATGCGAAGGCTCGGACTGGTTCTGGTGGTTTGGCGATCACAACCCGGCGGGAAGCGTCAGCGATTTCGAGCAGCTCTATCGCACCCAGTTGCGCGAGTTGTATCGCCTGCTCGGCGTGGCGCCGCCGGCGTTGCTGGATGTGCCGCTGTCACACGGCGGCGGCATAGCGGAAAACGCCGGAACCATGCGCAGGAATACCTGATGAATCTGGACAAGCGATGTGCAGGGCTGTTGCTGCATCCGACTTCGTTGCCGTCCGGCACCCTGGAGGATGCCGGACGCTGGCTGGATTTTTTACAGGCCGCCGGCGTCAGCATATGGCAGATGCTGCCCCTGGGGCTGCCCCTGACCGGGCTGTCGCCGTACCAGTGCGCGTCGGCATTTGCGGTTAATCCGGCATTGTTTCCGGCCACAAGCCGGGTGGATATGCGGCGTTTTCCACCCTGGCACCGGTCGCAGGCGCACTGGCTGGATGACTACGCTCGCTTCATCGTCATCAAGGTGCAGCGCCAGGGCGCGCCATGGACGGACTGGCCGCTTGCGCTGCGCGATCGCGACCCGGCCACCCTGGCAGCGTTCGATCTGGAGCATGGCGACGCATTGCGCGAAGTCATGCATGCCCAGTTTCGTGCCGCCGTGTTCTGGCGAGCGTTGCGTGCAGAAGCGGCGCAACGCGGCGTCAAGCTGTTTGGCGACATGCCGATTTTTGTTGCGCACGACAGCGCCGATGTATGGGCGAAGCGCGAATTGTTCTTGCTGGATGCCGACGGTCAGCCTTCGGTCGTGGCAGGTGTGCCGCCGGATTATTTTTCCGAAACGGGGCAGCGCTGGGGTAATCCGCATTACAACTGGGCAGCGATGCAGGCGGATAACTTTGCCTGGTGGCGGGCGCGGCTGGCTGCCCATTTCGAATGGTTTGACTGGGTGCGTATCGATCATTTCCGAGGCCTGGCAGCGGCCTGGACGGTTCCTGCGAACGAACCGACGGCCATTCACGGCCAGTGGGTGCCTTCGCCGGGCGCAGCGCTGCTGCAAGCGGTAGCCGATGAAATGGGCGAGTTGCCCCTGGTGGCAGAGGACCTGGGAGTCATCACGCCCGATGTCACCACGCTGCGTCATCAGTTTGGCTTGCCTGGCATGGCGGTTTTGCAGTTTGCGTTTGATGACCACGCCGACAATCCGCACAAGCCTGAAAATGTCATGCTTGATACGGTCTATTACACCGGCACGCACGACAACGATACGGCGCTGGGATGGTTGCGTGCGCTACCCCATTCAGCGCGTCAGCACGTATGCTGGCAACTGGGGCTGGGCGATGCGGAGACGCTGCCGGACGAGCAGATCGCGGACGCGATGATCCGTACCGTGTTGCACAGCCGCGCGGCACTGGCCATGCTGCCGCTACAGGATGTGCTGCATCTTGGCAGCACAGCGCGCATGAATACGCCCGGCACGGAGAACGGCAACTGGACCTGGCGATTTGACTGGGCAGACTTGCCCGCAGATCTGGCACCCCGTTTGCTTCAACAACTACAACAGTCTGATCGGTGTGGTCCGCCCGACCCGTCATGAAAGCGCCCTTGAAAGCTACTATCAAAACAAACCTGCCTGCAATCAGTGCGCCGATTCTTCGTGTGCAAAACGGGACGCACCACGATCCCTTTGAAGTGCTGGGCACCCACGACACGTCTGATGGCGGCAAGTTGTTGCGCGCGTTCCTGCCGGCGGCCGAGGTGGTCGAAGTGGCTGGCGCGCGCATGACGCGCATTCCGGGCACTGACTGCTTCGAGCTGACGCTGCCGCCCGGCCAGGCATTCGATCCCCACCCCCAGTTGCGTTGGCAGGACAAGGGTGCGGGCGCATGGCACACCCTGCAAAGTCCGTATGATTTTGAACCGCAACTCGGCGAGCTGGACTTATACCTGCTTGGCGAGGGACGGCATTTTGAAGCCTGGAAAGTGCTTGGCGCCCGCCTGAAGACGATAGACGGCGTGGCGGGTTGTCTGTTTGTCGTGTGGGCGCCGGCCGTGCAGCGCGTCAGCGTGATTGGCGACTTCAACGACTGGGACGGCCGCCGCAATCCGATGCGGTGTCGGGGGGCATCCGGCATCTGGGAGTTGTTCATTCCCGGACTCACCGCAGGCATGGCCTACAAATACGAAATCCTCGGCAGCCGCGGTCAACTGGCGAAAAAAACCGATCCCTATGCGCGCCAGATGTTTGCGCGCCCCGAAACCTCCAGCTGCATTACCGACGACACGCCCTATGCCTGGGCCGACAGTCACTGGCTCGCCGCGCGTGCCGGCTTCGACTGGCAGCATCGTCCGGTCAGCATCTATGAATTGCACCCCGGCTCCTGGCGGCGTCACGAGGATGGCAGTTTTTACACCTGGGGCGAACTCACCGCCGAGCTGATTCCCTACGTGCAGGATCTGGGCTACACCCACATCGAGTTGCTGCCGGTGGCCGAGCATCCGCTCGACGCCTCGTGGGGGTATCAGGTGTCGGGCTACTACGCGCCGACCGCGCGCTTTGGCTCGCCCGACGATTTCCGCGCGTTTGTCGACGCCTGCCATCAGGCCGACATTGGCGTGCTGCTCGACTGGGTGCCGGCGCACTTTCCCAAGGATGATTGGGCTCTGGCGCGCTTTACCGGCGAAGCCGTGTACGAACACGAAGATCCGCGCCGCGGCGAGCATCAGGACTGGGGCACGCTGATTTTCAATTTCGGCCGCAACGAAGTGCGCAATTTTCTGGTGGCCAATGCCTTGTACTGGATTGATGAATTTCACATCGACGGCCTGCGGGTCGATGCGGTGGCGTCGATGCTGTATCTCGATTACTCGCGCAAGGCCGGCGAGTGGCTGCCCAATCAATATGGCGGACGCGAAAACATCGAGGCGATCCATTTCCTGCGCGAGATGAACACCGAAGTCCATGCGCGCTTCCCCGGCGTGCTCACCATCGCCGAGGAATCCACCGCCTGGCCCGCGGTGTCGCGTCCGGTCGAGCTGGGCGGGCTGGGGTTCTCGATGAAATGGAACATGGGCTGGATGAACGACAGCCTCGACTACATCGAGAAAGAGCCGGTTTATCGTAAATACCAGCACAACCAGTTGACCTTCAGCCAGATGTACGCGTGGACCGAAAACTTCGTGCTGCCGCTGTCGCACGACGAAGTCGTGCACATGAAGAAAAGCCTGCTCGACAAAATGCCGGGCGACGTCTGGCAGCGCTTTGCCAACCTGCGTTTGTTTTACGCCTGGCAGTACGCGCATCCCGGCAAGAAGTTGCTGTTCATGGGCAGCGAATTTGGCCAATGGAACGAATGGAAAGAGGCCGGCCAACTCGACTGGATGCTGCTCGCGTTTCCGGCACACGATGGCCTGCGCGCGCTGTTGCGCGACCTCAATCATTTGTATCGCAACGAAGCGGCGCTGCACGAATTCGATTTCGACCCGCGCGGGTTTCGCTGGATCGATTGCCACGACGCCGATCAATCGGTTTTAAGCCTGATTCGCCAGGGGCAACACGATGCGGACAAGATGGTGATTCTGCTGAACTTCACGCCGGTGCCACGTCATGGCTACCGGATAGGCGTGCCGGGAAACCGGGTCTGGAAAGAAGTGCTGAATACGGACTCCGAGTTTTACGGCGGCGGAAATTTGGGCAATGGCCAGTTGTTGCACGCGCAAAATCAGGCCTGGATGGGGTTCGATCATTCCCTGGAGGTCAGTTTGCCCCCGCTTGGCGCCATTTTCCTCAAGCCCCACTCATAACAAACCAGCCTTGAAAATAATAATTAAAAAGCAAAATTGCGGAGCAACTAAAAAACAATGAAACGCGGAGCAACGAAAGTTTTATTTGTCAGCAGCGAAGCCTATCCGCTGGTCAAAACGGGCGGCCTGGGCGATGTGCTGTACAGCCTGCCGCATGCCGTGCATGCGCGCGGCGCGGAAATCCGCCTGCTGTTGCCGGGCTATCGCGCATTATTGCGCCAGCTCGAGCAGGTGCGCATTCTCGGCTGGATGGATGTGCGGGGTGCCGAAGGCATGGTCAGCGCCCGCATTCTGGAAACGCGTCATCCCGATTTTGCGTTCCCGCTGTGGGTGGTGGATTGCCCACCTTTGTTCGATCGGCCCGGCAATCCCTATACCAATGCCAGCGGTCAGGACTGGCCGGATAATGCCGAGCGCTACGCCGTGTTTTCACGAGTGGCCGCGCAGCTCGCAATGGATGGACTGGAGCTGGACTGGAAGCCTGATGTGGTGCACGCGCACGACTGGCAGACCGGACTGGTCGCGGCGTTTCTGGCCGAGCAGCCCGGGCGTCCCAAAACCGTATTCACCATCCATAACCTGGCCTATAGCGGATTTTTTTCGCATGGGGAGTTTATTCGCCTGCATTTGCCCAGCCACTGGTGGTCGCCCGAAGGCGTCGAATTCCACGGCGGATTGTCGATGCTGAAAGCCGGCATCGTTTATGCGGACGCGATCACCACAGTGAGTCCAACATATGCCGCTGAAATCTGCACGCCTGAATTCGGCTTTGGCCTCGATGGCTTGCTGCTGTCCCGCCGCTACAAGCTGCAGGGCATCCTGAACGGCATCGACGAAAACCTGTGGAATCCGCATACCGACCCGCGCCTGCCGGCCCATTATTCGATGAGCCGCATCCAGCCCGGAAAACGCCGCAACAAGCAGGCCCTGCTTGAACGCTTTATGCCCCATGCCGACGAAGCCGCGCTGGCCGCGCCGCTGCTGGGACTGGTGGGGCGCCTGGTGGAGCAGAAGGGCATCGACTGGGTCTTGGCGGCGATCCCGGTGTTGCTGGCCGAAACCGATGTGCGCATTGTCCTGCTGGGAAGCGGCCAGGTGGCTTACGAGCAGAAGCTCGCGCGGCTGGCCAGGCAGTATCCGGACCGGGTGTTTGTCGAAATTGGCTACGACGAGTCGCTGGCGCATCTGATCGAGGCCGGCGCGGACATGTTCTTGATGCCGTCCCGCTTCGAACCGTGCGGGCTGAACCAGATGTATAGCCTGCGCTACGGTACCCCGCCCATCGTCTACAAGACCGGCGGACTGGCCGACACCGTGGTGGATGCCAACGAAGCCACCCTTGCCGACGTCAGCGCCAATGGCTTTGTGTTCGATACGCCGGATGCGGCGACGTTTCTGGACACCATCCATCGCGCGCTCGCGCTGTATCGTCAACCTGCCCGCTGGCGGCGGCTGCAACAAACCGGCATGCAGCAATCATTCGACTGGGCGGACAGCGCGGCGCATTACCTTGCGCTGTATGCCGCCTGAAATTCAAATCCTTTTATATCGGGAACCCTCATGCCAGATCAATCAATGTGCCGCCCCGGTCAGACTTCTCTGGAGCCGATGCCGGTGACTGCAGAAGCCATCAAACAGGACATCAAACAGTACCAGTACTACCACCTGGGTCGTATCCAGGGCTGTCCGCCGGTTTACACCTACCGGGCGCTGGCCTGGACGCTGCGCGACCGCCTGATGTCCGACTGGATGAACACCTATGCCCGCCGCGATCTGCCGGGCAAGCGTCGGGCGTATTACCTGTCGCTGGAATTCCTGATTGGACGGGCCTTGTCCAACCATGTGCTGAATCTCGACCTCGACCAGACCACCCGCACGGCGTTGCAGGATTTTGGCCATTCGATGGAAACCCTGGTTGAAGAAGAGCCCGATGCCGGCCTGGGCAACGGCGGCCTGGGGCGGCTGGCTGCATGTTTCATGGACAGTTGCGCAAGTCTCGACCTGCCCGTGATGGGCTACGGGATCCACTACGAATACGGCATGTTCCGCCAGCGCATCGAAAACGGCTACCAGAAGGAAGACGCCGATCACTGGCTGCGCGACGGCAATCCGTGGGAAGTCGAGCGGGTGGAATTCACCCAGCACGTGCAGTTTGGCGGGCGCACCGAGCACTTCACCGACAAGGAAGGCGTCCGCCATGCACGCTGGGTTGATACCAGCGACGTGCTGGCGATTCCCTTCGACATGCCGATCTCGGGCTATCGCAATCACGCCGTCAATACGTTGCGGCTGTGGAAGTCGACCGCGACCGATGCCTTTAATCTGGATGAATTCAACGCCGGCAGCTACACCGAGGCGGTGCAGGAAAAGAACCACGCCGAGCACATTTCGATGGTGCTGTACCCCAATGACAGCAGCGAGAACGGCAAGGAGCTGCGCTTGCGCCAGCAGTACTTCCTCGCCTCGGCGAGCCTCAAGGATGCGCTGCGCCAGTGGCAGGCGGCGGGCAACAGCGATCTGTCGAAGTTTGCCGAGCACAACGTGTTCCAGATGAACGACACCCACCCGACCATCGCGGTGGCCGAGTTGATGCGTCTGCTGGTCGACGACTATCGGCTGACCTGGGACAAGGCTTGGGCGATCACCACCCGGTGCATGGCCTACACCAATCACACCCTGCTGCCCGAAGCGCTGGAGCGCTGGTCGGTTGCGTTGTTCGAGCGCCTGCTACCGCGCCTGCTGGAGATCATCTACGAAATCAACGCGCAGTTCCTGCGCACCGTATCGATGAAATGGCCGGGCGACATCGAGCGTCAGCGCCGCATGTCGATCATCGAGGAAGGCGGCGTGCGACAGGTGCGGATGGCCTGGCTCGCCATCGTCGGCAGCTTCTCGGTCAACGGCGTGGCGGCCTTGCACTCGCAGTTGCTGAAGGACGGCCTGTTCCGCGACTTCGTCGACCTGTGGCCCGGCAAGTTCAACAACAAGACCAACGGCGTGACGCCGCGCCGCTGGGTGGCGCATGCCAATCCAGGCATGAGCGCACTGATCACCCGCGAGATCGGCGACGGCTGGGTGGCCGACCTTTCTCAACTGGAAAAGCTCAAGCCGCTTGCCGAGCTCTCCAACAAGGCTTTCCATGCCGACTGGCATGCGGCCAAGCGCGCCAACAAGCAACGCCTGGCCGCGCTGGTCGAGGCAGACTGCGGCGTCGAGTTCAACCCCGATGCGCTGTTCGACGTGCAGGTCAAGCGCATCCATGAATACAAGCGGCAGCTGCTCAATGTCCTGCATGTGATTCATCTGTACAGCCGCATCAAGAAGGGCCACATGCAGGGCTGGGCCGACCGCTGCGTGCTGATCGGCGGCAAGGCCGCACCGGGTTATGCGATGGCCAAGCGCATCATCAAACTGGTCAACAGCGTGGCCGAGGTGGTGAACAACGACCCCGACGTCGATGGTCGTCTCAAGGTGGCCTTCCTGCCCAACTACCGGGTGTCGAGCATGGAAATCATTGCGCCGGCGACCGACCTGTCGGAGCAGATTTCCACCGCCGGCAAGGAGGCCTCGGGCACCGGCAACATGAAGTTCATGATGAACGGCGCGCTCACCATCGGCACCTACGACGGCGCCAACATCGAGATCCTCGACGCCGTCGGCGAGGACAACTTCTTCCTCTTCGGCTTGCGTGCAGACGAAGTCGATGCGCTGCGCGGGCATTACCAGCCGCATACCTATCTCGAGCAGGACCATGAATTGCGCGATGTGATCGACCTGATCGGTTCCGGGCATTTCAATCCGGTCGAGCCGGGCATCTTCGACATGATTCTGGGAGCCATCCTGAGCCCGCACGACCCCTGGATGACGCTGGCGGACTTCCGCAGCTATGTCGATGCCCAGAATCTGGTGTCGCTGGCCTGGCATGACAAGGCGAACTGGACGCGCATGAGCATCCTCAACACCGCATCGTCCGGCTTCTTCTCGACCGACCGTACCATGGCCGAATACAACCGCGATATCTGGAAACTGCGGCCAGCTTAACCTGCCTGGGTGGCGATTTGCGTCCACCCCATCCTTCCGCTTGCCCCCGAAGCGTGGTTGAAAACCCGGGCAAGCGGCCGGGTGAGTCGCTCCAGTGTGGCTACACTGTCAGCGTTGACCTGATTCTGAAAGCACCATGCCCTTCTCCGCTCTCGGGCTCATCCCCGCCTTGGCCCACGCGGCTGCTGGACTCGGTTTTGTCGCGCCGACCCCCATCCAGGCCGCAGCCATTCCTGCCGTGCTGGCGGGACGCGATGTCCTGGCTACCGCACAAACCGGCTCCGGCAAGACGGCCGCCTTCTGCCTGCCCCTGCTGCAAGGCCTGCTCGCGGACAAGGTGACGCCTCCGCACCGGTTGCGCGCCCTCATTCTGGTGCCCACGCGCGAACTGGCTGCCCAGGTGGGCGACGTGCTGCAGCATCTGGCGCGCACGCTTGCCCAGCCCGTCAAAGTGGCGATTGTGTTTGGCGGCGTGTCGATCAACCCGCAAATGATGGCGCTGCGCGGCGGCGCCGATGTGGTGGTGGCCACGCCGGGTCGACTGCTCGATTTGCTGCAGCACAACGCCCTGACGCTGGAGGGGGTGAACTGTCTGGTACTGGACGAAGCGGATCGCCTGCTGGATCTGGGATTTGCCGACGAGTTGACGAACGTGCTGGCGGCTTTGCCCGCGCGCCGGCAAAACCTGTTTTTCTCGGCGACTTTCCCGCCAGCCGTCCAGCTGCTGGCCCAGGGCTTGCTGGATGATCCCTTGCGGCTGGCAGTCGAGACCGAACCCACCCCGGACCCCGTGATCGTGCAGCGGGTGATCGAGGTGGATGCGTCACGCCGTACGCAGTTACTGCGTCATCTGATTCTGACCGGCGGCTGGGAACGCGTGCTGGTGTTCGTGGCCACGCAGTACGCTGCCGAACACGTGGCTGCCAAGTTGAACCGGGACGACGATCTGTTTGCCACCTCATTTCACGGCAGGTTGAGTCAGGGCGCACGCAAGCAGACGCTGGACGAGTTCAAGGACAGTCGCTGGGACGTGTTGGTCACGACCGATCTGGCCGCGCGCGGCATCGACATCGTGCAGCTTCCGGTGGTGGTGAATTATGACTTGCCGCGTTCAGCCGACGATTACGTGCATCGCATCGGCCGCACCGGTCGCGCGGGTGAAAGCGGTCTGGCCATCAGTTTTGTGAGCGCCGACACCGCGGCGCATTTTCGCTTGATCGAAAAGCGCCAGCACCTGAACCTGCCGCGGGAGCAGATCGCGGGCTTTGAACCCACCCAGCTTGAGCCCAGTCAGGTGGCCGCCATCGCGGTGTCCGGCAATGGCGGCGTCAAGGGCAAACGGCCCAGCAAGAAAGACAGGTTTCGGGCGGCGGCGAAGGCCGCAGAGTCAGCCTGAAGCGCTGACGGGAGGAAGGTTCAGGCAGCCTGCACCGGAATCACGTGGCGCGTGTCGAGAATGCGGTTATCCGCATCCACATAGACCAGTTCCGGCTCGAAACGGGCCATCTCAAGTTCGTTGTAAACCCCATACGTGGCGATGATGATGAGGTCGCCCGGATTGGCCTTGTGCGCGGCCGCACCATTGATGGAGATCACGCCCGAACCACGCTGCGCGCGGATCGCATAGGTGGTGAAACGCTCACCATTGGCGATGTTGTAGATCTGGATCTGTTCGTACTCATGAATGTTCGCCGCATCCAGCAGGTTTTCGTCGATCGCGCACGAGCCTTCGTAATGCAGCTCGGCGTGCGTGACGGTTGCCCGATGGATTTTGGACTTGAGCATCGTGCGTTGCATAACGGTGCCCCCAATAAATAAGGAAAGACTTCTATTATACCGTTTGGCTATCGGTAATCTGCACGTCGGGTGGCTCAGGCTTGAGCCGGCAGGTCGAAATCAAGGTTGTCGATCAATCGGGTCTTGCCGAGCCAGGCCGCGCCCAGCACCACCAGCTGCCGGCTGTCCGGCGCAGGCGTTTGCAGGTTCATGGCGTCGCGCAGTTCGATGTAATCGACGCGCCAGCCCGCCATCTTCAAGTGACGGCAGGCCTTAGCCGACAAGCTTGCATAATCGCGTTCGCCTGACTCGACGCTTGCCCGGATCGTAGCGAGTTCGTGCTGTAATCGCACAGCCTGAATGCGCTCGGACGCATCGAGATAACCGTTGCGCGAGCTCATCGCCAGCCTGTCGGCTTCGCGCAAGGTGTCGCCCGCCACAATCTCAATGGGCAGGTTGAACTGCCGCACCAGCTCGCGAATGACCAGCCATTGCTGGTAATCCTTCTTGCCGAACACCGCCACGCGCGGCTGCACCAGATTGAACAGCTTCAACACCACCGTCGCCACGCCGCTGAAATGGCCCGGGCGGAACGCGCCGTCGAGGTCGCGGGTCAGGCTGTCGGATGGCTGTACGGTAAAGCTTTGCGGCACGGAATACATCTCGCTGACAGCAGGCGCGAACACGATGTCGCAGCCGGCCGCCGCCAGCTTGTTGCAGTCGGCGTCCAGCGTGCGCGGATAGCGCTCGAAGTCTTCGCCGGCGCCGAACTGCAAGGGGTTGACGAAAATGCTCGCCACTACCGGTTGGCCATGCTGGCGCGCGAGTTCCACCAGCGACATATGACCGGCGTGCAGGTTGCCCATGGTGGGAACAAACGCGGTGCCGGCTTGCCCGGCAAGCGCCGTGCGCAACTCGGCGATGGTGTGCAGAACCTGCATCAGAACGTGTGCTCGGCCGCGGGGAAGCTGCCGTCTTTGACGGCAGCGACGTAGGCGCGCACGGCCGCTTCGATGCCGTCAGCGCCGGCGAGAAAGTTTTTCGAGAATTTGGGTGCGCGTGGATAAAGCCCCAGCAGGTCGTACAACACCAGTACCTGGCCGGAGCAGTCGGCGCCGGCGCCGATGCCGATGGTGGGAATGCTGAGTGCACCCGTCACGGTTTGCGCCAGCGTGGCGGGCACCATTTCCAGCACGACCAAACCGGCACCGGCGGCCTCCAGCGCGCGCGCGTCGGCGATCAACTGGGTGGCAGCGGCATCCTCGCGTCCCTGTACCCGGTAACCCCCCAGCTGGTTCACCGACTGCGGCAACAGGCCCAAATGCGCGCACACCGGAATGCCGCGCCGGGTGAGGAAGGCCACCGTCTCGACCATTACCGCGCCGCCTTCGAGCTTGACCATGTGCGCGCCCGCCGCCATCAGCCGGGCGGAGGCAGAAAACGCGCGCTCGGGCGACGGCTGGTAGCTGCCGAAGGGCAGGTCGGCGACGATCAGCGCGCGTTCGGTTCCCGCGGCCACGCAGCGCGTGTGGTAGCTCATCTCGGCCAGCTTCACCGGCAGCGTCGAGGCGTGGCCCTGGATCACCATGCCGAGCGAGTCGCCGACCAGCAGCACGTCGACGCCCGCGGCATCGAGCACGCGCGCGAAGCTGGTGTCGTAGCAGGTGAGCACGGCGATTTTTTCGCCGCGTTCGCGCATGGCGTTCAGCGTGGAAAGGGTGACGGCCTTATTCATGCTGCCCGGCTGAAAAACTCGCGCGGCCCGCGCATCTTGCTGATGCGCTCCAGCAGCAACTCGAAGTCCGCCTCGCTCTGCGCAAAGTTGAGGTTTTCACTGTTGACGATCAGCAGGGGCGCGGCGTCGTAGCGATGGAAAAACTCGCTGTAGCTTTCCGCCAGACGACGCAGGTAGTCGGCCGACATGCCGCGTTCAAATTCGATGCCGCGTTGTTTGACCCGCGCTTGCAGGCTATCGATCGGCGCTTGCAGGTAAATCACCAGATCGGGCGTTGGCGCCTGCAGCGTGAGATCGGCGTAGACCTTCTGATACAGCTCGAATTCGTCGTCGTCCAGGTTAAGGCGGGCAAACAGCATGTCCTTGTCGATCAGGAAATCCGATACGGTGCCGCCGCGAAACAGGTCAGCCTGTGCCAGATCGCGCAACTGGCGCGACCGCTCGAATAGGAAATGCAGTTGCGCAGGTAGGGCATAGCGCCGGGGTTCCTGATAAAAGCGCGGCAGGAAAGGATTGTCGGTCGCATTTTCCAGCAGCGTATCGGCGTTGAGGCGCTCGGCGAGCTTATGCACGAGGCTGGTTTTGCCGACCCCGATGGGGCCTTCGACCACAATGTATTTGTAACGGGAGAGACTCATGCGTTGATGGCAGTGGCAGGCGGAAGAAGGGGCGCTACGCTCTGATCACTGCAACTGGCGAGCCAGTCGGCAGCACGGCCGCGCCCGGGAATCACAGTGTCAGGGGCGATTTCAAGCAGCGGCAACAGCACGAAGCCGCGTTCGCTCATGCGCGGATGCGGCAAGCTCAAACCGTCTTCGTGGAAATGCGCGTCGCCGTACAGCAGCAGGTCGAGATCGAGCGTGCGCGGCGCGTTGCGGAAGCTGCGCTCGCGGCCGTGGCGGTGTTCGATGTCGAGCAGGGCGGCGAGCAGCGCGCGCGGCGCGAGATCCGTTTCAACCTGCGCCACGGCGTTGATGAAGTCAGGCTGGTCAACGTAGCCGACCGGTGCCGACGCGTACAGGCTGGAGCGCGCGATCAGGCGGGTGCCGGGCAGGCGGTCGAGTTCGGCCAGTGCGTATTCCACTTGCGCCGCCGGGTCGTTGAGGTTGGCGCCCAGCCCGACGGTGGCCAGGACTTTCATGCTGGCACCTTCATTCGGGCGATGTCTCGCTGGCGGCCTCACCTGGACTCTTGCGCTTGCGGCGCCGACGCGGCTTCGGTGCACTGTCGGCGACCAGCATGCGTTCGCGCTCGCTGTCGCCGACATCCTGAAAGCGCGTCCACCACTCGCCCAGTTCAGCGGGTACTTCGCCCGATTCGGCACGCAGCAGCAAAAAGTCGTAGGCGGCGCGAAAGCGCGGATGCTCCAGCAGGCGATACGGACGTTGCCCGCCGCGCTGTTCAAAGCGCGGCTGCAGCGCCCAGACTTCTTTCATCATGCCGTCGTAGCGGCGCGGAATGGCGAGTTGTTCGCGTTGCGCGTCGAGCACTTCGTCCATCGCAAAGAACAGTGCGGGTTGCGATTTTTCGCCCGCGGCTTCCAGCGCCTTCCAGCGCTGCACCACCTGCGGCCACAGCAGTGCGCCGAACAGGTAGGCGGGCGAAGCCGTTTTGTCCTGCACGATGCGCGCGTCGGTTGCCTTCAGCGCGGCGGTGATGAAACGTCCGCCGGTCGGGTCGTCCAGTATCGTGTCGAGCAGCGGCAACATGCCGTGGTGCAGGCCTTCGGCGCGCAGCTGGTGCACGCCGCGCAGGGCGTGGCCGGACAGCAGCAGCTTCAGGGCTTCGTCGAAGATGCGCGCACGCGGAATGTTGGCGAGCAATGGCGCCAGCGTGGCGACGGGCTTGCGCGTGGCTTCGTCGATGTGAAAATCGAGCTTGGCGGCAAAGCGCGCGGCGCGCAGCATCCGCACCGGGTCTTCGCGGAAGCGCGTTTCGGGATCGCCGATCATGCGAATCATGCGCTTTTTGCAGTCGGCGACACCGCCGAAATAATCATGTACTTCGTCGCGCGCGGGGTCGTAGTACAGCGCATTGATGGTGAAGTCGCGGCGCGCGGCATCGTCCGCCATGTTGCCGAACACGTTGTCGGTCAACAGACGGCCGTGTGCGTCGGTCGGCCGTTCCTCTTCTTCGGATTCTTTTTGATCGTTGGAGCGGAAGGTGGTGACTTCGATGGTGACGCGCCCGCACATCACATGCACGATCTGGAAACGCCGGCCGATGATGCGTGAGCGGCGAAACAGCTTGCGCACCTGTTCCGGCGTGGCATCGGTCGCCACGTCGAAATCCTTGGGCGTCAAACCCAGCAGCAGATCGCGCACCGCGCCGCCGACCACGTAGCCCTTGAATCCCGCTTGCGCCAGGGTTTCGCAGGTTTTCAGCGCGCAGTCGTCGAGTTGGTCACGGCGGATACCGTGTTTGGCCAGCGGCAGAATCTGCGCGCTGGAACCGGCGGCGCGCGACTTGCGGCCTAATACTTTGTTGATAAAGCGACGAATCATTGAATACGCGGAGCGGGTGGAAAAAAACAGAAGGCGCGATTATACAGGGTGGCTCAGGCCTGCCGCCGCCACAGCATCGCCGTGCCGGCGCCATACAGGGCTTCCAGCGAGTCCGGGGTAAGCAGCACGGCTGGCATGCCCAGTTGCCAGCGGCCGTCGCCGTGCATAAACAGCAGGCGGTCGCACTGGCAGGCCGCCCAGTTGGGGTCGTGCAGGGTCAAGGCCACGCTGCGGCCGGCATCGGCTTCGCTGCGCGCCCATGCCAGCAACCGTGCCTGATGCGCCGGGTCGAGATGGGTCAGCGGCTCGTCCAGCAGGGCAATCTGCGGCATCTGCACTGCCAGTTGCGCCAATCGCGCCCGCTGGCGTTCGCCGCCGGACAGCGTGTCGAGCGGGCGGTGAGCGAGCCCGCCCAGTTCCCAGGTCGCCAGGTGCGCCGCCAGATCGGTGGGCGCATCGCCAAAGGGGTGGCGACCCAGCGCGACAAAATCGCTCACGCTGCCGAAAAAGCCGCCTTCGTCACCCTGCGGCAACAGGCCGATGTACTGCGCGCGGGTGAGGGGGGGCAGCGCGTCGAGCCGCTGGTCGCCGAGCGTGACGTGGCCATGCGCGGGGCTGGCCAGACCCGCCAGCACGGCCAGCAGGGTCGACTTGCCGGCGCCATTGGCGCCGAGGATGCCGAGCACTTCGCCGGGTTCGAGGTTGAGGTCGAGCGCGTCGACCAGCGTGCGGGCACCCGTTTGCAGCGACAGTCGGTGGGCGGTCAGGCGGGGTGAAGTGGCGTCCATGGAATACAGAGGAGGGGCGATCCAGCCAAGCATAGCAGCATGCCCCTTGCGGTTGATGTGGCCGTAGGCGGGTGGCACACTGCCTGCGACCTTCCCGCCGGTGCAAGCCCGGTCCCTTCTTCATTCGGCCCTGTCTCTTATGTCCTTATTCCATAGCGTGCGCATTCTTGCCCTGTTTTTATTCAGTGCTTCGACGCTGGCGGCTTCGCCCGATGGCGTGGTGGCGGTGTCGCACCCCGCGGCGGCGGCGGCGGGCGCGCAGATGCTGGCGCAGGGCGGCAATGCGATCGACGCGGCGGCGGCGGTGCAGTTCGCGCTCAACGTGGTCGAGCCGCAGTCGTCGGGCATCGGCGGCGGCGGGTTCATGATGGTGTATCTGGCGAAAACCGGCCAAACCGTCATCGTCGACTCCCGCGAGCGTGCCCCGGTCAATGTGAGCCCCGACCTGTTTGCGCCCGACGGTTTGCCGATGCCGTTTATCCAGGCCTCGACCAGCGGCCTCGCAGTGGGCGTGCCCGGCACCCTGCGCGGCGTCGATCTCGCGCTGCGCCGCTGGGGCACGAAGCCGCTGTCCGCTACGCTTGCACCGGCAATCGAACTCGCCGGGCGCGGCTTTCGGGTCAACCGTTTTCTGGCCGAAGACATCCTCAACGACGGCGGCCGCACCCAGTTGCAGCCGGAGACCGCGGCGATCTTCCGGCCGGGCGGCGTGCCGCTGGCCGAGGGCGACTGGCTGGTGCAGCCCGATCTCGCGAAAACACTGAAGCGCATTGCAGCGCTTGGCCCAGACGCTTTCTATCGCGGCTCGATGGCGCGCGCCATCGTCCGGGCGCAGCAGCGCACGCGTAGCGAACTCGGTTCAGCGGGGGAGGGGCGCATGACGCTGGCCGACCTTGCAAGCTATCAGGCGACGATCCGCGCCCCCCTGGTCGGCCACTATCGCGGCTGGACGCTCGCCGGCATGCCGCCGCCGTCGTCCGGCGGCCTCACCCTTTTGCAGATGCTGGCGCTGCTGGAGCGTTTTCCGCTGGGCGACAGCGCGCGGGGCTATGGCTTTGGCAGCCCTCTAACCCTGCACGTCATGATCGAGGCGATGCGTCTGGCATTCGCCGACAGGGCAGTGTGGATAGGCGACGACGATGTCGTGCCGGTACCCGGTCAGGGCCTGCTGCACCGCGATTACCTCGCCACGCGCGCGGCGCTGATCCAGCCCGACCGCCGCATGGAAACGCCGCAAGTCGGTGATCCCATGCGCTGGAACAAGACCGCCCCCCAGCTGACACCATCGCGCATCCCGGCAGAAAGCCCCCACACCACCCACTTTTCCATTGCCGACCGCTGGGGCAATGTGGTCAGTTACACCAGCACCATCGAATACACCTGGGGTTCGGGCATCACCGTGCCGGGCTATGGGTTTTTGCTCAACAACGAGCTGACCGATTTCAACTTCCTGCCCGGCGCCGACACTGCATCGGGCAACCCCGGCGCCAACGACCTTGCGCCCGGCAAACGCCCGCGCTCCAGCATGGCCCCCATGCTGTTGTTCAAGAATGGCCAGCCTGTTGCCGCCTATGGTTCGCCCGGCGGCGCCACGATCATCAACTCCGTGCTCAATGTCACCCTCAACCTCATCGACCATGGCATGAACATGCAGCAGGCCATCGACGCCCCGCGTCTGTCGGTTATCCACGCAACCGGGAAAATAAGCTGTGAAGGCGGTCAGGCCTACATGCAGCCGCGCATCAGCAGTGCCACCCAGGACAGCCTGCGGGCACTCGGGCATACGGGGCTGGGCGAAACGGGAACGGACGGCTGCAAGGACACCCTTGGCTCGGTGCAGGCGGTAGAGATCGATGCCGCAAGCGGGGCGCATCGGGGGGCTGCTGATGCGCGTCGCGAGGGAACGGTGATTCGGGTTAAACCTTGAAAGGCTGCTTTCAGTCCGTTGCGGGTTATCAGGCTGGGCATCCAGGGCAGGAGCTCAAGCCCGGCCCCCCTGCTTGGCCTCGGTGACGCAATCGGGACGCATGGGCTGTCGGACTTCTTTACACATTGAATGTATTAGTTTTATTTCAATATCGTTAAATTAATTTTAATTAACGATAACCTATTGATTGGTCGTTGATTTTAAGTTCATGTTGTTGGGGCTGAAAAATCCGGCATTGATGTTGCTTCTTTTTGGCCAGGGTTTTTTGTACCTAAAAACAACAAGTTTGTACAAGTCTCCCTCCGGCCGTTAAGAGCCCGCTCGCTTCGCCAGTGCATTCAGCTGGGCCGAAGTCATACCAAATGGATTTGTCGTGCGTGAACCGAAAGAGCATCCAGTTGATGGGCTTTTCCGCTGTCAGCGCGTGCGCGTTAATTTGGTTTGGCAAGCAAATAAGAGGAGATGAGCGATGGAAGATGTTCGGCTTCACACACGCAAGGCTGTACCCAGGCTGGCTGCGCTGACCTTGCTGATTGGCCTGTCGGTCGCAGGCAATGCCCAGGCGGTTACGCTGTTCAGCGAAAACTTCGAGGGATATGCAAACTTCCCCAACTATGATCCGTTTTTTGATCCGGTGAATTCGGGTATCGCCCAAATATCCGAAGGCGCTAATGAAGTCTGGTACGGCGCTCGATTTGAAACGCCGGATAACGGCTCGATCAACGATGATCTGGCCATCCAGAAGTTTGGTGGTTTTTTGACTACCAACAACACCCATACGGGTCGGGTAGAAGACGATGCGGGCATGCTGTTCAAGATCGACACCACGGGATTGAGCAGCGTCAATCTGAGCTTCGACTGGCGTACCTTTCTCACGAGTACCAACGACCGTTTCGTCGTGGGTTACCACGTGGGACCGATCGCTGGTTTCGGGACGTGCAGCGGTGAAGGCGAGGCGGGCTGCTTTGCCGATCTGAGAACGAGCTTGCCGTGGTACACCGACCAAAACGACTTGAACCCCACGGCGACCGGCAACTGGACGCAACTGCTACGCGCCAGCCAGAGCAACAGCTGGACTAATCAGTCTTACACGCTGGGTAACGACGCCAACAACCAGTCCGAAGTCTGGATTACCTTCTGGATGGACAACGGCGAGGGCGATTACGCGAAGTTCGATAACGTATTGGTGACCGCCGTTCCGGAAGCTGACACTTACGCCATGATGTTGGCGGGCCTGGGGCTGGTGGGATATACCGTGAGCCGCCGCAAACGCACGCTCGGCTAAGCGTTCGAACCTGATTGCCCTCCGCTCGACGATGGGTCAGCGGAGGGTTTTTTATTGGGCGGCCGACCCGAGGTTACAAGGCGCTTGCATTGCCTAAGGCCTGCGCAACAACCACAACATCAACGGCACCCCCAGCATCGCGGTCAACACGCCAACCGGCAATTCGCGCGGGGCGATGAGGGTGCGTGCGAGGGCGTCGGCCAGCACCAGCAGGCTGCCGCCGGCCAGCGTGGCGGCGGGCAACAGCATGCGGTGGCCGGCGAGGCCGATGCGGCGCAGGGCGTGCGGCACCATCAGCCCGACGAAGCCGATGCTGCCGGCCTGGGCGACAACCAATGAGGTGCAAAGCCCGGCAAGCGCGAACAGGATCCAGCGGGTGGGGGCGACAGCGACGCCGAGCGACGCGGCCTTGAGCGGCGACAGTTGCAGCACGTCGAGGCGTTTGGACAGCCCCAGCGCGGCGGCGACGGCGAGTAATAGCGCTGCCCACAGCAGTGCGGGCTGAGCCGTCCACGCCAGATCGCCCATCAGGAAAAACAGCATGCCGGGCAGGCGCTCGGCGGGGGTGACGGAGAGTACCAGAGCGATGAGCGCGCCGAAGCCTGCGGCGAGCATCACGCCCGCCAATAACAGCGGCGTGTGGTCGCGCGCCAGCAGACGGCCACCGAGTGCGGCAGCAAGCGCCAGCGCCAGCAGGCTGCCCGCGAAAGCGAGCGCCGAGATCCATGGCCACGCCAGTCCCGCTGCCATGCCGAGCAGCGCCAGCAAGCCCGCGCCCCCGGAAACACCGAGCAGATAGGGCTCGGCCAGCGGGTTGCGGAACAGGGTTTGCATCAGCGCGCCCGCCAGCGCCAACAGACCGCCGCAGGCGAAGGCGGCAGCGACGCGCGGGCCGCGCAGCTCGGTGAGAATCTGCAGCGCCAGTTCACGGTCGTCGGGCAGCGCACCGGCGGCCAGGCCAAGCGCCAGTGCGGCAGGCGCAGCGAGACCGAGCAGCAGCAGTTTGGCGGCGGGAGACAGGATTGCTTACTGCTTGCCGGCTGCGGCTGGCGCTGCCTGCGGCAGCAGGGTGACGCGTTTCATCACGATGGGATCAACCGGCACATCGCCATGCGGCCCGCGATTGCCGCGCGGCACGGCGACGATGGCGTCGACCACCTCCATGCCATCGACCACCTGGCCGAACACGGCATAGCCCCAGCCTTCGAAGCTTTTGCCGCGGTGGTTGAGAAAGGCGTTGTCGGCGACGTTGATGAAGAACTGCGACGAGGCCGAATGCGGTTCGCCGGTGCGGGCCATCGCCAGCGTGCCGCGCAGGTTTTTCAAGCCGTTGTCGGCTTCGTTCTGGATCGGCGCGCCCTTGGGCTTTTCGGTCATGTCCGGGGTCATGCCGCCGGTCTGGATCATGAAGCCGGGGATGACGCGATGAAATGCCAGGCCATCGTAAAAACCGCTTTTCACATAACCGATGAAATTCGCTGCCGACTTGGGTGCGTTGTTGGCGAACACTTCGACGGTGATGTTGCCCTTGCTGGTTTCGATCAGCACACGCGGGTTGGCGGGCTGGCCGGCGGCGGGCGCGGTGGAAACGCTTTGCTTGCCGGGTTCGCTGGCACCGCACCCGCTCATGCCGAGCATCAGGGTGAGCAGAAACAATGCGACTTTCGAGGAGGATGCAGCGCGCGACATGGTGGACTCCGGAGGTGAAATAACGGGGGGTGGAAAAGCTGGCGGCATTTTACGCTGCGCACCCGACGGCTTGTCAGCCTGGGCACAAGATACCCGACGGCCTGTCAGCCTGGGTACAAGAGCAGGCGGTCGAGTTCCGCCCGCACCGTGTCGAGCGGCAGGTAGCCGTCGGCGATGCGATCGATCCGTTCGCCGCGTTGCAGGATCAGGGTGGGGAAACCGCGCACGCCGGCTTTGCGCGACTGCGCGAAATGCGCCTGGGTTTTGGCGCGGGCGGCGTTGCTGTCAAACGCATTCAGGAATGCAGCGGGGTCGATGCCGAGTCCGGCCGCCAGTTCGGCCAGCACGGCAGGCTGAGTGACGTCGCGGCCTGCAGCATAAAACGCGGTCTGGATCGCCTTGAACATCGCGAAGATTTGGCTCGGGTCGATCCCGCCCGCGGTCACCACGGCGCGGCTGGCAGGCTCGGTGTCGTAGATGAAGCCGTCCGGCAGCGCGCCGTCGAACCGGAACGGCTGGCCGCTGCGGGCATGCACCTGATGCCAGTGATGCAGGATCTCGTCGCGCGCTGCGGCGGTCATCGGGGTGGCGGTGCCCGGTCGCAGGCCGCCCAGTACCAGCGCGATTTTCAGGCGCTCGTGATACGCCTCGCGCACGGCCTCCATCACCGGCGAAAAGCCCCAGCACCACGAACACATGGGGTCGGCAAAATACCAGAGGATGGGTGCGTTCATCGGGGATCACCTGGGTCGGTGGACAGAGAAATCGCAGCATACGCGACGCGTGAACTCAGGACGGTGGCGTGGGTTTGTCCTGGGGCGGGTGCGGGGTGTCGTCGTCCATGATGACGCTGTGCGCCGGGCCTTCGAGATCGTCGAACTGGCCGCTTTTGGTGGCCCACAGCATGACCCAGGCGATGACGCCGACAATCACGAGGCTCAGCGGGATGAGCAGGATGAGGATGTCCATTGTCAGGGATCAGGAATCAGGATTCAGGGAACAAAGATGCGGCCTTTGGCCGCTCGTCCCCTGACCCCTGACCCCTGGCCCCTAATCCTGACGCCTTATGGGGAGTGGGCTTGTAGTCGGACAGGCGCAGCGCATTGAGCACCACCAGCAGCGAACTGACCGACATGCCGATGCCGGCCAGCCATGGCGTGACATAGCCGAACGCGGCGGCCGGGATGGCGATGAGGTTGTAGCCGAGCGCCCAGCCGAGGTTCTGGCGAATGATGAGCTGGGTTTTGCGCGCGAGGGAGACGCCGTCGGCCAGCGTGCCGAGGCGCGAACCGAGCATCACCATGTCGGCGGCGGCCTGCGCCACGTCGGCGCCTTCGCCCATGGCGATCGATACCTGCGCGCCAGCGAGCACCGGCGCATCGTTGATGCCGTCGCCCACCATGGCGACGATGCGGCCTTGTTTCTGCAGCGCTTTCACGTACGCAAGCTTGTCTTCGGGCAGTGCGCCGGCGTGCCAGTCGGAGATGCCGAGCTGTTGCGCAGTGGCCTGCACCGCGCCTTCGGCGTCGCCCGACAGCAGGTGCAGGTGCAGACCTTGCGCCGACAACGCAGCCAGCGCAGCGGGCGCATCGGCGCGCGGCGTATCGGCCAGCGCGAACCAGGCGATCAGTGCGTCGCCGGCAGCCAGCGCGATCCAGCTCGCGCCTTCTGCCGCTTCGGGCAGCGTGTGGGCAGGCGCGGCAAAGCGGGGCGAGCCGAGGCGGTAGATCTGCTCGCCGAGCATGCCTTCGACGCCGCGCCCCGGAGTGTTGCGAATCTGGCTCGCGCTGCGCGTGGGTGTCGCTGCTTCACGCAGCGCGCGCGCGATGGGATGTTCCGATCCGGCTTCGAGCGCGGCGGCAATGTCGCTCACTTCGTCTTCGGTGTGTCCGTTCAGCGCGATCACCCGCCGCACCGACAGACGCCCCTGCGTCAGCGTGCCGGTCTTGTCGAACACCAGGTCGGTGGCGCGCGCCAGCGTTTCCAGTGCGTGGCCGCGCGTGGTCAGCAGGCCCAAGCGCGTGAGCCGCCCGGTCGCAGTGGTGAGTGCGGCAGGGGTGGCAAGCCCGAGCGCGCAGGGGCAGGTGACAACCAGGATCGACACCACGATCCACAGCACTTTTGATGGGTCGATGACGTACCAGACGACACCCACCAGCACGGTAATCAGCAGCAGCAGGCCGACGAACCAGGCCGCGGCGCGATCGGCCAGCTGGCCGATGCGCGGCTTCTCGCTTTGCGCACGGTCGAGCAGGCGCACGATCGACGCCAGCCGGGTATCCGCACCGAGTTTTTCAACTTGCACCACCAGCGGGCTGGCCTGGTTGAGGCTGCCGCCGACCACTTTTGAATGGATGGTTTTGGAGACCGGCTGCGATTCGCCGGTCAGCATCGCTTCGCTCACGGCGCTGTCGCCATCGATCACCCTGCCGTCGGCGGGCAGGGTTTCGCCGGGGCGCACCAGCACATGGTCGCCCACCACCAAGCGCGCTACCGGCACCTGTTCCTCGTCGCGCAAAGGCCAGTTGGGAAGCCGGGTGGTGGCGGCCGGGATCAGTTTCACCAGTTCTTCCACCGCCGCCCCGGCGCGGCGGCGTGCGTTCATTTCGAGAAAGCGCCCTGTCAGCAGCAGGAAGATGAACATGGTGACCGAGTCGTAATACACCTCGCCATGGCCAAAAAAGGTGGCGTACACGCTGGCGATGAAGGCGGTGCCGACGCCGAGCGCCACCGGCACGTCCATCCCGAGGGTGCGGCGCTTGAGGTCGCGCCAGGCGCCGATGAAAAACGGCCACGCCGAATACAGCACCACCGGGATGGTGAGCACCAGGCTCGCCCAGCGCATCAGCAGGCGGATGTCGTCGGTCATGTCGGTGGCGGTGTAGCTCGGCAACGCGTACATCATCACCTGCATCATGCCGAGCCCGGCAATGGCCAGCCGCTTGATCGCGGTGTTGCGCTCGCGCTTGTAAATATCGTCGGAACGGCCTGGGTCGAACGGGTGGGCGATGTAGCCGATGTCGGACACCGCTTTCAGGATCGCCGACAGCTGGATCCGGCTGTTGTCCCACCGCACCCGCGCGCGCCGCGTGGCGTAGTTGATTTCCACCGACAACACGCCGGGCAGCGCCGCGATGTGGCGCTCGTTGAGCCAGATGCAGGCAGCGCAGACGATATTTTCGAGGATCAGCGCCGCCTCGCGGATGTTGTCTGCCTCCACGCGGACAAAGCTTTCCTGGATTTCGGGCAGGTCGTACAGGCCCAATTGCGCCAGCTCGGCTTCGGCCGCCTGCGGGGTGGCGGGGAGCGCGGTGCGGTGGGTGTAATACGCGCCCTGGCCGCTGTCGATGATGGTCTGCGCCACCGCCTGGCAGCCACGGCAACAGGCCTGCTGCGTCTTGTCGTCAAACTGGATGGGGTAGCGGGCGCCGTCCGGCACCGGCAGGCCGCAGTGAAAGCAGGCCAAAAAAGAGGGGGCGTCCGTGGGCCCAGAAATGGAACTCACGAAGCGCCCCGCAAAAGGACGTTGCAACACGGCAGGCACGGGAGAGAGGTCGTGCCTGCCGCAAACGTCAACCCATCATCCGCCTCAGAAACGGAAACCGTAACCGATGCCCCAGACAACCGGGTCGATGTCCAGATCGGTGAGCTTGGCACCGTTAGACTGAACCTCGGTACCGATCCAGATTTTTTTGACATCCAGGTTGATATACCCATTTTCGGTAACTTTGATATCGACGCCCGCTTGCAGCGCGCCGCCAAAACTGTTGCTGTCCACGGTCAGACCGGGTGCGAGGTCGACATTATAGAAGCGTGTGTAGTTCAGACCCGCACCGACATACGGCTTGAACATCCCGGTCGGCATGAAGTGGTACTGCAGGGTGAGCGTGGGCGGCAGGTGGTTCAGCTTGCCGAGGCTGGCGCCGTTGAGTGTGACTTCGTGGCGTGCCGTGCCCAGAATGAGTTCCATCCCGATGTTGGGCGTAAGGAAATAGGTGAAGTCGACTTCCGGCACCCATTCGCTGGAGACATCCAGACCCGCGACCGAGGAACTGACATCGGGGGCGATATTAATGGCGCGCGCACGCATCATCCAGCTTTCGGCGACGGCCGTGGCTGGAAGGGTGGCGATCAATGCGGCAACGAGGAGAGTGGATTTCATGGCCTGGTTCCTTATCACTATTGAAGATATGAAAATCTTATTATAAGTTTACGGGGGCTGCAAGACCCATTTGCATCCGCTACCATGAAACCATGAGCAAGCGTCTCCAAAACACAACATTTTTTCCGCCGGTCGAAACCGCGCTGACTGAGCCGAACGGCTTGCTCGCCATGGGCGGCGACCTGTCGCTGCCGCGTTTGCTGGACGCTTACTGCCATGGGATCTTTCCCTGGTTCAATCCCGGCGAGCCGATTTACTGGTGGAGTCCCGACCCGCGCATGGTGCTGGTTCCGGGCGACATTCGGGTGACCCGGTCGATGGCCAAGCGCATGCGCAACGCTGGTTTTGAACTGCGCGTCGACACCGCATTTGTCGACGTGATGCGCGCCTGTGGCGCACCGCGCGAGGAAGCGGGCGGCACCTGGATTTCAGAAGCGATGGTGGCGGCCTACAGCCGGCTGTTCGACGCCGGCTATGCGCATTCGGTGGAAACCTGGCACGACGGCCAGCTGGTGGGGGGGCTCTACGGCGTGGCCATCGGCCGCATGTTTTATGGCGAGTCGATGTTCAGCCGCGAACCCGATGCATCGAAAATTGCGTTGGTGCGGCTGGCGCGGCAGCTGCAGCGCTGGGAATTCGGCATGATCGACTGCCAGATGGAGACCGCGCATTTGTCCAGCATGGGCGCGCGCACGATCCCGCGCGCGGGATTCGTGGCGCAGCTGGCGGAGTTGGTAAAATTGCCGCATCGACCCGGCCCCTGGACTTTCGATGCATCCGACTGAGCCACCCTTTCAGCGCATCCAGTTTTACCTGACTGCGCCGTATGACTGCAGCTACCTGCCGGGGCAGCGCTCGCGTTCGCAGGTCGCCACGCCCACCCATCTGATCGATCCGCAGGCCTACAGCGCGCTGATCCGCGCCGGTTTCCGGCGCAGCGGCCAGTTCACCTACCGGCCGCATTGCGAATCCTGCCGCGCCTGCGTGCCGGCGCGGGTGCGCGTGGCCGAATTCGTCCGCAACCGCAGCCAGCGCCGTTGCGAAAAACGCAACCGCCATCTCGCTGCACGGTTTGTACCGCTGGATTTCAAGGACGAGCACTTCGAGCTGTACCGCCGCTATCAGGCCGCGCGCCATATGGGGGGCGGCATGGACCGCGACGACGCCGACCAGTACCGGCAGTTTTTGCTGTCATCGAATGTCGACAGCGTGCTGGTCGAATTCCGCGACGGCGACACGCTGGTGATGCTGTCGGTCATCGACCAGATCGACGACGGCCTGTCGGCGGTCTACACCTTCTTCGACCCGGCGCGCGAAGCGGACAGCCTCGGCGTCTATGGCGTGCTGTGGCAGATCGAACTGGCGAAGCGGCTGGAGCTGCCGTATCTCTATCTCGGCTATTGGATCGAAGCCAGCCGCAAGATGGCGTACAAAAAACAGTACCCGCCGCTGGAAGGCCTGGTCGACGGGCACTGGCAGCTTATATCGCCTGCATGAGCCCTGGCGTCCGTTTTGTTTCAGCAGCGAGGCGGCGTGCAGCAAACGGGAACAGGCCTAGTGCCGGATGCCCGGTGCGTTCAGCTTCTGCCCCTGATTGAGGGCGGCCAGCGCTATCTCGAGATCGCCGTATTCAGCAGCGTCCGGCGGCAACTCATTGGCGCGGACGGCGACGTTGCACCACTGGAAGCGTTTGCGGATATCCCAGATTTCGCCGCGACTGGTGCGATAGGTCGGGAAGTGGGCGAATTGTCCTTTGGTTTCGGTCAGGTACTGGCCGCGGATCCACTTGTTGGCGCCGAGGCTGTGGCAGTCCATGCAGGCGAAATTGAGTTGCCCGATTTTGCGCGTCATCAAGGCGTTGCCGCGTTTGATCGCTGCAACCGAGTCTTGCGATTGGGTATCCACCTTGATCGGCGTGCCGTTGGCGAGATAGCGCAGATAAATCGACAGATCGATGTTGTCCGCGCTTTGCATCAGCAGATTGTCGCCCGTGGTGCTGCGTGCGTGGCGCGTGATGAACTCCTCGACCCCGATGACTTTGTTCAGGCGCGCTTCGTATCTGGGCATGCTGGCGGCCCAGATTTTGAAGTCTGATTTCGGCGTGAAATGGCACGAGGCGCAGGATTTTCTGTTGGCGCCGACCCGCGAAAAAATCAATCCGGCGCGTTCCAGCGCCGCCATGCCGTCGTTGACAAAGGGATCCAGATTGTCGCGGGTGTCGACCGGAACCGGACGCGTCGCCGGGTTCTCAAGCGCATCCTTGAACGCGCTGGGTTCCTTGAGCGTTTTCAGGAACGCCACGATGTCCTGGATTTCAAGCGTGCTGAAGAGAGTGTGGGTGCCCCAGGGCGGCATCAGGGATTGCGGGTTGACGCTGCGCGGGTCGTACACATAATTGAACAGCTGCTGGTCGGAGCGTCCCCAGATGCCAATCGTGGATAAATCGGGGCCGACGCTGCCCGGCAGCGCAGGTGTGGTCTTGCCCATGATGTGGCATGCCACGCAACTGCCGCCGCGCGAGCGGTCGAAGGCCAGTTTCTCGCCGTTTTTGGGGTCGCCAGAAATCGGTCCATTCAGTTTTGGCGGCGGCACGTACGCGGGCGATGCGGTTTTAACCAGCGTGTTGTAGTTTTTCCAGTCGGTGGCCGTCCAGCTGCTGTAGCGTAACCAGGGCGTGGCGGCTGCGGGTTGCACCAGCTCCATCGGCGCTGCCTTTTTTGACTCGGCGCCAGCGTCAAGCGGAAAAACCGCAAACAGGCCCGCGCCGAGCAGGGTAAACAATGAAACACCTGCGGCCTGGGTTGCTGGGCTTTTCATTTAGGCTTCTCCTCGGCCAGTTATGGCGATGTAATGTGACTCGGGTGCGTCATGCGTGCAGGTGAACCGCATTCAATATAGTTAATTTACCGAAAATGAACTGCCCGAATTTCATGACACGCTGGTTGTTGCAAGGAGGGCTGCTGGTAGGAGGCTGCATGCTGCTGGCCAGCTGTGCGCTGACCGTCAGCCATCCCCGGGCGCTGCTTTCGGTGGAATCTTTCGTTGCCCTTGCATCCGATCCGCGCATCCGGGTCGAGCCCGGTTTCGAGGCGTATGGCGATCGTGTGGCGGCCGTGCTGCCCGCCGCCATCGCCCAGGTCGAGGCCGCGCATTATCTGCCCTTTGCCCGTGCGCCCCGCGTCTACGTCTGCGGCACGACTGCCTGTTTCAAGCGCTACGTACTGACGCCCAAACTCTCCGCTGCCGTGGTGCCGGACAATCGCCTGGTCCTGTCGCCCAATCTCGACAACGGAGAAAGCCAGCGCCTGCTTCCGCTGCTGACGCACGAACTCGCGCACCTGCACCTGGGGCAACGTATCGGTCACTATCACAGCAGCCTGCCGGTGTGGTTCCACGAAGGCTGGGCCTCGCTGACCGCGAAGGGCGGGGGAGCGGAATATGTCACCGACGCGCAGACGCGGGAAGCGATACGCGCCGGGCGCCAGGTGAATCTGACCCTGCGCGACACGCCCAGGACGCGCCACCGCGCTGCGTCCTCCAACCTCAACATATTCGAGTTTTACCGTCAGTCTATGCTGCTGGTCGGCTGGCTGAAGGCACAGGACGAAGCGCGTTTCCGCCAGTTCGTCCTCGCCGTGCAAAACAACACCGACTTCGAGATCGCCTTCTGGGATGTGTATGGCAAGGCCTCCGCCAGCAAACTCGCGGGCTATTACGATGAGGTTCTGGGCGATAATCCATCCGACAACCAGCCCGTTCAAGCCGCTCCCGCTGCCCCCTAAATTGAATCCAGTGCCATGAAACCCTATCTCGATTTAATGCGCCATGTGCTCGAAAAGGGCACCCGAAAAGACGACCGCACCGGCACCGGCACCCTGTCGGTATTCGGCTGGCAAATGCGTTACAACCTCGCCGAAGGTTTCCCGCTCGTCACCACCAAGAAATGCCACCTGCGCTCCATCCTCCACGAACTGCTGTGGTTTTTACAGGGCGACACCAACATCCAATACCTGAAGGAAAACGGCGTCTCGATCTGGGACGAATGGGCCGACGAGAACGGCAACCTCGGCCCGGTTTACGGCCACCAGTGGCGCAGCTGGCCCAAGCCTGACGGCGGCACCATCGACCAGATCAGCGAAGTGGTGAAAACGCTCAAGACCAACCCCGATTCGCGCCGCATCATCGTCTCGGCGTGGAACGTGGCGGACCTGGACAAAATGGCGCTGGCGCCGTGCCATGCCTTCTTCCAGTTCTATGTTGCCGACGGCAAGCTGAGTTGCCAGCTGTATCAGCGCAGCGCCGACATCTTCCTCGGCGTGCCGTTCAACATCGCCAGCTATGCCTTGCTGACGCTGATGATGGCGCAGGTGACGGGCCTCGAACCGGGCGACTTCGTCCACACCCTGGGCGACGCGCACCTGTACTCCAATCATCTCGATCAGGCGCGCGAACAACTGAGCCGCGAGCCGCGCCCGTTGCCGACGATGACGCTGAACCCCGACGTGAAGGACATCTTCGCCTTCCGCTTCGAGGATTTCACGCTCAGTGGCTACGACCCGCACCCGGCGATCAAGGCCCCGGTGGCGGTATGAGCCATTCGCAGAAAAAACCGCGCGTCAGCGTCATCGCCGCGCTCGCCAAAAACCGCGTCATCGGCATCGAAAACCGCCTGCCGTGGCGGCTGCCGGAAGACCTCGCCCACTTCAAGGCGCTGACGCTCAGCCACCCGATTTTGATGGGCCGCAAAACCTTCGAATCGCTCGGCCGCCCACTGCCCGGGCGCACCAACATCGTCATCACCCGCAACCCCGACTATTGCAAGGACGGCTGCCTGGTCGCCGATTCCATCCCTGCTGCGCTCGCGCTGTGCGCGGACGTTGAGGAAGTCTTCTTCATCGGCGGCGCCGAGCTTTACGCCCAGGCCATCCCGCTGGCCGACCGCCTGTATCTGACCGAAGTGGACATCGAAGCCGAGGGCGACGCCTGGTTTCCCGACTACGACAAGAGCGCGTTCAGGGAAGTCTCGCGCGAGTCGCACACCGGCGAGAAGGGCGATGCGCTGGGGTTTGATTTTGTGGTGTATGAGCGGGGGTAAGGCGAATGCCTAATTCCCTTTCCACTTCTCATTAGCATTGGAAAAATAAATCGGGAGGCTCTTTGAAGCGCAATATGGAATTGATCAGGAAGATTTTATTCTTCTTGGAGGAGCGCCCTTTTCTTAAAGCCGAAAAGGTTTTACCGATCGAAGGGTACGACGAGACAACAATCATGTATCACATGCTGTTGCTTGCTCAAGCAGGTCTCGTCGATTACGAGCCTGACCTTACTAAAACGGGGCGAATCATAAAAGCCCATGTCATTGGCCTAAATTGGGCTGGTCATGAGTTTCTTGATTCAGTCCGCTCCGATAAGGTTTGGCGCAAGTTACTCAAGTATGCGAAAGACAAAGGTGGAGCGCTTCCATTTGATCTGATGAAACCTCTAGCTATAGAGCTTTTAAAGAAATCTATTGAATAAAGACGGCCACAGAGAATAGACAACGGTTTACGTGATTTTTAGTGAATGGTTAAAGGGAGAAGATGGGTATGAAAGATGGAAATAGAACCATGAAATGGGAAGCAGCATGAGTGCGCCCAAGTGCCCCCAGTGCGGTTCGGATTTCGCCTACGAAGACGGCACCCTATACGTCTGCCCGGAATGCGCCCATGAATGGCCGCAGGATGCGGCAGCGGGCGCAGAGGAGGCACGCGTCGTACGCGATTCCAACGGCAATGTGCTGCAGGACGGCGACACGGTGACGGTGATCAAGGACCTGAAGGTCAAGGGCTCGTCGCTGGTGGTCAAGGTCGGCACCAAGGTCAAGAACATCCGCATCATCGAGGGCGATCACGACATCGATTGCAAGGTTGATGGCATTGGTGCGATGCAGTTGAAATCGGAGTTCGTGAAAAAGGTGTAGCGGATGGCGTGCCTTGCCAGCGCAATAAAAAACGGAGCCAAGGCTCCGTTTTTTATTGCCTGTTTCTGTTTGCGCCGCTGATCGACGCCAATCGCCCGATATTTAATTGAGCTCCGGCTCGGCTTCGGGTGCCAGCGTTTGCTGCATGGGGCGTCGCCCAACCTGAACGTTCAGCACCTGCGATTGCTGCTTGCGTGACACCGTCAGCTGCGCCTTCACACCGGGCTGCAGCGCGGCAATCAGGTTGAGCAGGCTTGCCGAGTCGGTCACTTTTTTGCTGTTGACCGCCAGCAGGATGTCGCCCGGACGGATGCCGCCGACGTCGGCCGGCCCGCCTTTCAATACGCCGGCGATCAGCGCGCCTTCGATGTTTTTCAGGCTGAAGGATTCGGCCAGTTCGGGCGACAGGTCCTGCACCTCGATGCCGACCCAGCCGCGCGTGACGCCGCCGGACTGGATGATCTGCTCCATCACCTGGCGTGCGATGCTGACCGGGATGGCGAAGCCGATGCCTTGCGAGCCGCCGGTGCGCGAATAGATTGCGCTGTTCACGCCGACCAGATTGCCGTTTGAGTCGACCAGCGCGCCGCCCGAGTTGCCGGGGTTGATGGCGGCATCGGTCTGGATGAAGTTTTCGAAGGTGTTGATGCCGAGGTGGGTGCGGCCGAGCGCGCTGACGATGCCTGCGGTAACGGTCTGGCCGACACCGAACGGGTTGCCCACCGCCAGCACCCAGTCGCCGACCTTGAGGCTGTCGGCCTGGGCGAAGGTGATGGCGGGCAGCTTGTCGGTGTCAATTTTCAGCACGGCGAGATCGGTGTCGGGGTCGGTGCCGACCACGCGTGCGGGCAGGGTGCGGCCATCCGCCAGCGCAACCTGGATTTGGTCGGCGGCCGCGACCACGTGGTGGTTGGTGAGAATGTAGCCGTTCGGGCTGACGATCACGCCCGAACCGAGGTTGGACGCCTGGCGCGGCCGCGCCTCCAGACGGTCGCCAAAGAAATAGCGGAACACCGGATCCTGCTGCGAGGGGTGAGCCGGGCTGCGGATGGTTTGCTGGGTGAAAATGTTGACCACCGCCGGAATGACTTTTGTCGCGGCGGTTGCAAAAGATTCGCTGGGCTCATGTCCGGCCGGCGCATGCTGCGCCTGCTGGATGGTGAGGTTCTGTGGCTGCGATGACGTGTGCAGGAAGTCAGGCTTGAACAGGGTGACGACGAACAGCACGCCCAGCGCCACGGTGGCGGATTGGGCGAAGAGCAACCAGATTTTGCGCATATTGATTAAATTCAGTGACTTGGCGTAAATTGCCGCGCCGAGATTATAGCCGTGGACGGGGCGTGATATGGCTAATACCCATATCGGGCTTCCGGAGAGGGCAGCAAATTGGTTAGAATGCCGGTTTTATCGCAACATGTTCAGGTCAGGTAATCATGAGCCAGGAAGTTGATGGACAAAAAATGAACCCAAGTAAACGCAAATTTCTGATTGCCGCAACCAGCGCAGTCGGCGGTGTTGCTGTGGCAGCCGTCGCCATTCCGCTGGTGATCAGCATGCAGCCCAGCGCGCGTGCCAAGGCAGCGGGGGCGCCGGTTGAAGTGGATATCAGCAAGGTCGAGCCGGGCATGCTGCTGACGGTCGAATGGCGCGGCAAGCCGGTGTGGATCGTCAATCGCACCAAGGAAATGCTCGACAAGCTGGCCACGATCGACAGCCAGCTGACTGACCCGAAAAGCGAGCAGCCGCAACAGCCCGCGTACTGCACCAATGCCACCCGCTCGATCAAGCCGGAATATCTGGTGGCCGTCGGTATTTGTACCCACCTGGGTTGTTCACCGACTTTCCGCCCGGAGGTTGGCGCTGCCGATCTGGGCGGGGATTGGCCGGGCGGTTTTTTCTGTCCTTGCCATGGTTCGCGTTTTGACCTCGCTGCACGCGTCTTCAAGAATGTCCCTGCCCCGACCAACCTGGTGATTCCGCCTCATCAATACCTCAGCGATGCCAAATTGCTGATCGGTGTAGACGCAAAAGGAGCCTAAGAATGTCTGCCCTGCAAAAAATGATGGGTTGGGTCGATGACCGATTCCCGCTCACCGCGACCTACAAGGCGCACCTGTCCGAGTACTACGCACCGAAGAACTTTAACTTCTGGTACTTCTTTGGCTCGCTGGCGCTGCTGGTGCTGGTGCTGCAGATTGTCACCGGCATTTTTCTGACCATGAACTACAAGCCGGACGCAGAGCTGGCTTTTGCCTCCGTCGAGTACATCATGCGCGATGTCGACTGGGGCTGGCTGATTCGCTACATGCACTCCACCGGCGCATCGATGTTCTTCGTCGTCGTCTATCTGCACATGTTCCGTGGCCTGATGTATGGTTCCTACCGCAAGCCGCGCGAACTGATCTGGATCTTCGGCGTGATGATCTACCTGGCGCTGATGGCCGAAGCCTTCCTCGGCTATCTGTTGCCGTGGGGTCAGATGTCGTACTGGGGCGCCCAGGTGATCGTCAACCTGTTTGCTGCCGTGCCTTTCATCGGTGAAGACTTGTCGGTGTGGATTCGCGGTGACTACGTGATCGGTGATGCCACGCTGAACCGCTTCTTTGCCTTCCACGTCATTGCCTTGCCGCTGGTGCTGCTTGGCCTGGTGGTGGTGCATCTGGTGGCGCTGCATGAAGTCGGCTCCAACAACCCCGACGGCGTCGAAATCAAAAAACATAAAGATCCGGTGACGCACATTCCGCTCGACGGCATTCCCTTCCACCCGTATTACACGGTGAAGGATATCGTCGGCGTGATCGTCTTCCTGATGGTGTTCTCGGCGATCCTGTTCTTTGCTCCGGAAATGGGCGGCTACTTCCTCGAGCAAGCCAACTTTGTTCCGGCCGATCCGCTGAAGACGCCTGCACATATCGCCCCGCTGTGGTATTTCACTCCGTTCTACGCGATTCTGCGTGCGGTGCCGCCGCTGTTCGGCTCGCAGTTCCCCGGCGTGGTGGCGATGGGCATGTCGATCGTGCTGATGTTCTTCCTGCCGTGGCTGGATCGCAGCAAGGTCAAGTCGATCCGCTATCGCGGTCCGATCTACAAAATCGCCCTGGCGCTGTTCATCATCTCCTTCGTCGGCTTGGGCTACTTGGGCTTGCTGCCTTCCACGCCGGTGGCGACCCTTGTTGCCCAGGTTTTCTCAGTGATTTACTTCCTGTTTTTCCTGCTGATGCCTTGGTATACCTCGATTGATAAAACCAAACCGGAACCAGAAAGGGTGACTGGCTAAATGAAACGCTTGAAGAACTTTCTTTTACTGCTGGCGGCTGCTCCCGTTCTGGCTTTTGCAGCGGGTGGCACCGTCCACCTGGACAAGGCACCGGTCAACCTGGCTGATCAGGATTCGTTGCAGCGCGGCGCACGCATGTTCGTCAACTACTGCCTCAATTGCCACAGTGCCAGCTCGATGCGGTATGCGCGTCTGCAGGACATTGGCCTGAGCGAAGATCAGATCAAGGACAACCTGATGTTCGCCGCCGAAAAGCCGGGTGAACTCATGAAGGTCGGCATGACCAAGACCGAAGCCAAAGCCTGGTTCGGCGCTGCGCCGCCCGACCTCAGCGTGATCGCCCGCTCGCGGGGTGCCGACTGGTTGTATACCTATCTGCGCAGCTTTTATCGTGACGAAACGCGTGCCACCGGCTGGAACAACACCGTGTTTGACAAGGTTGGCATGCCGCATGTGATGTGGAGCCTGCAGGGTGAGCAGGTTGCGCACTACAAGACAGTCATCGACCATGAAGGCAAAGAGACGCACGCTTTCGATCGCTTCGAACTGGTCAAGCCCGGCACCGTCACCCTGGCCGAATACGATGCCCAGGTCGGCGATCTGGTCAACTACCTGGTCTGGATGGGCGAGCCTGCCCAGCTCCAGCGTAAAAAGCTGGGCGTGATTGTTCTGCTGTTTCTCGGAGTTTTCTTCGTGGTGGCGTATTACCTGAAGAAAGAGTTCTGGAAAGACATTCACTGATCCTGTTTTGTCGTTAGCCAACAGCCGGACTGTGTCCGGCTGTTGACGTTTCAAGATCAAACACACGCAACATCACAATAAGGGAACCCCCGCCATGATGACCTTGTATTCAGGCAGTACTTGCCCTTACAGCCACCGTTGCCGCATCGTCCTGTTCGAAAAAGACATGGATTTTGAAGTCATCGATGTGGACATGCACAACAAGCCGGAAGAGATTGCGAGCATTAGCCCCAGCGGTAAAACGCCGGTGCTGGTCGAGCGCGATCTGATTCTGACCGAGTCCAACATCATCAACGAATACATCGACGAGCGCTTCCCGCACCCACAGCTGATGCCGCCGGATCCCGTCATGCGTGCCCGTGCGCGACTGGTGCTGTTCAATTTTGAGCATGATCTGTTCACCCATGTCGATACCCTGCAGCATTCGCTCGGCAAGGCATCTGACAAGGCGCGCGTGGAGATTCGGGACAGCCTGTCGCAGCTGTCGCCCATCCTGACCAAGCAGAAATACCTGATGAACGACGAGTTCTCCATGCTGGATGTGGCCATTGCGCCGCTGTTGTGGCGTCTCGAACATTACGGCATTGAATTGCCCAAGGTTGCCGCTCCGGTACTCAAATACCGCGAGCGTCTGTTCAGCCGTCCCGCATTCATCAGCGCGCTGACGCCGACCGAAAAAGCCCTGCGTAAGTAAAGCCGATCAGGAAACCCGGTGGCCGATCTCTCGACCAAACCTTATCTGATCCGTGCCCTGTATGAATGGTGCACGGATTCGGGTTACACCCCGCAACTCCTGGTTTCGGTGGATGCGCACACCCGCGTACCAATGGGGTTTGTCAAAGACGGCCAGATCGTGCTGAATCTCAGCGCAGGCGCCACCCGTAATCTCATGCTGGACAACGACTGGATCCAGTTTTCCGCGCGCTTTGGCGGGGTTTCCCATGAGATTTCAATTCCGGTCGAACGGGTGGCCGCCATTTTTGCGCGTGAAAATGGCCAGGGCCTCCACTTCGAACCAACTGATGTTGAAACGCCCCCCCCCGATCAGACTGCGCCCGAGCCATCGGGCGACGCGCCTGTTCCGCCCAAAGGCCGGCCCTCACTTAAAGTAGTCAAGTAATCCCTCAACTTGCGAGCGACATCGTTATAATCTCGCCCGCGCCGCTTTAGCTCAGGGGTAGAGCAACCGCCTTGTAAGCGGTAGGTCGTCAGTTCGAATCCGACAAGCGGCACCAATTCAACCTCCAATAATGTCCAGTAACACCCTGAAGCCCGCGTAAAACCGGGCTTTTTGTTTGCCTGCTCGTCCGGTAAGGTTTGGGACGCCCCTAAGAGATACCCCCCCATATGGGGGGACTTAAGGGGGTATGTCCCCAACATCAAAACTACATACCCCCAAAAGGACGGAATATGGCGTTAAGCGATACCAAAATCCGCAGCACAAAACCTACAGATAAGCCGTACAAACTGGCGGACGTGGCGGCCTATATCTGCTGATTACCTCTGCTGGGGGAAAACACTGGCGGCTCAAATGTCGTTTTGAGGGAAAGGAAAAGCTACTGGCGCTGGGGGAGCTCTGGATATGGTTTTTTATTTTGATCGGCCTATTCAATCCCCAACCGTTCCAGCCGGTAGCGCAGGCTGCGAAAGGTGACGCCGAGCACGCGGGCGGCGGCGGTTTTGTTGAAGCGCGTCTGTTCCAGCGCTTCGAGGATCGCGGCGCGTTCCATCTGGTCGAGATAATCCTGCAGCGGGTATTTGCTGCCGGGCGCGGCGTGGGTGGCGGGCAGGGCGGGCGCAAGGTTGAGGTCGGCCGCTTGAATGTGCTGGTTGTCGCACAAGGCCAGCGCGCGCTCCAGGGTGTTTTCCAGCTCGCGCACGTTGCCTGGGAAGGCGTATGCACTGAGCGCCTTTTCGGCGTCGCGATCCAGTTTGACGTCGGCTCCACCCAGTTTGCCGAGCAGAAAACGCGCCATTTCGGGGATATCTTCGACCCGTTCGCGCAGGCTGGGCATCAACAGGTCGATGACGTTGAGACGGTAGTACAGATCCTGACGAAATCGCCCAGCCTCCACCAGTGCAGCCAGGCTCTGGTGGGTGGCGCTGATGATGCGTACGTCGATGGCCTCTTCGGCGGTGGCGCCGACCTTGCGCACCTTCTTTTCCTGCAATACGCGCAGCAGTTTCACCTGCATTGACAACGGCAGGTCGGCCACTTCGTCGAGAAACAGCGTGCCGCCGTCTGCCGCCTGAAAGAACCCGTTGCGATCGGCTTCGGCGCCCGTGAACGCCCCTTTGCGATAGCCAAAGAATTCGCTTTCCATCAGCGTTTCGGGAATCGCGCCGCAATTGACCGCAATGAAGGGTTGTTCCGCGCGGCTGCCCAGCCGGTGAATCAGGCGCGCCGCGAGTTCCTTGCCGCTGCCGGATTCGCCTGCGATGTGGACGGGCGCCTGGGTGCGTGCCAGCTTGGCGATGCGCGCGCGGATGTCCTGCATGGCGGTAGACTGGCCGATCAGGTCGCGTGCCGGGTCATCGGCCTGAGGGGTGCCGGGCACTTTGAGCGCGGATTTGATCAAGGCACGCAGCTGGTCGAGCGCCACCGGCTTGGACAGATAGTCAAAGGCGCCCGCCTTGAGTGCCGCAACGGCATTGCCCGCATTGCCAAACGCCGTGATGACGGCAACCGGCACTGGCAAAGGCAACGCGCTGGCAAGCGCAACGACCTCCAGTCCTTCGCCGTCAGTCAGCCGCATATCGGTCAGACAGAGATCATAGTGGTTGCGCGTCAGCTGCGCACGCGCCTCGGCCACGCTGGTTGCCCGGTCGGTTTCCAGCCCCATTTTGACGAGGGTGAGCTCCATCAAATCGAGCAGATCGGGTTCGTCATCCACCAGCAGGACGCGTGGGCTATTGGCCATCTTTATTCACTCCCATACAAACCGAGGCGGAAATGTGCGCCCCTCAAACCAGGCACATAGGACAGTTCCGCATGGTTGGCCTCGGCCAGCTCACGGGCGAGAAACAGGCCCAGCCCGGTTCCCTGCGCACCCGTCGTAAAAAAGGGCTCGAACAGCTTGCCTTGATGGTCGGCTGACACCCCGGGGCCGTCGTCCAGAATGTCGAGCTGCACCTGCTCGCCCTGCTTTTGCATGCGGATATGGATGCAGCCGGCGTTTTTGCTGCAAACATGCCAGGCATTGCGCAGCAGATTCCACAGGATCTGGCGCAAGTGGTCGGGGTCGAACTGAAAGTGCAGCCGCTCGGGCAGGCTGACGACGACCGCCTCTTCCGGAATGCCTTCGGTCTGGCGCAATTCGGCGATCAGCGGCATGAGCGTCAGCGTGTTGATGGGGGTCGGATTCAGGCGGTCGCGCCGGTTGAGCGTCAGCACTTCTTCCACCAGCCGATCGAGTCGCCGCGCATTGTTTTCGATGATGCCGGTCAACTTGGCCTGGGTTGCATCGTGCGACTCTTCGCTCAAGAGCTGTGCCGCATGGCTGATGGCGGAAAGCGGGTTGCGGATTTCGTGCGCGATATTGGCGGTCAGCCGCCCCAGCGCCGCCAGCTTGAGCCGTTGCGCCTCCTGCGCGGCCTGGCTTTGATCTTCCAGCACCAGCACCCGGCTGCCGTCCGCTGTAGCCAGCGGGATGCAGCGGACCCGCAAGGGGCCGTTCGGCGCGTTCAAGGTGGGCGTGACATGGGCTGACAATTGTCGCGACAACTGCGCCAGCTCGGGCGAGCAGGCTTCCAGCCGGGTGAGGCCCGGCACCACCGGTGTGCTGACGCCCAGCAGCGCAAGCGCACGCGGACTGGCATGGCGCACCACACCGTCGCCGCGCACGGCCAGCAAGCCATCGGGCGAATTCTCGATCGCCAGTGCATTGATGCGGTTCAGCAGCGCCAGCTCTTCGGCCTGTTGCTGCGCCAGGGTTTCCGAGCGCAGCGCACGTTGCGTCAGCGTGTGCGCCAGCCAGCCGATGGCGAAGTACCCGGTGCAGAGCAGGCCGACCTGAAAGTAGGAACTGCTGCCTGAACTGTTGCCCAGAACGCTCAGGCCATGTTGCAGCAGCAGGGCAATCGACGCGATGGACGCATAAAGCAAGGTCAGCCGGCCGCTGCCGACCAGCCCGCCCGACGCAATCGACACCACCAGCAGCAAGCCCATGCCGTCTGCCAGACGCGGGCTGGTGCCCATCAACAGCATCGTGAAAAGGATGTCGGCAAAGATGTGGGCGGTCAGCTGGACCTGAAACCCCGGCCAGCGCGCGCGGATGCCCAGCACAAACAGGGCAGCGGCAACCAGATAAGCGTAGGCATACGCCTGAAAGCGTTCGCCCGAGCCCTCGGCAAACATGTCGGACGCCCCGAACAGCAAGCTGGTAAATACCAGCGCCATCGCCAGGGTCAGGCGGTATAGATTGAAGTAGTCGAGACTGCGCCAGTGCGACGCGAAATAGCCCTGCGTGAACAGACGTGGCTGGGACGCTGCCTCAGCGTTCATTTTTTGCCGAGTTTCTGGTGCTCGGAAGAGCAAAACAGTTCGCCACCGCTATAGATCGCCTCGCTACGTGGCAGATTGACCCCGCAATGCGCGCATTTCACCATGTCCTCGACCACCGATTCGCGCGTCGAAACAGGCGGTTTGTTCAAGGTACGCAGATAGGAGCGGAACAGTGCCCACACCACAAAACCAACCGCAATCAGCAGCAGAATTTTAATCAAGCCATGCTCCCAAAAATGGTGCACAGAATAGCATGGGGCCGGGGCTGGCAGCATGGCGCGTCACCGGGGCGGGTTCCCCTCGGTGACGGAATGGATCCGATCGATGACGCCCTCTTTTTAAGTGTGAACTCGGTCAACGGTAACGCCCTGGCTACGGGCGATTTCCTGTTCGCCGCGGATGGCAACATCGCGTTGACTGCTCCCAAAGCCGAAACCTACGCCATGATGCTCGCTGATTTCAAGTTCAGATAACCTCGATCCGCAATATCTGTTGGATAATGTGCGCGCCGCCATGACTTGTCTGGCTGGGGAGACGCTAAATGAATTACGAGCCTGCCAAAGAGCAGCCGAGGAAATCCGCATCGTGACGATGCCTTTGAAGTAATGCCAAACCACAACCAGTGGCTGTTCCGGCAGCAACTTTCCGTTGTATCGCTGACCAAGATTCTGCTCGACCCGTTTGTGGCCGTGCTGGTGCTGATCGGCTGCGCGATGTATTTCGGCGAACCTTTCAAGGGGCCGTACCCCATCCTGGCACTGATCGTCTTTACCCTGACCTTCCCCGGGAAGTGGCCTGAAGTCACCCTGCGTGCCTTCTGGAATGAGTCCGTCATGCCCTGGTTTTTCCTGTCGGGGCTGATCCTGCTGTTTGGGTATTCCACCGGCTATCTGGATTTCTTCCCCCCCAATCTGGTCATGGCGTGGATGCTGGCGACGCCTGTTGCCATGTATGTCGCCCACCGCATCACCCGCAAGCTGCTGCCGCGCCTGCTGCTGCTCGAAGGCGGCCGCCGGCGCGCCATCATCGTGGGCGCGGGGAGCCTCGGCACCGAATTGCGCGGTCGTTTTGTCGATGACAGCTCGCTGGGCGTGGACGTGATCGGGTTTTTTGACGACCGCACCATCGATCGCACCGACCTGACCGACCCCAAAAAACTGCTGGGCAAACTGCCCGAGATCCCCGAATACGTTAACCGAAACGGCATCGACCTCGTCTACATTACCCTGCCCATGGCCGCGCAACCGCGCACGCTGGGGCTGCTTGACGCCCTGCGCGACACCACCACCTCGGTCTATTTCGTCCCGGATATTTTCGTCTCCGACCTGATCCAGGCGCGGGTCGACCACATCCACGGCATGCCCGTCGTCGCGCTCACCGAAACCCCCACCCTCGGCGTCAGCGGCATCGGCAAGCGCCTCAGCGACCTCGTCATCGCCAGCCTCATCCTGCTGATGATCTGGCCGCTACTGCTTATCCTTGCGCTGGGCGTCAAGCTGTCCTCGCCCGGCCCCATCATTTTCAAGCAACGCCGTTACGGCCTCGACGGCCATGAAATCCTCATCTACAAATTCCGCTCCATGCGCGAGCATGCCGACGCCAGTGTCATCCAGCAGGCCGGTCGCGAAGACCCGCGCATTACCCGTTTCGGCAGCTTCATCCGCCGCACCTCGCTCGACGAACTGCCGCAGTTCATCAACGTATTGCAGGGCCGCATGAGCGTCGTCGGTCCGCGTCCCCACGCCGTTTCCCACAACGAGCAATACCGCAAGCTGATCAAGGGCTATATGCTGCGCCACAAGGTCAAGCCCGGCATCACCGGCTGGGCGCAAGTCAACGGCCTGCGCGGCGAAACCGAAACCCTCGACAAAATGCGCGCCCGCGTCCAGTACGACATCGACTACATGCGCAACTGGTCGCTCATGTTCGACCTCATGATCATCGGCAAGACGCTGGCGGTCGTGTGGCGGGATCAGAACGCCTATTGAGTTGCAAGACTCAAGCTGCAAGATTCAAGTTACCGATTCTCGCCCGTGTGCCATAGCCGCAGCACCTCAATCGTGGATTCCTGAATTTCGTAGCGCATTTCGATAGTGTCCAGCGAGAGCCCGCCATACATCGCGTGGTTCGAACGCTTCCAGCTTTTCACCCATACGCGGATTCGCCAGCAGTGTGCCCGGTGCGGGAGTGAGCGCCTGCATCGTGCGTGCAGCGGCCAGCCTGTTCTCGGCGCCAAAAAGCCGTATAGCCGCCAAGTGAGACAGCGCCTTGCCTGTCCACTGCAGTTCCATCAACGTGGCAAAGGCGGCGGTTGATCGGTGTCGAGGCTATCGGCCCAGGCTTGCACAGCCGGTGGTCGAGGACGCGCCCGGTGTCCACGTCGGCCAGAGTCCATGAATCCGCCAGGATCAATCTGCGTACAAGTGTCGAAGCGCGATTTTGAAGCGTTCACCGCATCCATCGAATCCCCCCAAACTCAAGGCTGCCCTGCGCAAACTGATGGTGCGCGATTAGATTAAGCGATGGTTGCTATCGAGTTGTTGGACGCGCTGCATCGGCGCGAAGATTTTGATTGTGGCGAGACTGCGCTCAATGAATTCTTGCTGCGCCAAGCAGGGCAGCAATAGCGACGCGGTTTCGGCAAGACTTATGTGGCGCTCGCGAAGGATGGGGAGACACGGCGCACGAGACCACGGTTCAGGGTTTGGGCAGGCACCACCTTCTTTGTTTATGCATAAATAGGTTTTATTTATCATCAGCTATTTGTCGATAAAATTTACACGTGAGCCGATGGGGTGGGTGGATAGTAGTAACGTACTGATTGAACATGTGAAATTGTACTTATCGTGCTGGCGGTCCGTTGCAGTAATTCGAGGATGGATCAGTTTTCTGCTCATGCAGGCCACATTCTGTCGGAAAATTTTACACATTCAGGGCTGGGTCTTTCAGCCTGTGGAGGCTTGAAGCCATTCAATAAACTTTTATCCAGTTGATTTGTAATGCATATAAGTAAATGTTTAATTAGATTGGCATTGCCATTGCTTTATGTGAAGCGCCGCGAAGGGAATTAATCGGAACCCAGTTTCCGCCCGGGTGGGCAACAACAAAATGTAGTTGTTTAATCGATCGATAATTTTTCTACATGAGGAGATTTACAATGAATTTCACAATGACAAAGATTGCTGCCGCTGCTGTTCTGGCCATTGCTGCTACGGGTGCACAGGCTGCACCGATTACCGACCTGTTCATCACCAGCGGCACATTTGAAATGCCTACAGTTACCGCGGGTCCGGTTGCTTTCGGTGCTTTTGGCTTTGATCTTGCTGATGCTTATGGTTCCAACGCTAATCTGTTCCCATTCTTTGGCGGTGCAGTCGGCGTATTCACCCAAGACGGTACAGCCACTTACATTCCAGCCGGCCTTCCTTTCGGTACTAACGTTGTGCCTGGTGGCCCCGTACCGAATGGCGATATCACGGGCAGCGTGATTACCATGGATCTGTCAGCAATCACCGCCGCTTGGAATGGCAGCAACTTCAACCAGGGCAATTCCAGTGTGGTTGGTTCTTACAATGCAGGTACGGGTGCATTTACGGCTACCTGGTCTTCAACCATCGTTGGTGGCGCTTTTAGCGGTAAAACCGGTGTTTGGAACGTGCAGGGCACTGCAGCTGTAGCAGCTGTTCCGGAAGCTTCGACCTACGGCATGATGCTGGCCGGTCTGGGCCTGGTTGGCTTCGCAGTGCGTCGCCGCAAGCTGGTTGCCTGACCTATCTGCAGGATTTCTGGTGTTGAGTCGGTTTATTTGACTGAATGACTGGAGCTAAAAAGCGGCGGGGTGAATCCCGCCGCTTTTTTCGTGGCTCATTTGTGAAGTCGATGAGTCAATGCGTTGATTTAATGAAATTAAAAGCAAATTATTAGCTGGCTTTATCGACAACGGGGCGGCTTGTTGATAAGCTTGCCCGCTGTTTTCAACCGTGGCCTGGCTACGAAATATTCCAACTCAAAAACGTCAAGAGGAGCCTTTACCCATGAAACATGTCCTGAAACACGCAGCCCTGGTCTCTGCGCTCATGGCCGCAACATCGGCGCATGCAACCAACGGTTATTTCCTTCCCGGTTTCGGCATGAAAGCCATGGGCATGGGGGGGGCCGGGATTGCCGCGCCCCAGGATGCCATTTCGGCCGCCTACAACCCTGCCAACCTGTCCAAGGTCGGGATGCGTGGCGATATCGGTATCAGCGTGTTCGACCCCGTTCGCAGTGCCTACGTGGGCAAGTCGTCCAGTTCGGGCGATTCATCCTTTTTTGGTTTCGATACGGGTTCTGAAAGTGATCAGGAATGGTTCCTGGTTCCTGAAATGGGCTTCTCGATGCCCTTGACCGAGCAATTGTCGGCAGGGATTGCCGTTGTCGGCAACGGTGGCATGAATACGACTTATTTAAGAGACTATTTTGACGCCACACTCAATGACACAGCTGGCTTGGGCAAGCTGGGCGTGGATATGATGCAGTTGCTGGTGCCGGTGTCGGTTTCCTACAAGCTCAACGAAGACCATGCGGTGGGAGCCTCGGTGGTGGGGGCTGTCACGCGTTTCCGTGCGTATGGTTTGCAGAACTTCAGGCCTATTTCCAGCGATCCGGATCATTTGACCAACAATGGATTTGATTACTCCTACGGCGGTGGCATCAAGCTTGGCTGGCTGGGGGACTTTTTTGATGACCGGCTCAATGTCGGTTTGTCCTGGACCTCGAGGATGTACATGACCAAGCTGGACGCATACCGGGGACTGTTTGCCGAGCAGGGTGGCTTCGATATTCCGGAAAACTATGGCTTGGGGATTGCATTTAAACCGACCAAGTCACTGACCTTGGCGGCGGACGTGTCGCGGATTTTATTTTCCGAAGTGAAAGCGTTTGGTAATCGGGGTCCCAGTTTCGATACTGATCCTGGTTTTTTAGGCATCCCTTCGGGTTTCGGCTGTGGCAGCGGGGGTGATCCGGCAAAATGCTTAGGCGAAGATGCGGGTATGGGATTTGGGTGGTCTGATCAAACCGTGTACAAAGTCGGCGCCGACTGGAAAGTCAATGACAGCTGGATCGTACGGGCGGGTTACAACTATGGCGCAACCCCGATCAAGAACGACCAGCTGACGTTCAATACGCTGGCGCCCGCAACGGTGGAACACCATTACTCAGTAGGCTTCACCTGGAAGTCCAGCGATTCGCCGATGGAAATTACGGGTGCCTACATGTACGCTCACAAAAACGAGCAACGCGCAGTCGACCAGAACATTGTCGGTGGCGCTGATATCGAAATGAGTCAGCACGTGCTGGGCGTGAGCCTGGGCTGGGTGCTCGATGAAGGTGTTGGCCTGCATTAATTCAAGTTAAAGCAATAACTTGAGCCAGGGACGCGTCCCTGGCTTTTTTTATGAGTAAAAATCAAAGATAGCCGGGTACGTTTGTTTATTGATTATTTTTAATATGTTGGCGGCAGGCGTCGTGACCTGGATGCGCCCGGAAGTTGTCGGATTGTTTTACATCAAACGTGCCCTTGTCAGGACAAGGGTTTGTATGTCAATGATCTGTTTAAGTAAATTCTAAGGCATGGTTATTGCGTTGATGTCCCCTGTTGTGCCACTTAGCCATGTTTCGTCATTGCGTGTTGTACCGACACGTTGTTCATGAGACTGGCCTACGAAAACACGAAATATGAGGAGACCCGTTCCATGAATATCCGTTGCTTGTTTGCGTTGCTTGTTTCGATAGCCGTTTCCCCCGCGTATGCCTGGACGACCGAGTCCATCACCATCACCGGGGGGACGTTCACGATGTCGGATTCATTCGATACGTTCGGCGCGGTGCCTGTTCTTGCCGGCCCTTCGAATCACCTGGACGATGGGGTGCTCAACGGGATGGTGGATGCCGATGGGCTGCACGGCAGTGCGGCCAATCCGGTGACGACCTTCGATTTTCTGGGCATTTCCTGGAAAACGTTCTTTGCCCATAGTGTGGAGACGTCGGCGGGGTGCAATCCCACTTGCAGCACGATCACGATTGCCGACCCGCAACCAGGCGCTATCACGGTAACGGGCTCGCCATATGATCCAGCTATCACCGCGGATTTCTCGGGCTTCTTTACCGAGTGGAATGGCAACCGCTTCTGGCAGGGCGGCCAAGCCACAGGTACCGGCGAGTGGGTTATCCAGCCGACGGTGGAGGCAGGATCCGGTATATACAACTTTACGTTGCACTGGAGCCTGGTGAATACGGACGGTCCCTTTCAAGGGATGACCAGCGATTGGGTGCTGACGGGAACAGCGGTTGCTGTGGTACCTGAGCCTGAAACCTACGTTCTGATGCTGGCTGGGTTGGGGCTGGTAGGGGGCGCTGTGCGCAAGCGCCGGAATTCCAGCGCTGCATGTGTTCGCAAAGAAGCAATGTAGTTCAGCCACCCTCTTCAGGGTAAACCCGGGCATTTCATGGTGGGCTGTCCTGCCAATAGCGGCGGTGAGACGGGCGATATTCCAATGTCGCCACGCCAGCCTCGCTGAACGTGAGCTTGATGAGGCCGCCCCTATCGCTGCGCAGGATGCGGGCGTCCTGCTCGCGGAATCGTGAGACGACCTGGGGATGGGGGTGGCCGAAGCGGTTGCGGTAGCCCAGGGTGAAGACGCTGATCTGCGGCTGCACCTGTTCGACGAACTCGGCCAGCGACGAGGTACGGCTGCCGTGGTGGCCGGCGATCAGGACGGTGGCAGCCAGGTCCGTGCCGTGGTTGCGTAAAGCCTGCTCCATGAGTTCGAGTTCAACGCGCCGTTCGCCATCTCCGGTGATCAGCAGGCTTTGCCCGCCGTTGCTGATTTTCAATACGCAACTGAAGTCGTTGTCGCGGCGGCTGGTTTCGCCATACGCCGTGGCGGGCGGGTTGAGAATCTCGAAGCGCACGCCGTCCCATTGCCAGTGTTGGCCGCGCTGGCAATGGTGGGGTGTGGGGGTGTTGTTCAACAGCGGGCTGGTAGCGGGCAGGCCATGCAGCAGCCAGCCGGTGGGGAGGTCGCGCAAAACGGCGTGCAGGCCGCCGCTGTGGTCGCTGTCATCGTGCGAGACGATCATGCCGGACAATGTGCCGACACCCGTTGCGCGCAGGTAGGGCACGATGATGCGCTCGCCGGCATTGCTGTCGGCAAAGGCGGGGCCAGTGTCGTACAGCAGGGTGTGGCGGGCGGTGCGGATCAGGATGGCGGTGCCTTGGCCGACGTCGATCACGTCGGCTTCAAAATGCTTGGGCGCGATGCTGGCGTGCAGCGGAAACACCAGCGGCAGCCACAATAATGCACCCAACGCGCGCAGCGGAAATCCGCGTGGCAGCAGGAGCCAAACGGTACCGATCATTGCCAGCAGGATTGCCCAGCCGTCCGGTGCGGGCTGCACGGCGATGGCCCACGGCAAGGTGCTGGCCCACAGCAGGCTGTGTCCCAGTCCGTCCATCAACCATGCCGCGGCATGCCACAGCGGCGGGGCGATCACGCCCAGCAAGGCCAGCGGCGTGACCAGCCAGCTGACCAGGGGGATGGCGATGGCGTTGGCCAGCGGCGAAATCAGCGATACCTGCTGGAACAGCAACAGCAGGGCGGGTGCCAGCGCCAGCGTCAGTGCCGCTTGTACGCTGACCCATCCGCGCAGCTTGTCCGGCAACGCCACGCGGCCGAACGTGACCCACAGGATCACCGCCATGGCGCCAAACGACAGCCAGAACCCGGCTGACAACACCGCCCACGGGTCGATCAGCAGGACGCAGAACAGCGCCCAGGTCAACGCCGAAAAAGGCCGCGGCTCGCGGCGTCCCCAGAATGTCAGCGCCAGCACGGCGAGCATGAACAGGGTGCGCTGCGCGGGCACCTGAAATCCTGCCAGCACGGCATACGCGCACGCCGCCAGCACGGCGCCCAGCAGACCAGCCTGGCGGGTGGGCAAACGTTCCGCCAGGTGCGGCCAGCGTCGCCAGCCGAAGGCCACCAGCCAGCCGGCAAGGGCGGCGATCATGGTTACGTGGAGGCCTGAGATCGACAGCAGATGATTGACGCCGGTGCGGGTGAACGCGCGCCATTGCTCATGCGGAATGCCGCGCTGGTCGCCGATGACCAGCGCGGTAATGACGCCGGCATAGGGCGCGTCATTCAGCGTGGCACGAATTCGTTCGCGTATGCCGGCGCGCGTGGCGGCGGTCCAGGCGGTGGGGGTGGCTGCGCGCGCAGCGAGGCGTTGCGGGGCGGCTTGCTCACGCACATAGCCCGAGGCGGCGATGCCGCGTTCCAGCATCCAGGCTTCGAGATCGAAACCGTGCGGGTTGTGGGTGCCGTAAGGGCGCTTCAGCCGCACCGTGAGTTGCCAGCGTTCGCCGGCCTGCACGGTCGGATTGCGATCCTGCGTATTGCGCGGCCAGTAACGCGCGATCTGGATGCGCTGCAGGTCGGGTGCATGGGGAGTCAGCACCTGCTCGACATCGAACACAAAGCGTTCGCCGCGCGCATCGCTTTGCGGCAGATCGCTCACCACGCCCACCAGGCTGATATCCACTCCTTGCCAGTGATCGGGCAGACGCTCGGCCAGCCGCAGGTCAGCGCGCCACGCGGCCCAGGCAAAGCCGAGTGCAAGGCTCAACAGCGCAACGGCCAGCCGGCGCAGGATTTCAGGCGTGGTTCGGGAAAATCGCGGCAGCCACAGCACGCTGATCAATAGCGGCAACAGTCCCAGCCAGCGCGCGGAAGGCAGGCTGGCCTGCTGTTGCAGCAGCCACACGCCGAGACAGAATGCGATGAGATAAAACCGCATCGCGCGGGGGTTATGCCCGGAGCAGGCGCTGCGCCAGCGGGGTGCGCCGGGTGCGGCAAACGATGATGAGGTCGACCCGCTGATAGTGCCCAGCTATCGACTGGCGATGGCGCGAGCGTTCAGCCAGAAAATACGATTCACGTATCCAGCGCATCGAGGTCGGCAAATACTGCGTCGGCAGATCGAAGCTGCCCGGCATTGAATGGTTGTGTGCCCAGCGCTAACAGCAGGCGCAACGCAAGTGTTTCTTGGCTGGCGGGGAGGGCTTTGACGCCCATTTCTTTCTTATGGGTTTCTTCGGCAGCGACGGACTGGGTACGAGGGCAACGTTTCATGTCGAATGCCTTGGCCGGGGAATGAGCTGAATGGAGTCTTAACTTCAGCTGCTTGCTAGGACTGCAATATTCCATCAACCAGCCGCAACTGCCGATCCATCCGCGTAGCCAGGTTGCTGTCGTGAGTGACGACGATGAGGCTGGTGGCCTGCTTGCGGTTGAGCTCGCGCATCAGGTCGAACACGGCATCGGCGGTGTGGCGATCGAGATTGCCGGTGGGCTCGTCGGCCAGGATGCATGCGGGCTGGGTGACCAGCGCGCGTGCAATGGCGACGCGCTGCCGCTCGCCGCCGGACAGTTCGCCGGGACGGTGACTCAGGCGATGGCCCAATCCGACTTCGGTCAGCACGTCGGCGGCGCGCGCCATCGCCTGCGCGCGATCCATTCGGCGGATGGTGAGCGGCATCGCGGTGTTTTCCAGCGCGGTGAATTCCGGCAGCAGGTGGTGAAACTGATACACAAATCCGAGCGCGGTGTTGCGCAGTTCGCAGCGCGCCGCTTCGGAAATGGCAAAGGGATTGCGTCCCAGCAGTTCGACTGCGCCTGCGGTGGGCACGTCGAGTCCGCCCAGCAGGTGCAGCAGGGTGCTCTTGCCCGAGCCCGATGCCCCGACGATGGCGAGCGATTCGCCCGCGCGGACTTCGAGATCGACGCCAAGCAGAACCTGCACGTCGTTCCTGCCCTGGCGGAAGGTTTTGCTAAGTCCGCTGCAACGCAGCACGGTTTCATTCATAACGCAGCGCCTCCGCCGGGTTGATGCGCGACGCGGCCCAGCTGGGATACAAGGTCGCGAGCAGGCTGATCAGCAGCGAAATGCCGGCGATGACGCCGACATCCGCCCACACCAGTTTGGACGGCAACTGGCTGATGTAGTAAACATCGGCCGGGAACAGATCCATGCCGAACAGGCGTTCGATCATCGGCACCACGGTTTCGACATTGAGCGCAAGCAACACGCCGCTGACCACGCCGAGCAGGGTACCGAACACGCCGATGAACGCGCCCTGCACGATGAAGATGCGCATGATCGATCCGGGCCGGGCTCCCAGCGTGCGCAGGATGGCGATGTCGGATTGCTTGTCTGTCACCGCCATCACCAGGGTAGAGACGATATTGAACGCGGCGACGGCGACGATCAGCAGCAGGATCAAAAACATCATGCGTTTTTCGATGGCAACCGCGCGGAAGAAGTTGGCGTGGCTTTGCGTCCAGTCGGTGAGGTAATAGCTGCCGTCGAGGCTTTGCGCCAGTTCGCGGGTGACGAAGGGCGCGCGAAACAGGTCGTCGAGCTTGAGCCGCACGCCTGACACGTCGTTACCCAGCCGCAGCAGTTTTTGCGCGTCCTGCAGATGGACCAGCGCAAGGCCGGAATCGTATTCGAACATGCCGGCTTCAAAGATGCCGGTGACGGTGAACTGCTTGACGCGCGGCATCACGCCCGCCGGCGTGATGTTGCCTTGCGGCGTGAGCAGCACCACCTTGTCGCCCGGATAGACGTTGAGCACGCGCGCCAGCTCGCCGCCGAGGATGATGCCGAATTCGCCGGGCTTGAGGTCGGTGAGCTTGCCCAGCTTCATGTGCCGGGCGAGATCCGCCACCTGGCTTTCCATCTCCGGCAGCACGCCGCGAATGATCGCGCCGCGCACGTTATCGCCATTGGCCAGCATGCCCTGCGCGTTGACATAGGGCGCGCCGGACACGACTTCCTTGTTCTGTCTGGCCTGCAGCAACACGCCGCGCCAGTCGGCCAGCCGGTCTGCCGGGCCGCTGATTTCCAGGTGCGCCGCCACGCCCAGAATGCGCGCGCGCAATTCTTCCTGAAATCCGTTCATCACGGAGAGCACCACAATCAGCGCCATCACGCCCAGCGCAATGCCTGCCATCGAAACGATGGAGATGAAGGAAATGAAGTGATTGCTGCGTTTGGCGTGGGTGTAACGCAGGCCGATTTGAAGTTCGAAGGGAAGCAAAACAGGACTCGCTGAAGGTTTGCGTCGAGTATGCCACAGCCGCCTGGTTCGACTGCCAATGCTGCCCGCCATTCCAGCGAATCCGCTTACACTCGAAGAATGCTTTTCTTGATTCCGCATTTATTTCCACCGCCGCGCTTGCTGGAAACCGCCGCGCAGGATTTGCAGCTGCCTGCGCTGCAAACGCTGCTCGCGCGCGGCACCCGGCTGCGCTGCCCGGACGAAGGCACCGAAGCCGCCCTGTGCGAAGCGCTGGGAATCGCGCGCCAGCAGGACTGGCCGCTGGCGCCGATCACCCTTGCTGCCGATGGCGGGGCAGGCGGTGGCTACTGGCTGCGCGCCGACCCGGTGCATTTGCGGGTGATGCGCGACCGCATCGTGCTGGCGGACAGCAGTCTCTTCGACCTGTCGCAGCAGGAGGCCGATGCGCTGGTGGCCAGCATCCGCCAGCATTTTGGCGATACCTTGCGCCCGCTGCCCTTGCATCCCACCCGCTGGTATCTGCATTTTCCGCATGCGCCACATCTGCGCACCACGACCGTGTCCGTTGCAAGCGGGCGCGACATCCATCCCCTGCTGCCGCAGGGTGACGCGGCCGGGCCCTTGCGGGTGAGGCTGAACGAATTGCAGATGCTGCTGTTTGAGCACCCGGTGAATCTGGCGCGCGAGGCGCGTGGCGAGTTGCCGGTGAATTCACTGTGGCTGTGGGGCGGCGGCAGTGTGCCTGTTGCACCGGTGACGGGGCAGGCGGTTTATGCGCGGGATGCGACGGCGCGTGCGCTGGGCGCATTCTGTGGTTCAAGCGTTTATCCGCTGCCGCCGCAGCTGGAGCCGGCCATGCTGAAAACGGCAGGCGTGGTTCTGCTGGATGACCTGACCCTTGCCGGGCAATGCGGCTACGCCTATGGTTGGCGCGAGGCAATGCGCGAGCTGGAACGGAACTGGTTCGTACCGTTGTTCGCAGCGCTACGCACAGCGGATGCGACTGGCCTGAGCCTGATCGATCCGGTCAACGGCAGGGGGCTGCAATTGCAGGCGATGGACGCCTGGAAAATCTGGCGACGTCCGCGCAGCCTGATCGCGGGACTGGCGTAAGCCAGATATGCCTGACCAAACTTAGACCGGGGTGCCCCACAAATCGTGCTCGTCGGCCTCGTCGATGCGCACCTTGAGCCGCGTTCCCGGCTCCAGGTCAAACACCCCTTCGAGATACACCACGCCGTCGATTTCCGGCGCATCGGCATGGCTGCGGGCGAGGGTGCCGACTTCGTCTTCCTCGTCGACGATGACTTCGATTTCACGGCCGATCTTGGCATCGAGCCGGGCCGCCGAAATTTCTGCCTGAACTTCCATGAAGCGTTCCAGGCGTTCGTCCTTCAGGTCTTCTGGCACCGCGTCGGGTAACTCGTTGGCCAGCGCGCCTTCAACCGGCGAATACTTGAAGCAGCCGACGCGATCCAGTTGCGCCTCCTTGAGAAAAGCCAGCAGCTCCTCGAACTCGGCATCGGTCTCGCCGGGAAAGCCGACGATGAAGGTCGAGCGCAAGGTGAGATCCGGCACGGCGGCGCGCCAGGACTGGATGCGGTCGAGGGTTTTTTCGACCGCGCCGGGGCGCTTCATCAGTTTCAGAATACGCGGGCTGGCATGCTGGAACGGAATGTCCAGATACGGGAGGATGATGCCGTCGGCCATCAGCGGAATCACGTCGTCCACGCTGGGATAGGGATAGACATAATGCAGGCGCACCCAGGCGCCCAGGCTGCCGAGCGCGCCGGCGAGTTCGGTCATGCGGGTTTTGAGTGGGCGGCCGTTCCAGAAGCCGGGGCGGTATTTGACGTCCACGCCGTAGGCGCTGGTGTCCTGCGACACCACCAGCAATTCCTTGACGCCGGCGCCCACCAGCGCCTCGGCCTCGCGCATCACATCGCCCACCGGGCGGCTCACCAGATCGCCGCGCATCGAGGGGATGATGCAGAAGGTGCAGCGGTGATTGCAGCCTTCCGAAATTTTCAGGTAGGCATAGTGGCGCGGCGTCAGCTTGACGCCGCCCGGCGGAATCAGGTCCTCGAACGGATCGTGCGGTTTCGGCAGCGCTGTGTGCACCGCGCGCATCACTTCATCCAGTGCGTGCGGCCCGGACACCGCCAGAACTTTGGGATGCGCTTCGCGGATGAGATCGGCCTTGGCGCCGAGGCATCCTGTGACGATCACCTTGCCGTTTTCCGCCAGCGCCTCGCCGATCGCTTCGAGCGATTCCTGCACCGCGGCGTCGATGAAGCCGCAGGTGTTGACCACCACCACGTCGGCATCGTCGTAGCTGCCGACGATGCCGTAACCTTCGGCGCGCAGCTGCGTGAGGATGCGCTCTGAATCGACGGTCGCTTTGGGGCAGCCGAGCGAAACGAAACCGACGGTCGGTGAGCGGGTGGAGGTGGCTTTGGTTACCATGACGTTCAATCCTGATGGAGCAATGAGATGTATATCGTAGCGATTGGCTGGGCGTATGTGATTCTGATGATGGCGATTACCGCCAGCAGCATCGGCAAGGCGCTGGCCATCCTGATCTTTCTGGGCGTGTTGCCGCTGGCACTGTTTGTCTATACCTTCGACCGGCCGAGCCGTCGTCGTCGCTCAGTGCCCGTGGTCGAGGAGGTAGCCGATCAGCGCGACGGTTCCGATACCCAGTCCGATCAGCGCTAGCTGTTGCAGGGTGGCGCCGATTTCAGCGCGCTTGTGCAGACCCGGGATCAGATCCGACATCGCCACATACAGCATGCTCGCGCCCGCCAGCCCCAGCAAAACCGGCGTCCAGCCCTGCAGCATCGACAGGGCGTAATAGCCGATCAGCGCGCCGACCAGGGTGGCGACACCGCTCAGGAAATTGAGCAGGAGGGCGCGGGTGCGCGTATAGCCTGAATGCAGCAGGATCAGAAAGTCGCCGATTTCCTGCGGGATTTCGTGCGCAATGATCGCCAGCGTGGTGACTACGCCCAGCCGAAAGTCGGCGATGAACGCGCCGGCGATGATGATGCCGTCGACAAAGTTGTGGAAGGTATCGCCCACCATGATCATTCCACCGGAGCGGCCGTGATCATGGCCGTGGTCATGGCTGCCATGGGCCTCGCACACTTCGTCGTGACAGTGGCGCCACAACACCAGCTTTTCCAGCAAAAAGAACATCAAAATGCCGCCCAGCAAGGCCCTGCCAACGGTTTCGATATCGCCGCCCATTTCAACGGCTTCGGGCAATACTTCCAGCAAGGAGGCGCCAAGCAGCGCACCAATGGCGTAGCTCACCAGAACCGGAATCCAGCTGGGACGCGCCGAAAAAGCCAATGCCGCTGCGAGCAACAAGCTCAGCACACTGCCGGCGGCAGTCGCGATCAGAATGACGGCAAGGGTAGACATGCAATAGGAGAACGGCCAGGAAAGCGCGGATTATACTGGCTTGGCCAGGTTCATCAGCTTTCGGCCGTATTTGTTGGGGGCGAACCCCGCAGTCTGAATTTCACTGCGGGATTCGTGATCGGCAGGTTACAGCGACTCAGGCAAGCCGATTACTTTTTCTTGGCGCTGTCTGCGCCGACCGAAAGATCGGCCCTGATTTTTTCAATGCTGGCTTTGCCGAAGCCCTTTACTTTATCCAGATCATCGATGCTCTTGAAACTCCCGTTGGCCTCACGGTAAGCAATGATGGATTGGGCTTTGGTCGTCCCCAGGCCTTTGACGGCCTCCAGTTCGGATTGCGTTGCGGTATTGATATTGACCGCAGCAAAAGCCGGGAGCGCCATCAAACCAGCAACCACCATCAGCAACACATTGACCATTTTTTTCATACTGCCTCCTTGATTAATTGTTGAGCGTGGGGATTCCCACGCCGCGAACTTAGCCCCAATCAGGAAGAATGGATGTACAACTTTAGTTGTAGAGATGGGTTATCCGTCTGAATTTAAATGGAAAATAATTTCAAGTGTTGTCCGGCGTCACGCAAAACGTCTGTGCCGGGTGAGAGCATCCGGATGCGGTATGGGGTTTGAGCGTCTTCGCCAAGGAGCGACGGGATGATTCAGGTTGCTGCGAGAGGTGGGATAGGTCTGACTCGATCAGCAGGCGGGGCGCTGAAGGAAAGTCGCAGCCAGACTGACTGCAACCTGGTCCTGGACCGCATGACGGCCCTGGACCAGGATTTGCCAGTATTACTTCTTGGCCTTGGTGCCGTTAACCGTAGCCTTCAGCGTTGCGCCCGGTTTGAATGCCGGAACCTTGGAGGCCTTGATCTTCAGTTCTTCGCCGGTCTTGGGGTTGCGGCCGGTGCGAGCGGCGCGCTTGCGAACTTCGAAAGAGCCGAAGCCAACCAGCGAGATGGAGTCGCCCTTTTTCAGCGTGTCGGAGATGATGTCGATCAACCCGGCAATCGCACGTTCGGCATCTGCCTTGGTGGATTCGGTTTTGGCTGCCAGTGCGTCGACAAGTTCTTTTCTGTTCATGATCGTTTTTTCCTTTGATGGTTTGAAAGGTTTGTTGCGGATTATCGAGAGACGCGACCGGCTGACTAAAGTCCCGATCGTGCGTCTGGCGTCATTTTCGGTCAGTTTGTTCCAAACTTGAACTGCGTTCTGGCCTGATCGCTCGCTAGAACAAGGGCGGATACTCCACCTGTAAGCCCAATCGATCAAGCCCTGCTCGTGTGATGCGGCGGTTCATGACCGATCGTTTCAGCCTCGCATGCGGGCAGGTCCGTCGGTTGAGGTGGTCGGTTGTCGCCCTGGGTGGCGCAGCAGTGCGCGGGTTGTTTGATTGCAACCATATGATTATTAATAATAAAATTAGAAACTGGCAGGGGAGCGGAAAACCGTGCGGCAGGCTGCCTGTGCATGCGATCTCTATTCGTTATTCCGGCGAAAAAAGCCCTGCAATAGAACAAAGCACCTAATTAAGGTTGGGGTTGAAACCGCAAACAACCGCCAGCATCAGGCCGTGGCTGCGCGCCCGCGCCGGGTGGTTCGCGCCATGAGCCGCGGCTCCTGTTACGCTGCCGGCCTTGGCGGGGCGGGTTTCATCCCGGCCATTCAGGCGTCGCATTCGGGCCTGCACAGGTGCCACACACTCAACCAACCCTGGGGAGGGCGCATGCGCTTTATTCACTGTGCGGACATTCATCTCGACAGCCCGCTGCGCGGGCTTGAGTTTTATGATGGCGCGCCAGCCGCGGAGATGCGTCAGGCCACGCGCCGTGCTTTCGCAAACGTTGTCGATCTGGCCATCGACCGCGCAGCCGACTGTGTGTTGATTGCCGGCGACATCTTTGATGGCGACTGGCCGGATTTCAATACCGGGCTTTATTTTGCGGCGCAGTTGCGCCGGCTTGCCGAGGCGGAAATTCGCGTCTTCCTGAGCTATGGCAACCACGACGCCGTCAGCAAATTGACGAAGTCGGTGCCGCTGCCGAAAAACGTTTTCAGCTTTCCTGCCGATCATCCGGCCACCGAAGTCATCGAGTCGCTCGGCGTGGCGATCCATGGTCAGAGCTTTGCGTCTGAGGCCGTGACGGCGGATCTGTCCGCGGCGTATCCGGCCCCCTTGGGTGGACTGTTGAATATCGGCGTTCTGCATACCGCCCTGTCAGGGCGCGAGGGGCATCAACCCTATGCGCCGACAACGGCCGACCGGCTGGCCGACAAGGGCTACGACTATTGGGCGCTTGGCCACGTCCACACCCGGGAGATCGTCCGCGAGGCCCCCTGGATTGTCTTTCCCGGCAACACCCAGGGCCGGCATGCCCGTGAACTGGGCGCGAAAGGCTGCATGGTCGTCGAGGCCGAGCCAGGCATCGGCATCCACAGCGTCGAATTCGTGGCGACCGACGTGGCCCGCTGGCATCACTTCGTTTTTGACATCGCCGGGCTGGCGTCCGAAGACGCGTTGCATGCGGCCGTGCAGGCCGAGGTGCGTGCGGCGCAAACCGCAGCGGGAGATCGCACGCTCGCGCTGCGGCTGACCCTGACGGGACGTGGGCCGCTGCATCACGCCATCGTGTCGAACCGGGCGTCCATCCGGCCCCAACTTGCCGCCTCGATCGGCGAAGCGTCTGCCGGCATGGCCTGGCTTGAAAAAGTACGCATCAAGGTGACGGCGCCGCTCGATCTGGTGCGCCTGGCCGAGCGCGACGATCCGATCGGTTTGCTGATCCGCTCCCTCGAATCGCTGGACACGGACCCGGCAGCCCGCAAGTCGCTGGCCGAGGCCGCGCTGGCCGATCTTGGGCAAAAGCTTCCGCCGGAATTGCGCGGAGCCGAAAGCGCCTGGGCACTGGATTCCCCCGAGGCGCTCGCTGATGCGCTGGCGCAAGCCAGGGAGCGGCTGCTGGATGCCCTTGCTGCCGGGGATGTGGCGTGAAAATCGAACAGATCGATCTCAAGGCATACGGCCATTTCACCAACCAGACCCTGACGCTGGATGGCGCCGCCGATTTCCACATCCTTTGCGGGCCGAACGAGGCCGGCAAAACCACGCTCTGGCGCGCCATCAACGGGGCATTGTTCGGCATTCCGGAGGGGGCGCAGGACACGTTTCTGCATGACAAGAAGCTGCGCATCGGGCTTGCCCTGATCGCGCGCTCGGGCGAGCGGCTGGCCATCATGCGTCGCAAAGGGCGTAAAAACACCTTGCTCAAATATGACCCGGCAACCGGCGAGGAAGCGGCTGACAGCGTCCCGGAGGACACTCTTCTCGACTGGCTGGGCGGCTTGAGCGAGGGACTTTTCCGTGCCATGTTCAGCCTCGACCACGAGAATTTGGTGAAGGGGGGAGAGGCGCTGGCGCAGGGCAAGGATGATGCCGGCGAAAACCTGTTTGAAGCCGGCACCGGACTTACAACGATTCGCGCCCTGCGTAAAACCCTCGATCTTGAAGCCGCCAACCTGTTCAAGCCCCGTGCCTCCACGCCGGCCATCAACAAGGCTTTGTCCGAATACGAGGCAGCGCGCAAGCAGGCGAAAGACGCTGCCGTGCGTCCTGCCGAATGGACTGCGGCCAGGTTGGCGAGGGACGCGGCGGACAAGGACTATCAGGCCGCGAGGGAGGCTCAGGCGCAGGGGCATATGGAAGCCCGCCGGCTGGAACGGCTTGCGGCGATCCTGCCGGACGTGGCTGCGCTCGATCTCGCGCAGCAGCGTCTCACCGAACGGATCAGCGTGCCTGCGCTGCCGCCGTCGGCGCCCGCCGAGCGGGTGGCCGCCGTCACCCAAAAAAGCCAGGCGCTGGATGCCGAACAGGGGGCGGCGCAACGCTTGCAGCAGCGGCAGGCCGAGCTGGCGGCGATCGAGTTGAACGAAGCCGTGCTGGCTGATGCCGAATCGATTGAGGCGATTCACCATGCGACCGCCGCCTACCGCGAAGCGCAGATTCAATGCGCCAGGCTGGATGCCGGCATCGACAATGCGCAAGGCGATTTCACTGCCGTGCTGCAGCAGATCGCCGCCGATGCCAGGCCAGACGATTTCCTGCAATGGCTGCCGGATCCAACCCGGCTGGCCAGGATACGCGCCCTCATCACGGCGGGCGCGACGCTCAAGGCCAGTCATCAGGCGTGCCTCAAAATCCTGAGTGAGAAAACGCTGGGCATCGAGCAGCTCGACGCAGAAATCCTCCGCCTAGGACAAGGCGATCACGCCGGAAATTTGAGCGTCTACCTCGACTCGATCACCGACCTCGGCGATCCGGAAGGGCGGGCGCAACAACTCGAGGACGAGGTGGCCGCAACGGCAGCACAGCTCGACACCGAAGCCCTGGCCCTGAAAATGCCATCGGCGGAAGCTGCCGCGCGGACAACCGTGCCGCTGGATGCCGAGGTGCAGGCCTGCAAGACGGAAGACGAGGAAGCGCGTCGCTTGGCCCGTTCAGTCCGCGAGTCGATCGAAAAGATCGAAGACGACCTTGCCGCGTTGCAGGCGGAAATCAGGGGGCTGGAAGTTCGCGGTGAGGTGCCGACGCGCGAAGCCCTTGCGGACGAACGTAAGCGGCGCGACAGCCTGTGGCTGGGCATTCGTCGCTATTTCATGCCGGCACCGGGTGAGCCCGCTGCGGTGGAATCGCCGCCGCCAGCCGAGCGTTATGAACAGGCGGTCTTGCGCGCCGACCAGGCTGCCGACGGCCTGTTTACCGATGCCGAGCGCGCCGCCCGCTACGCTGAATTCCGGGTGCGCGAATCGCAGATGCAGGCTGCGCTCGATCTGGCAAAGGCGCGTGCGGCATCGGTTCAACAGGCGCACGCCGCACTCGAGCGGCGTTGGGCCGCATTGCTGGCCACGCATGGCCTGCCGGGGTTGCAGATCATCGAGGCCGCGCAGTGGATGGCCCGGCGCGAGACGCTGCTGCAGCGCTTTGCGGCCAACCAGATCATTCTGCGTGAGGCTCAAACAGGCCGCGCGCAGGCGCAGGTAGTCCGCGCCCGGCTTGACGAGATTTACCGCCTGATGGATCTGCCGGGCATTGCGCCCACCGAGCGGCTTGCCGAGACGCTGGTGCGGGCGCGCGGTCTTGCCAGACGACACGCCGAGCAGCTGACCGAGCGGCAACTCAAACAAGCGCAACGCGCAAACACCGAAGCTGCACTGAAACATGCCGAGGCGGCCGAATCCGCCAGCCGGGTTGAGCTCGACGCATGGAAGACACAGTGGGCCGGCGCGATGGCAGCCATTCGCCTCGCGGGCGACGCGACCGAAGCAGAAGCCACCGCCCGGCTTGAACAGTTTTCCCAACTCAAGCAGGCACACGAGGCGCTGGCGCGATTGCGGATCGAGCAGGGCAATGCCCGGGTGCAGATCGATGACTACCAGTTCCGTCTGGACAAAACCTGGCAGCGCGTAACGGGGCAGCCGCTTCCCGGCGATGGCCGCAGCCACGATGCGCTCGCGGGGGGGCTCTATCGCGAGCTGATCCTGGCTCGCGCGCAGCAGGAGAAAAAGCACACGCTGGCCGAGCAGGTCGAAGATGACCGCAGGGCGATTGAGGCAGCCCGCCAGACCGCAACGCGCGCAGCAGCCGTCATCGACGCACTGCTGCGCCAGGCGGGCTGCATGACGCTCGAAAGCCTCGAGCGGGTCGAAATGCAAAGCGCGCAACGGGCGGCGCTGGAGACGGAAATCCGCGATATCGAAGACCGGCTGGTCAAGTCTTCCGGCCTGTCGCTGGCGGATGCCCTCAAGCAGGCCAGGGGCCAGGATCCCGACGCCATTGCAGCGGCGCTCGTTCAGAACGCGCAGCACGTTGAACAGAATGCTGTGCGGATTCAGGAACGGCATGAGGCTTATCTCGCTGCACGCCAGGCATTCGAGCAGATGGACGGCTCCGCGGCGGCCGCCGACGCCCAGCAAACAACGGCTGAACGGGCCGCGCGGATCGGCGAACTGGGGGCCGAATATGCCGCATCGCGAATCGCCTCCGCCGTGCTTGCACAGGTCATCGACACGTACCAGAAGCGCAATCAGGGGCCGCTTGTCGAACGGGCGTCGCAGCGGTTTGCGATCCTCACCGGGGGACGTTACAGCGGGGTCGTCATCGACTATGACGAACAGCTGCAAATCCTCAAGGCGGTGCGCGCCGATGGGGAGCGGCTGGGCATGGAGCAATTGAGTACCGGTCGCCGTGATCAGCTTTTTCTGGCCTTGCGGCTGGCCGCCATCGAAGGCCACATCGACAAGGGCGAGCCTTTGCCGGTGATTGTCGACGACATCCTGATCCAGTTCGACGATGAGGCCGCAGCTGCCACCTTCAAGGTGCTGGCCGATTTGTCGCAGCGAACCCAGGTGCTGTTTCTGACGCACCACGCGCACTTGCTGGAGGTTGCCGAGGTCGCCATCGGTGGGGCGGCTTATCGGTCACACCAGTTGGGCGCCTGAGCGGGCAGGTGCCAGGCGGAAACGCGGCTTGAGGCGCACGGTTGGCGCTGTTTTCAAGGCGCCGGGGGGATTGCAGGCGAGTCGTTGAGCCGGCTCATCAGGGTCTGCGCCGCCCGCTCCGACACCACCATCACCAGCTTCATCGTCGCCCGCGTCATCCCCACAAACAGCTTGCGCAGCGCGGCTTCGTCGAGCTCCTCGAAATCGATTTCGGTGAAGACGATGCACGGCGCGGACTGGCCCTTGAAACGGTGAACCGACTCGATGAACAGATCGCCTGCGGAATAGACCGGACTGCTGAGCAGATCGTACTGCCCGGTAAAGGCCTTGATGGCGTGCGGCCCCAGCCGGTCGAGCGATGTGAAGCGGGAGTGTTCGCGGCCGCGGAAGGTGACCACGGCCATCATGTCCTTTTTGAAGCCGGCACCGAGGCCGCGGGTGATGGCGGTCTTGGTCTTGTCCATCAGGTCGGCGTGGCCAGAGTAGGTGAGGATTTCCACGTCGGAACCGTCGAGCGGACTACCGGATTCGATGGGCTGCTGCGGCCCGACCAGACGTTGCAGCGTGGCCAGGATATCGCGTGGGGTGCGGTAGTTGGTCTGCGCGCGCAGGACGACCCAGCCGGGCAACGCGACCGGCGGCCGGCCGTAGAGGTTCTGCATCGGATCTTCCAGCCACCAGATGCGGCCGTTGGGCTTCAGCAGGTTGAGCAGGGCATCGCGCCAGGCGGGCTGGAAGTCCTGGCCTTCGTCGATGATGATCTCGTCGAACTGCCCGTCGGCATCAGGCCGGTAGTCGGCCATGAAGGCTTCCAGCATCTGGAATGCGCCTGGCTGGGAGAAGTCGGGTACCGCACCGCCTGCGCGCAGGATGCGATCGCACAATTGGTGATAGGTGGCGACCGTCGATCCTGCCGGGGCAATCCGCGCAACATGGTCGGCCAGTGGGCGGTTGTAGCAAACGTACAGCGAGCGCCTGCCGGCCACCACTGCGTCCTGCAGCACGTTGAGCGCGAGCTGGGTCTTGCCGGAACCGGCGGTGCCGATCACGTGCAGCCGGAACGGCTCGCACTCGATGCAGCGCGCCCATTCGGCCAGACCGCTCGAGAGCCGGGTGTAGAGCGTGCGTGCCTGGCCGGCCACCGTCGCGACGTCGGCCACCAGGCGTAATTCGTTGCGCAGGAAGCGGTGGACCTCATCGGCGAGCGGCGTGGCGGGCGCATCGTCCGGCAGCAGGGTGCGGATGATGCGGGCCAGATGCTCGCGCTTGCCGGCATCGATGATGCGGGCAGGATCAATCCCTGCGGTGCCGGGCTGTTTGACCTGGTAGTCAGGGCAGTAGAGCAGGCTGTCGAGCGTGGGCGTGTTCCCTGTGCAGTATTGGTTGAGGCGGGCGCGCAACGCCTCGGCGGAACGGGCCATCTGCGTTGGCACATGCTTTTCCGTCTTGTCGTACTGCTTGACCAGCCCCTCCGGCGTTTCGCCCAGAAACCCCGATTTCTGTTCGATCAGCAGCAGGTTGCCCGCCGGGTTGACGATGGCGAAATCGATCTCGCCCACCAGCGCGTGGCCCTGGTTGACGCGCGTCCAGTGCACGCCGTGATAAAGGGTGTAGCTGTCGGGCAGGGATGCGGCGAGCTGCGACAGGGTCTCGATCTCGCGTTGCGCCGCACCTGTGGCCTGCAGCGTCTGCCAGCCTTCGGGAATGATGTGTGCCATCGGGTTCAGCTGAAAGGGGGACCCGGCGAATTGTACAGACGGCCAGGGCGGGGCTTTTGACCGCGCGGGCTCGCGTTTGAACTCAGGGTCTTGTGAACGTGCGCACGGTATTCCCGCGCTTGGCCAGTTGCGCTTTGAGCAGCTTGTAGGTGTCCAGATCGAATGGCGCATCGGCCGGTGCCTGCAACCATTCCGCCAGTTCGGATTCCGAACGGGCGGTGCCGAGATGGCGCCAGGCGTCGACCAGATGCACCGCTTCGCGGTCGAGGAAGGCATTGCGCTCGACAATGCCAACCGGGCCCGGGTAGGGCCAGGTGGCGATCTTGAGCCGGGCGAGCGCGCTCATCAGGCGCGCGCTGTGGATGCTGATGGACTCCTTGCCGGTGCAGGCGCCTTTGCACTGCTGCAACTGGAAAGACAAGCAGGGACGCCCGGGCTGGCCGGTTTTTTCCAGACCGAGGATGGCCGGACAAAGCTGGTGCGCCCCGCTGATCTTGCGCAGGGCGAGCGTGGCCTCGCGCCGGCTGGCGAAGAGGCCGTATAGCGCGTCGTTGTGGCCGGGGTCGGCTTCGGCGCCAGTCACCAGGCGCGGGCGGAAATCTCCCGGCGCGACTTCTTCGAGTTGCCAGGCACAGAGCTCAGCCACGCGCCGCGGCTGCCGGTTGTGCACGGGCTGATGTTGCTTGACCCAACGCGACTCGAGCAGCAGGGCGCCCAGTTCGCCAACCGTCTCCTGCCAGTCGAGGCGGCGGATTTCCTGGGCGATGCGCCGTTCCCGCGCGTCCCGCGTGCCAGCGGAAAAATGCGACAGCACGCGCTGGCGCAGATTGGTGCTCTTGGCCACAAAGAGCGGGGCATCGTTCTCGCCATAAAACACATACACCCCGGGAGCTTCCGGCAGGTCGTCGAGACAATCCGGCGGCAGCTGGGGCGGCAGGCTCGGACGCTGCAGCTGATGTTGCACCGCCTCGCCGATACGCCCGGCATCCACTTCGCGGCCGACGGTTTGCCAGAACTGCCAGATCAGTTCGGCATCGGCCAAGGCGCGGTGGCGCCCGGCGACCACCAGACCATGGCGTTCGATCAGGCTGTCGAGGTTGTGCTTGTAATGCGCCGGAAACAGGCGCCGCGACAGCTTCACCGTGCACAGCACATCAGCCTGGAAACGCTGACCCAGGCGCTGGAAAGCCTGGCGGACAAAGCCGTAGTCGAAGCGCGCGTTGTGGGCAATGAACAGGCGGCCCTGCAGGCGCCGGCCCAGCTCGGCAGCGATCGCGTCGAAGGTCGGCGCGTCGGCGACCATCTCATTGCTGATGCCGGTCATGTGCTGAATGAACTCGGGAATGACGCGTTGCGGATTGACCAGGGTATTCCAGCGGGTCACCACGTCGCCATCGACCTCGATGATGCCGATTTCGGTAATGCGATCCTCCGCCAGGTTGGCACCGGTGGTTTCGAGGTCGATGAAGGCAAGGCGGGCGGGGATCATGGTGAGCTTGGCGGGACAGGGCAGGAAGCCAGGAAGGGCAACAGCCTCGAATTATCGCCTAACCGTGCTTGCTGGCCGACACGCCCGGAGCGCGGGAAGGCTACGAGCAGATGACGAAGGAATTCGCCTGTAATGGACAAAAAACAACCTTGCTATCGGGGGTGACCCAAAAATTTGACGATTTCACGCATGAAGGCAGGCAGGTCGGAGGGCTGCCTGGATGTGAGCAGCTTGTCGTCCACCACCACTTCCGTATCTTCATACAGTGCACCTGAACTTTGCAGTTCTTCGGCAACCGAGTGGTAACAGGTGGCTCGCCGCCCCTGCAGCACACCAGCCGAGATCAAGATCTGCGGGCCGTGGCAGATGGCGGCGACAGGTTTGTTGCGACGCATGAAGTCCTGTGCGATCGCGATGACGGCGGGATCCTTGCGTAGTTTCGCGGGCGCTTTTCCGCCGGGGAGAACGAGAAGGTCGAAGTTATTCGGATCGACATCCCGCAGCGCCGTGTCCACGGCAACCTCGTAGCCGTGCTTACCGGTAATTTTGCCTCTGGCAATGGAGGCGATGTACACATCCACGCCTTCCTCCTGCAGCCGGTAAAAGGGATACAAGAGTTCGGAATCTTCGAAATGATCCGCGCTGATCATCAGTGCTCTCATGGCGACTCCCGGTCTGGCGGTCGGTGGGCTAGGCCTGGCGCTCGAGCGCAATGCCAGCCAGTTCAATGACAACGCCCAGCGCAAGTACGATCAGGCCGGCCCATATTTCGGGTGCCATGAACATCAGCACGCCGCCCAGCACCACCAGAACCCCCGCCAGAACGCGCCTCGAACGCTGTTTTCTCAACATGATGAATGTTCCTCGGACAGGGGCCGGTTACTCAATGAGGGCATCCAGTTCAGCGAGGGACGACTCACTGACGTCAAACTGATGCAGTTGCCATGCCTCCATGAAGTCCTCGGGTAACAGATCGGCGAGAAAGCGGCGCACCGCCATGAGGCTGGCGGGCTGCTCGCACGCCGGATTGTTGACCCGGCTGCGAAGCAGTGCCGACAGGCGTGGGCCGAGCCGATTGGCAATACCGATGGGATTTCGCGTCATGGCCTTTCCTTTTTGTCCGATGCCATATGGTCAAACTAGGGTCTTGAATCTCACTCCCTGTTTCAATGTATAGCAGATGGTCTTTCGGCCTGTCGTCCGGACCGGAAAGCCAGTTTGTTCGCGTGGCTCGCCTATTATTCGAAAATGAACATCGTCCGTTCCCGGGGTTCAACCCAGTCTGCGCAGGATGCCGTCCTCGCGGCCAAGCTCGACTTTCTGGGTCGACCGGGCACTTACCCTGAAGCCCCCGCGCGGGTGGAAGCGGTGGAAACCCACATGTCCTGGGTCTTCTTCACCGCCACCCATGTCTACAAGCTGAAAAAACCGGTGCGCTACCCCTATCTCGATTTCAGCACGGTCGAGACGCGGCGCCTGAACTGCGAGCAGGAGGTGCGACTCAACCGGCGTCTGGCCGCCGATGTCTACCTCGGCGTGATTGCGCTGGTGCGCGATGCAGCAGGGCGCCTGTGCCTGGACGGGACGGGGGAGCCGGTGGACTGGCTGGTGCAGATGCGGAGGCTGCCGGCGCAACGCATGCTCGATCAGCTGCTGCGCAGCGACGCGGTCGAACAGGCGGAGATCTTTCAGCTTGCCCGCCGGCTCGCCCGCTTCTATGCGGAAGCGGCTGCCGAGGCCATTACACCCGAGGCCTACCGGCAAGCTTTGGCAGGGCGAATCGAGGACAACCTGCGCGAACTCGGCAGCCCGGAATTCGGCCTCGACCCGGATCAGATGCAGCGGCTTGCCGGTCTTCAGTTGAGTTTCCTGCAACGCCACGCCGACCTGTTCGATGCCCGCGTGCGGCAGCATCGCATTATCGAAGGGCACGGCGACCTGCGGCCGGAGCACGTGTGCCTGCTTGCGCAGCCGGTGGTCATCGATTGCCTCGAATTCAACCGCGAATTCCGCATCCTCGATGTGGTCGACGAACTGGGCTATCTGGCGCTGGAATGCGAGCGGCTGCATGCGCCGCAGGTAGGCCGCTGGCTGCTGGAAAGCTATCGCGAGGCGAGTGGCGATGCCCCGCCCGACCCGCTGATTCACTTCTATCAAAGCTGTCGCGCGGTCCTGCGCGCCAAGCTTGCCGTCTGGCACCTGCGCGACGACGGGCGGCATCCGCCGGGCCGCTGGCTGGCAACGGCCAGGGACTATCTCGATCTGGCGCAGCGGCATGCCGATGCGGCAGGAAGCTGACCCCTGCCTGCTCAGTCCTGCAGCAGTTCGACCAGCGAACCGCCGCTGTGCAGGCGGCGGATGGCTTCGGCGAACAGGGGCGCCGAGTCCAGTACCTCCACCCGGCTGCCCAGCAGCGCCGGCGGCAGCCGCAAGGGCGGAATGCTGTCGGTGACCAGTACCCTCTCCAAGACCGGATTGGCAAGCACGTCGGCCGCTGCGCCAGCAAACATGCCGTGGCTGGCTGCGGCGAATACCCCCTTGGCCCCTAACGCCTTGCAGGCAGCGGCCGCCCGCGCCAGGGTCGTGCCGCTACTGATCAGGTCGTCAATGATGATGATCGTCTTCCCGGCCACTTCGCCCACCACCGTCTCGCCCGAAACCACGCCCCCGCTGCGGCGCTTTTCCATGAAGGCGACGGCGACGGGACGGCCGAGCGCACGCGCAAGGGAATCGCGAAAGATTGCTGCCCGCTTGATTCCGCCGGTGTCCGGCGACATCACCACGATGGCTTCGTCACGCAGCCGTACCGCGAACCAGGCAACGAACAGGCCGCGGGCTTCCAGGTGCTCGGCCGGGATGCGAAAGGCATTCTGATAGGCGGCCAGGTTGTGCACGTCCAGCGTCACCACCCGGTCGGTACCCACCGCTTCGAACAGCTGGGCAACATGGCGGCTGCTGACCGGGTCGCGCGGCTGGGTCCGGCGGTCCTTGCGGGAATAGGCCAGATAGGGGCAGACGGCGGTGACGCGGGCGGCCGAGGCATCCTTCAATGTGCCGATGAAAAACAGCAGGCGAACCAGCTTGTCGTTGGCGCTCATGCCCGGCTCGCCATGGAGCGAATGGATCACATAGACATCCCTGCCGCGCACGTTTTCCAGTGGCCGCGCCTTGTGCTCGCCGTCCTCGAATTCGCGTTCCTCGTGGCTGGCAAGCCCCATCCCCAGCGCCGAGGCCACACGTTCTCCATAAGCACGACTGGCATCGAGCGCGAACAGGCAAAGAAGATCGTGATTCATCAACTGTTCCCTTTTTCGGATGCTGGCATCAATTTAATAATATGCCAGACTGGAAAAAGCTGTTGTTCACAGGAAAGACGAGAACCATGGAAACCAAGGAATGTTTTCTGAAGGATCAGTTTGGCTATTGCTGGCTGGAGCATGACCAGTGGCTGTTCCAGGCGGTGGATGTGCACGAGCAACTGCTGGGCGAGCCCATAAAAGTCGAACTGGCGGATCTGGTTTTTCACCACGATGAAGACGAAGAACTGCATTAGGGCCTGAGGACGTTTGAAACCGGCGTTCATCGGGGATGCCAGGCATGCTTACTGGACATTGGGAGCATTTTTCGCATGAAGCCGATATGGGCGTGCGTGGAGCAGGCGCTTCGCTCGATCAGGCGTTCGAGCAAGCTGCGCTGGGCCTGACAGCGGTGGTGACCGATCCGGCTCTCGTGACCCCCGAAAAAATGATCCGGCTAACGTGCGAGGCGCCCGATGTCGAGTTGCTGCTGGTGGACTGGCTCAACGCGCTGATATTCGAAATGGCAACGCGCAGCATGTTGTTCAGCCGCTTCGAAGTGCGGCTGGAAGGACAAAGCCTGACCGCGCAGGCATGGGGCGAAGCGCTCGATGTCGCGCGCCACCATCCCGCAGTCGAAGTGAAGGGGGCGACCTATACGGCGCTGAAGGTGGCCTGCCAGGCCGATGGTAGCTGGCTGGCCCAATGTGTGGTGGACGTCTAGCGGCAACCGGAGCGGGGGAATTGCATGGACATGGCAAAGTTTGAGCGCACGTCCGAATACGAATGGCTGATCAAGCCGTTGGGCCGGATGCGGGTGCCGGGCGTGATCTTTGCCAGCGAGGCGCTGCTGCGCGAGATGGATGCCAAGGTCTACGAACAGGTGACCAACGTTGCCATGCTACCGGGCATCGTCGGGGCGTCGTTCGCCATGCCGGATGCGCATTGGGGCTATGGTTTCCCCATCGGCGGGGTGGCGGCGTTCGACCCGGATCAGGGGGGCGTGATATCGGCGGGCGGGGTGGGGTTCGATATCTCCTGCGGTGTGCGTACCCTGCATACCGGCTTGCAAGCAAGCGACATCGAGCCGCTCAAAACGCGGTTGGCGGATGCGCTCTATCACAGCATTCCGGCCGGCTTGGGCAGCACCGGCGCGATCCGGCTGGATGCGGCAAAGATGAATGCCATGCTGCGCGGCGGCGCCCACTGGGCGGTGGAGCAGGGCTTTGGCGAAGCGGCCGATCTGGAGCGCATCGAAGAGGGCGGCTGCATGCGCGGCGCGGATCCCGGAGTGGTGTCCGAACAGGCCAAACAGCGCCAGCACGACGAAATGGGCACGCTGGGCTCCGGCAACCATTATCTGGAAGTCCAGCAGGTGACCGAGGTCTACGCCGCAGACATCGCTGCGGCATATGGCCTGAAACCGGGCGATGTCGTCGTCAGCATCCACTGCGGTTCGCGCGGACTCGGTCACCAGATCGGCACCGAATTCCTGCGGCAAATGGTGATCGCCGCCCCGGGCTACGGCATCGACCTGCCCGATCGCGAACTGGCCTGTGCACCGATCCATTCGCCGCTGGGTCAAAACTATCTGGGTGCCATGCGGGCAGCCATCAATTGCGCCCTGGCCAATCGACAGATTCTGACCCACCTCACGCGTCAGGTGTTCGCGCGGCTATTGCCTCAATCAAGGCTGCCGCTGCTGTATGACGTGTCCCACAACACCTGCAAGGTGGAGACCCATAGTGTGGAGGGACAACCGAAGGAACTCTTTGTGCATCGCAAGGGCGCCACGCGTGCGTTCGGTCCCGGCCACCCCGATCTTCCCGCAGCGTTGCGCGAAGCAGGCCAGCCGGTGTTGATCGGCGGCAGCATGGGAACGGCCTCCTACATTCTGGCAGGCACGCGCGAAAGCATGCAGCGCGCCTTCGGCTCCGCGTGTCACGGTTCAGGCCGGGCGATGAGCCGCCATCAGGCGTTGCGCAACTGGCATGGCCGACAAGTCGTCGACGAACTGGCGGGGCGCGGCATTTTGATTCGCAGCCCTTCTTCGCGCGGGGTGGCGGAAGAAGCCCCGGGCGCCTACAAGGATGTGAGCGCGGTGGTGGATTCGGCTGACCATGCGGGCCTGGCGCGCAAGGTGGCGCGGCTGCAACCGATGATCTGCATCAAGGGCTGAAGGCTGCCGCATGGATTACGCCACCGAAACGCCCGATCAGGCCACACTGCAGCCGCAGCCGGGCGACGTCCTGCTGATTGTCGACGTACAAAACGATTTTCTGCCAGGCGGCAGCCTGGCGGTGAAGGGTGGCGACGAGGTGGTGCCGGTTCTCAACGGCTATATCGGCGCATTCGTGGCGCATGGCCTGCCGGTTTATGCCACGCGTGACTGGCATCCGAAGGCGCACTGCTCCTTTCGCGAGCAGGGCGGGCCCTGGCCGCCGCATTGCGTCGCCGGCACGGACGGTGCGGCGTTCGCGGCGACGCTGAGGTTGCCGCCAAACACCACGGTGATTTCCAAGGCGAGCTCACCCGATGAGGATGCCTACTCCGGTTTTCAGAATACGGATCTGGATCAGCGCCTGCATGCTGCCGGCATCCGCAGGCTGTTTGTTGGCGGGCTGGCTACCGATTACTGCGTGCTCAATACCGTGCGCGATGCCATTAGGCTCGGCTTCGAAGTGAAGCTGCTGACCGATGCGATGCGGGCGGTGGAGGTGCAGCCAGGCGACGGCAAGCAGGCTGTGGCGGAAATGGTCGGGCTCGGCGCGCAGCCGATCACGCTGAAGGAGCTGGGCGTATGAATCCTGCAAGCAGCCCCCTGCTGTGCGACCTCTATCAGCTCACCATGCTGCAGGGATATCACGACTGTGCAATGGAAGACACCGCGGTGTTCGAGTTCTTCGTACGCAAGCTGCGTCCGGGTCGCGGTTTCCTGCTGGCGGCAGGATTGGAACAGGCGCTCGGGTTTCTCGAACAGCTGTGCTTTGCACCGGAAGAACTTGAGTGGCTGGCGTCCACCTGCCGTTTCAGCCAGGGTTTCCTCGCCACCCTGGAAACGCTGCGCTTTACCGGCGACGTGCATGCGATGCCAGAAGGCACGGTGTTCTTTCCCAACGAGCCGATTCTGCGCGTGACCGCGCCGATTGCACAGGCGCAGTTGGTGGAAACGCGGCTCATCAACCTGCTGAATCTGCAGACGCTGATCGCTTCCAAGGCGGCGCGCTCGGTGTTAATGGCGCCGGGCAAGCTGCTGGTGGACTTCGGGCTGCGCCGCGCGCACGGGGCGGAGGCAGGCCTGCTGGCGGCGCGCGCAAGCTATATCGCCGGTTTCACGGGAACCTCAACGGTGCTGGCTGGACAGCAGTTCAGCATGCCATTGTTCGGCACCATGGCGCATTCCTTCATCCAGGCGCACGACGACGAGGCACTGGCATTCGAGCATTTCGCCCACGCCCAGCCTGACAACGTGGTGCTGCTGATCGACACCTACGACACCGAGGCGGCCGCCCGCAAGGTGGTGGCGCTGGCGCCGAAACTGACGCGTGACGGCATCCGCATCAAGGGGGTGCGCATCGATTCCGGCGATCTTGCCGAGCATGCGCGCCGGGTGCGGCGCATTCTCGATGCGGGCGGTTTGCAGGACGCCATCATTTTTGCCAGTGGCGACCTCGACGAATACGCGCTGCGCGACATGCTGGCCGCCGGCGCGCCGGTGGATGGCTTTGGTGTCGGCACCCGCGTCGATACGTCGAGCGACATGCCGTTTCTTGATTGCGCCTACAAGCTGCAGGAATATGCCGGCCAGGCACGCCGCAAGCGTTCCGAAGGCAAGGCCACCTGGCCCGGGCGCAAGCAGGTGTTCCGCAATCACGATGCCGACGGCAACCTGGCAGGCGATGTCGTGACGCTGGAAACCGACAGCCAGCCGGGCGAATCACTGCTTGTTCCCGTGATGCGTGGCGGTCGACGCCTGGAGCCTCCTCCGACCTTGAAGGCCATTCGCTATCACGCATCAGAAAACCTGGCTCGGCTGCCGGAACCGCTACGACGTTTGCAGGAAGATGTTGCCTATCGAGTGGAGATTGCGCCCGCGTTGCACGAACTGGCTGCCGAGGTTGACCGCGCTACCTTTCCTGGCCATAGCGACTAAATTAAAAATATGATCCCTATTTCCCCCCTTGCGCCGGACCAGCTGTATCGCCCCTGCGACACCGGGCGATTCACGTTCACGACCACTGCCGAGCTGGACGATCTGGCCGAAGGCATCGGCCAGATGCGCGCCATCGATGCTGCGCATTTCGGCATCGGCATGCGCCATGCGGGCTACAACCTGTACGTCATGGGGCGCACCGGCAGCGGCAAGCACACGCTGATCCGCCAACTGCTCGATCAGCGCGTGGCAACGGAGGCCAAGCCGGCCGACTGGTGTTACGTGCACAACTTCGCCCAGCCGCACAAACCGCGCGCGATCCAGCTGCCTGCCAGCATGGGTACGCGCTTGCATGCCGACATGGAGCAGCTGGTGGCGGAGCTGCAGGCCACCATCCCGGCGGTGTTTGAAGGCGAGGAATACCGGCGCCGCCTGAGCCAGATCGACGACGAGTACAACGAACGCCAGACCCAGGCATTCGGTGCCGTCGGGGACGAGGCCAACCAGCATGGCGTGGCGCTGCTGCGCACCCCGAATGGTTTCTCGTTCGCGCCGACCAAGGACGGCGAGGTGATGAATCCGGACGACTACGACAAGCTGCCGGACGAGGAAAAAAAGCGCATCGAAGAGGAAGTCAGCAGCCTGCAGGAACAGCTGGAGAAGGTGATCCATCAGGTTCATCAATGGCGGCGCGAACGGCTCAAGCGGGTGCGCACGCTCAACGAAGAGGCCGTCCTGTTTGCCGTCGGCCATCTGATGGATTCGTTGCGCAGCGATTATGCGGACTACCCGGCGGTGTGTAGCTATCTCAACGAGGTGCAGCAGAACGTCATCGAAAGCATGGACGAGTTCCGCCATCCCAAGCAGGGCATGTCCGCACTCGCCGCAATCACCAGCGAAATGCCGGATTTCAGCCGCTTTCGCGTCAACCTGCTGGTGGGGCGTGATTCGATTGAAGGCGCGCCGGTGGTCTATGAAGAACACCCCACCTACCAGAACCTGATCGGGCGGGTCGAGCACATCGCGCAACTGGGTGCGCTGGTCACCAACTTCCTGCTGATCAAGCCGGGCGCGCTGCACATGGCCAACGGCGGCTACCTGCTGCTGGACGCGCTCAAGCTGCTGACCCAGCCGTTTTCGTGGGAAGGGCTGAAGCGTGCGTTATCGACTCACGAAATCCGCATCGAGTCGCTCGGCCAGATGTACAGCCTGGTCAGCACCGTGTCGCTGGAGCCGGAGCCGATCCCGCTCGACGCCAAGGTGATCCTGATCGGCAATCGTATGCTGTATTACCTGCTGGCGCAATACGATCCGGAGTTCGGCGAACTGTTCAAGGTGGCGGCCGATTTCGAGGACGAAGTTGCGCGCAGCGCCGACAACGATCTGCTGTATGCCCGCATGATCGGCACCTTGGTGCGCAGGGAGAAACTGCGGCCGCTTGACCGCGGGGCGGTGGCGCGCGTGATCGAGCACAGCGCGCGCCGCGCCGAGGATGCCGAGAAACTGTCCACCCACATCGTGAGCCTGGCCGATCTGGTGCGCGAGGCCGATTACTGGGCCGCGCAGGACAAGCGGGACACGGTGGCGCGGGGCGACGTCGAGCGCGCGATCGCGGCGCAGATCAAACGTTCCGACCGTCTGCGCGACCGTTCGCATGAGGCCATCCTGCGCGGCATCCTGCACATCGACACCGCGGGCGAGGCGGTGGGGCAGGTGAATGGCCTGTCGGTGTTCCAGCTCGGCGATTTCAGCTTCGCCCAGCCGTCGCGCATCACCGCCAACACCCGCCTCGGCGACGGCGAACTGGTCGACATCCAGCGCGAGGTCAAGCTGGGCGGCTCGATCCACTCCAAGGGCGTGCTCATCCTGTCCTCCTTCCTGGCCTCGCGCTATGCCGCCGAGCAGCCGCTGTCGCTCTCCGCCAGCCTGGTATTCGAGCAGACCTATGGCCATGTGGAAGGCGACAGCGCGTCGGTGGCGGAGTTGTGCGCGCTGCTGTCGTCGCTGGCCAATGCGCCGATCAAACAGTCACTCGCAGTGACTGGCTCGGTCGACCAGTTCGGCCGGGTGCAGGCGATCGGCGCGGTGAACGACAAGATCGAAGGCTATTTCGATATCTGCAACAAGCGGGGTCTGACCGGCCAGCAGGGCGTGCTGATTCCCGCGTCCAACGTGATGCATCTGATGCTGCGGCAGGATGTGGTGGACGCGGCGGCAGCCGGGCGCTTCCACATCTACGCGGTGGAAACGGTGGATCAGGCGCTCGAACTGCTGACCGGCATCCCCGTCGGCCCCCCCGATGAGGCGGGCAGCCTTAACCAGCGCGTGGCGCAGCGGCTCAAGCAGCTGGCCGAACTGCGGCGCAAATTCGCCAGCAAGGACAAATCCGGTTCCGGCGACAGCCATGCGAACAGCGATGAGTGAATCGCCTGCCAGCATCCGCATCTGGGTGGCGCTCGACGAGTCGCCATGCAGTGCCGCGGCGCTGACGGCGGCCGCTGCGCTGGCCGCTGAAATGGATGCTGAGCTGGCCGGGCTGTTTGTCGAGGACATCAACCTGCAGCACCTGATCGGCCTGCCGTTTGCGCGCGAGTTCAGCCTGCTGACGGGAGCGGGACGTTCCTTGTCGCAAGGCGAGATGGAGCGTACCTGGCGGCGCGAAGCGGAGGCCATGCAGCATCTGCTGGCCGAGGCAGCCAAGCGCATGCGTCTGCGCTGGTCGTTCCGGGTGGCGCGTGGCCGGGTGGCGGCCGAGGTCAATATGCTGGCCCAGGCATTCGACCTGATCGTGCTGGGTCAGCACTCGGGCATCGGCGTCACGGCTACTGCCCCGGCCAAGCCCCGTTTCACCCGCGCGCATCTGCACGTGGGGCCGGTACTGGTGTTGTACGAGGCGGATTCGAGTGCCATGCCCAGCCTGGATTTGGGCGTCAGACTGGCGCGCCGGAACCGCGCCGAACTCTTGCTGCTGGTGAGTGCCGATAGCGAGAACGCGTATCAAACGGCGTGCGCTGCCGCCCTGGCCGCGCTGGATGCGCGCGACCTGTCTGGACGATGTGTCTGGCTGACCACGCTGGATGCGCCACACCTGCTCGGGGTGGTGCACCGTGAAGCGGCAAGTTGCCTGGTGCTGGCCAACCGGGAACGCTTTCTGACGCTGGCAGGATTTGACCGGATGCTGGAAGAGATCGACTGCCCGGTGGTGTTGATCTGACAAGCGCTGGATCAAGTCCAGCCAGCAGGCGAATGGACGCTTATTTCAATTGCCATGCGCTAGATTGAAAAAAGAGGGAAAACACAATGGCCATTATCGGTATCGACCTGGGTACATCCAATTCGGCGGCTTCCGTGCTGCGCGGCGGCCGTCCCGTCATCATTCCCAGTGCCGAAGGCGTGAGCCTGGGCGGCAAGGCCATCATTTTTGGGAGTCATGACAAACTGAAAGGAAGGATGACACGATGAAAACACCCCTGCAAATCACGTTTCGCGACATTGACCATCCCGAGGTGCTGGAAGCGCATATCCGCGAAAAGGCAGAAAAACTGGAGACTATCTTTGAGCCGATCATGTCCTGCCGGGTGGTGGTGGACATGCCGCACCAGCACAAGCAACAGGGCAAGTTTTTCAACGTGCGCATCGACATCGGTGTGCCGGGAAGCGAAATCGTGGTGAACCGCGACCAGCACGAAGACGTGTATGTCGCGCTGCGCGACGGGTTCGATGCGGCCAAGCGCCAGCTCGAAGATTATGCCCGGCGCCTGCATCGCGAGGTCAAGACCCATGACACGGAATATATCGGCGAAGTGGCGCGGCTGTTTCCCGACGAAGGGTATGGTTTCATCCAGCGCGCCGACGGCGACGAACTGTATTTCAATGGCGACAATCTGGTGAACATCACGCTCAATCAGCTCAATGAGGGCGACGCCGTGCAGTTCATTGAGGATTTGTCCGCCCCCAGGCCACAGGCCAAACGCGTGAGCGTCGGCCGTCACCACTTGCCGGAGTAGTTCAGGCTGCGCCGTGGTGTGCGGCTAGGTGCCGCAGGCGCAAGCCTTCGCGTACCAGCGCCGCCTCGAAATCGGCGAAGCCGGCGGCGGGTTGCCCATCGGCTGCCCACGCTTGCTTGAGTTGGGGCAGCGCACGGTCGGCGTCATCGGCAGCCGGCCGCAGGTAGCCCAGCGCCCTGGCTCCAGCCAGGGCCAGCGGCGAAAGCGGTGGCTCGGCCTTGCTCCAGAAACCGCGCAGTTCGCGCAGAAAAATGCCGGCGGTGGTGTGGCCGATCCCCTTGCCCAGCGATTTGATTCGCTGTTCCAGGTCGGATGGATCGGCGGCGGCGCCATGCAAGTTGTCGAGGCTTCCGCCGTAATCGCGCATCAATGCAGCGCAGACATCGACCAGCTTGGTGGCGGTCTTGTAGTCGTAGCGCACATAGCCGCCGGCATCGAGGATGCCCACCAGGCCGTCCCATCCCTTTTCCAGGATGCGATCAGGGCTGATCACGTCGTGGCGGGCGAACTCGTGCCAGGTGCGGGTGGCGAGCGATTCCGAAATGCGCGCGCCATACAGCAGCGCGGCAAGAAACCACTTGAAGCGTTCGCCCGCATCCGGCGCAGCAAGATCGATGCCGAGCGTGCTGGCATAGCGGCCACCGCGGCACTTCACCAGCTCACCCGGGGTCATTTCGCTCATGGTGGGTGCGTGTAGACCAGCCGGTCGGTCTGGCGTTCGAGCGAGGTGCCCAGATCGGCGCACAGCCCTTCCATGCGCGTGGCAATGGCTGAGAAATCCTCGCCGCGCGCGAGTGCGACCTGTGCCACGGTAAGCCGAACCGGGATCAGTTCGATGCGCTGCAGCCGTCCTTGATCGAACATGAGCCGGAACAGGCAGGAGCGGTCGTTGCGCAGCAGTGGATCGACTGCGTAGTCGTCGATGAAATCGCCGGTGTCGTAGCAGATGGGTTTGCCGTGGTGGATTTCGATGCCCTGGCAGATATGCGCGCTGTGGCCATAGTAGACATCGGCCCCGAGTTCGATCACGCGCTGGGCAAAGCGACGGAAATCCGGGCTTGGTCGCTCGACGAAATTGGCGCCCCAGTGGTTGGAGAACACCACGAGATCGGCGCCCAGGTCTCGTGCCTGGGTGATCGCGCCTGCCACGTGCGCCAGCGTGTCCGCGTGCAGCGAGATTTCCAGATAGTGGGTGCCCGGCTGCTGTGCGGACGCGGCGAAATCCGGCTGGTTGTCAGTGAAAGAGAGCAGCGCCACGCGGCAGGGCGATGTGCCATGCACCTCAATCAGGGCGGGCGCGGCAGCTGCGGCGTAATCGAGGCCGGCGCCGGCGTGGCGGATGCCAGCGGTGTCCAGCGTGCGCAGCGTGTCGTGCAGTCCGCGAACATCGAAATCCAGAATGTGATTGTTGGCCAGCGAGCAGGCGTCGATGCGCGCCGCCTGCAGAAAGCGCACGGCGGTTGGACCTGCGCGGAAGTGGAACATTTTCCAGCTGCGCGTCCAGGGCTGCGCATGCCGGGTCAGCGCGCATTCGAGATTGGCGATACGCAGGTCGGCCTGCTGCAGGTGCTGCAGCACATCACCCCACATGTCTGCAGGCTGCATGTACTTGAGTGCTGCGTCGACGCCGCGGCCGAGCATGACGTCGCCGATCAGGGCTAGGGTCAACATCGCTACATGGTGCGCTTAAGCAGGCGCCGCAGCGCCGCCAGCGGGCGGGTGTTGAGCACGTCGTTCTTTTCCAGCCAGCCGCGCCGGGCCTGGCCTATGCCGTACTTGAGATGGGCGAAATCGAAAGTGCTGTGCGCGTCTGAATTGATGCTGATCAGCACGCCTTCTTCCCTTGCGATCTGGCAGTGGCTATCCAGTAAATCCATGCGATCGGGGTGGGCGTTGAGTTCAAGAAAGCAGCCGCGATCCTTTGCATGTCGAATGATGCGAAGCATGTCGACATCGTAGGGTTCGCGCCGGTCGATCAGACGGCCGCTGGGGTGCGCCAGCATCGTGAAGTGAGGATGATCCATCGCGCGCAGGATACGAGCGGTCTGCTTCGCACGCGACAGATGGAACTGGCTGTGCACTGCGCCGACCACCAGGTCGAGCCTGCCCAGGACTTCGTCCGGCAGGTCGAGGCTGCCATCTTCGAGGATGTCGACTTCGATGCCCTTCAAAAGCGTCAGGCCGTCGAGTTCCGTGTTGAGACGGTCGATTTCCTCGCATTGCTGGATCAGCCGTAGCGGATCGAGGCCGTGCGCCACGGTCAGGTGACGCGAGTGCTCGGTGATGGCCAGGTATTCCAGTCCCAGCGCCCGGGCCGCCAGCGCCATCTCGCGCAGACTGTCGTGGCCGTCGGTGGCGCGCGTGTGGGCGTGCAGGTCCCCTCGCAAGTCGGCGAACACGACCAGATTCGGCAAACGTCCGCTGTGCGCCGCTTCGATTTCACCGCGGTTCTCGCGCAGCTCGGGCGGAATGAAAGGCAGGCCGACGCTGCGATAGACCGATGCCTCGTCCTCGCCAGCGATGCGCTCGGTTCCGCGAAACACTCCGTATTCGTTGATCTTGAGACCGTGTTGTTGCGCGATGCGGCGGATCGTGATGTTGTGGGCCTTGGATCCGGTGAAATAGCACAGTGCCGCGCCACAGCTTGCGGCCTCCACTACACGCAGGTCGACCTGCAGGCCGTTCTTGAGGACGACGCTGGCACGCGTGGTACCGGCCGACAGCACCTCGGTCACTTCGTCGTAGGCGGTAAAGCGCTGTATGACCGGGCTGTCTGCGGCAGCCGTGACCAGAATGTCGAGGTCGCCCACTGTTTCGCGCATGCGACGGAAGCTGCCGGCCACCGTTACCTGTTCGACGCCGGGCAAGGCACGCAGGGTTGCGGTGAGTGCCTCGGCATACTGCGCCGCAACTGCAAGCTTGAAGCGGCGCGTCTGGCTGGCGTGTGCTTCAACCGCCTGCAGGATGTTGAGCTCGGTCTTTTCGCCGAAGCCGGGCAGAGCGCGGATGCGGCCGTCGCGCGCGGCCCGGTACAACTGCTCGACGGTCTGCACATCAAGGTCGTGGTACAGCGCCTTGACCCGTTTCGGCCCCAGTCCAGGAATCTGCAGCAGTTCGGTCACGGCCGGCGGCAGTTCGCGCCGCAGCCGTTCGAGAAGACTGCATTGGCTGGTTGTGACGATTTCATGGATCTTGGTGGCAAGGTCATCTCCAATGCCGGGAAGCCGTGTCAGGTCATCGCCGTTTTCCAGCAGCGTGCGCGCCTCCTGGGGCAGTTCGCCCAGCGTGCGGGCGGCGTTGCGGTAGGCGCGGATACGGAACGGGTTGGCACCTTGGATTTCAAGCCGGTCGGCGATTTCTTCGAAGACAGCGGCGATGTCGGCGTTGTGTGTTGGCATGACCGGAATGATGGGTTTGAATGGACGGACGCGGCGCTGATCGGCGGTTGGGATAGGCGGGCCATGCCCGGCATCCCCAATTTATTGCGCGCACTCGTTTGAACCATAGTCGACCTGATCGGGATGGGTAATGGCAACTACGCTTGCTGGGCGCAGATGCTGCCGCTGTGGAATGCGTGTTTGGATAGCCTGTGCTTTGAGCAGGCAAAAGGGAATGGCCTTGTTTGTACCCATAGATGGCAGTGAATTATCCGAGACAGTCCCTGCGAGGTGTCTTCCAGGACAGGGCAATAACGGCTGCTTGGGGGGAGATGCCGGATACTTCCGGACGGCAGCCGATGCCGGCTCACGGGATACCCAGCTTGCAGGATTTTGACTGGCCTTGGCCATTTGTCTGACGCTCCATCATCGCTAGGCTCCCTGCTTATCAGAAGATTGAGAATCATCGCTGCGGTAACGAAACTATTGAAGGGCGTTTTTCAACAGAATCCGGCAAAGCGGACTGGGGTCACAGCTTGATGTTGAGTGTCTCCCCACAACGTCAAGCGTAGAGGACGGCATCGCTGGTTTCGGTCGGCAATTGCTTAGCAGGTGACGTGAAACAGGCCAATGGTCTCGCCCTTCTGAGCAGCGTGGTCTTGCCGCAGCCCGAAGGGCCGAGCAGCGTGACGAACTCACCCGACTCGATGGAAAGGCTGACGTCATCGACGGCGATGAGGCCGCCAAAGCGGCCGGTGAGGTTGCGCAGCTCCAGGAGCGCCATGCTTGCATTCTCCCGACAAGGGTGATTGGGCGTGTCCGCAGAAGGGTACCGCGTCCCGATAAACAGCGGAGCAGGCGAGCCAGCCAATCCTCTTCACTGTTTGGGGGGAGCGCCAAGCGGGTCTGTAAGTTGAACTTTGTCACTGCCTTTTGGCACACTGGTGGCAAACCGCCCAAGGAGCAGACGCTTAAATCATAGACCCGAAACGCTGGATGCATTGCACAAGGACTGCAGGACGCCAGCTGGCGTTGGCCGCTTATATTTCCAGTTTTTTCCGCGCATGATCAATCGCGTTCTGGATGCTGAAATGGGTAAAGGGGACGCTAAGCGAAGGTTTCGAAGCGCTTCAGGCGTGGCGCCTCAAGCAGGTAACGCCGCAGCAGGTCCGCGAAGCTGATGTTCCAGCCCATCGTGTAACAGCGCCAGTTGCGTGGATACATGCTGCACATGAGACTCAGCGGATAGGAGGTTGCCGGTTGTGTCCCGACCTGCTGCGGACACTTACGAGCCAGGCGAGCGATTCTTGATGTTGCACGAGGTGGGTTGGCGGGACATACCTCTGCTCCAGAGGTTGAGGAGTACGGTGTAGGCAGGGTGGTTATATTTTTGAGGCGAGCCCAAGAAATCGCAATGAGGTTTGATTGGCGCAGGATTGGCGCAAAACCGAGCCGATTAGGCTCCCATTGGCCGTGGACTGAATATAAGCTGTTGATTCGTATATTAATTCGTGGTCGGGGCGAGAGGATTCGAACCTCCGACTCCTGCGTCCCGAACGCAGTACTCTACCAGGCTGAGCTACGCCCCGAGGCAGATGGCGGTGCCGGACGTGATCCGTACACCTTGTTTGACAGACTAACGGGAATTACACAAACAACACGGTTAAAAACTACGGTCAACCGCGAAAGCCGCTAATTGTAGCAAAGCTGACTTGGAATTTGAATCAGGCAGGACAGAAATTGCTGCGTTTGCGGCCAGAACTTCCCGTTGTGCGACTTCGCGGGTGTACTGCAGGGCCTGTGTGTCCTTGATGGCGGCGAGTACGCTCTGGAATTCGGTGAGTCCACCGTGTTCGATGGCATGGCGAATGCTGGTGGTCTGCTCCGGTGTGCCGTGCTTCATTGCATACAGGAGTGGCAGGGTAGGTTTGCCCTCGGCCAGGTCGTCGCCGATGTTTTTGCCGGTTTTGAGAAAATCGCCCGAATAATCGAGCACGTCGTCGATCAACTGGAATGCAGTGCCGAGATGCATGCCGTAACGCGCCAGCGCGTCTTTCTGCTCTTCGGTGCCGCCGCTGACGACGGCACCGAGACGGCCGGCCGCTTCGAACAGCTTGGCCGTCTTGTAGCGGATCACGCGCAGGTAATTGTCTTCGTCGATGTCGGGGTCGTGGCAATTGAGCAGCTGCAGCACTTCACCTTCGGCAATGGTGTTGGTGGCATCGGACAGGATGCGCATGATCTCCATGTTGTCGACCGCAACCATCATCTGAAACGCGCGCGAATAGAGAAAGTCGCCAACCAGGACGCTGGCGGCATTGCCGAACAGGGCGTTGGCGGTTTCGCGGCCGCGGCGCAATTCGGATTCGTCCACCACGTCGTCGTGCAGCAGGGTGGCTGTGTGGATGAATTCAACCACGGCTGCAAGAGTGTGATGGGCGCTGCCCGAATAGTTGAAACAGCCGGCAGACAACAGAACCAGCGCCGGGCGCATCCGCTTGCCGCCACTGTTGATGATGTACTCGGACACCTGGCGAATGAGCGCCACGTCGGAGTACAGACTTTGGCGGATGACATGATCGACGGCATGCATGTCGTCGGCCAGATAGGATTGCAGGCTCTCCAGAGACACGATTTGGGCTATTCAAGCTTGTTATTAGGACAATCCCGCAATGGTATCAGTCTGGCTTGGCTTTTTCACAGCAGCCCACCTTAGATAAAGACTTGTCGAAGCGTTTGACTTACTTTGGGTTCGCCGCTAAAATCTCGCGCTTTCCCGGGTTCGTAATGGTTGGAGACCCCCATGTACGCAGTCATCAAAACCGGCGGCAAGCAATATCGCGTGTGCGCCGGTGACAAACTTAAAATTGAAAAGCTCGAGGCCGACATCGGCAGCGAAATCACCTTCGACCAAGTGTTGATGGTGGGCGATGGTGCCGACATCAAAGTGGGTGCGCCGATGTTGCGCGGAGCCACTGTGACTGCCACGGTCCTGAACCAGGCACGCGGAGACAAGATCAAGATCTTCAAGATGCGTCGCCGCAAGCACTATCGCAAGAGCCAGGGCCATCGTCAGTACTTCACTGAAGTGCAAATCGGCGGCATTACCGCATAAGGAGCAGATAAATGGCACACAAGAAAGCAGGCGGTAGTTCGCGTAACGGCCGCGATTCGGAATCGAAACGTCTGGGCGTGAAATGCTACGGCGGTGAGTTTGTTCTGGCTGGAAACATTATCGTGCGTCAGCGCGGTACGCAGTTCCACCCTGGCGATAACGTCGGTATTGGCAAGGATCACACCCTGTTTGCCAAGGCTGAAGGGACCGTGAAGTTTGAGGTCAAGGGCGCAGCCCGTCGCCGCATGGTGCGAATCGAGCCGCTGGTCGCTTAATTCGAGCCGGGGCCGATTCGGTCGCCAGAAAAGCCCTGTCCGCCGGATGGGGCTTTTTTGTTTGTGCGGGGTTATGTTGATTAGGATCACTCCAATATGAAATTCATCGACGAAGCAAAAATTCAGGTGATGGCCGGCAAGGGCGGTGATGGCAGCGCCTCGTTTCGGCGTGAAAAATTCATCCCGAACGGCGGGCCGGATGGCGGAGATGGCGGGCGCGGGGGCAGCGTGTTCGTGGTGGCCGACTGTAATATCAATACCCTGGTCGAGTTTCGCTATACCCGGATTTTCAAGGCGCAGAAAGGCGAAAACGGGCGCGGTGCACAATGTTATGGAAAAGGCGGCGAAGACCTGACCGTGCGTGTACCGGTCGGCACGGTCTTCACTGATATCAACAGCGGTGAAGTGGTGGCTGACCTGGCCGTCAACGGCCAGAAGGTGTGTCTGGCCAAGGGCGGCAAGGGCGGGCTGGGCAATCAGCATTTCAAGTCCAGCACCAACCGTGCGCCGCGCCAGCACACCTTGGGTGAACCAGGCGAAGAATGGGAACTGGCGCTGGAGTTGAAGGTGCTGGCGGACGTGGGCTTGCTGGGTATGCCGAATGCGGGTAAGTCGACCTTCATCCGTGCGGTATCAGCTGCGCGCCCCAAAGTCGCAGATTATCCGTTTACCACGCTCGCGCCGAATCTCGGCGTGGTGCGGGTGGATAGCGAACGCAGTTTCGTTATTGCCGATATTCCTGGCTTGATTGAAGGCGCCGCCGAAGGCGCGGGGCTGGGCCATCAGTTTTTGCGGCACCTGCAGCGGACTCGGGTGCTGCTGCACCTGGTCGATATTTCGCCGCGCTGGGAAGAAGGCGATCCTGTGCACGAGGCGCGCGCCATCGTTGAAGAGCTGCGCAAATACGATCAGCAACTCTACGAAAAACCGCGTTGGCTGGTGTTGAACAAGATTGACATGGTGGATGAGGCCGAACGCGAGGCGGTGGTCGCGCAGTTCATCAAGGATTACGAGTGGTCGGGGCCGGTATTCGCGATTTCGGCGCTGGAAGGCACGGGATGCACGGCACTGACTTACGCACTCATGGATTACCTTGGTGCCCAGGCTCCGCGCGCTGCGGAGGAACCCGAGGCCGTTATCCCTGCGCCCGCTGATTAAAGCACGGGGTCAGGAAGTGACCTGATCGTCGGCGGGTAGGGGCTCACCGCCGATGCGCTTCCAGTCGTTTTCCTGCAGCGCAACCTGGTAACGCGCCCAGCGGGCGAATTCAAGTGGGGTGCAATGCCCTTTCTTGCGGCGGCAGACGCCTGCTACGCCCTTGAAGTGATAGACCGTTTCGCCGCTTTCGGCATCGTGCGCGATTTCCGCGAGCTGACGTACCCCCCATGTGCGGCCGTAGGCGCCGTTGCTGTAAAAATATCCTGGTTTCAGTTCGTCGAGGCTCATGTCGTTCGGGCTTAAGTCGTGATGCGGCGGTAAATATCGGTGACTTTGACCGGTAATTGTCGCACGTCATCCAGGATGACGTAACGCGCCGAACCGTACATGTGCGGCAGGTAGTCACGTGCATCGCGATCGAGCGTGATGCAGAAGGGGTGAATGCCGGTGCGCACGGCTTCAAGGAGCGCCATGCGGGTGTCCTCCACGCCGTATGCGCCCCGATAGACGTCAAAGTAATCATCCGGCCGGCCATCCGACAGGGTGATCAGTACTCGGGTCTTTGCTTCAACCTGATTCAGCAGTTTGGTCATGTGGCGTAACGCAAACCCCATGCGCGTGTATTCCTGCGGGTGGATGCCGGAGATACGCGCTTTCACTTCGTCGTTGTAGGTGTCGTCAAAAGTCTTGATGCGGAACAGTTCGCAGCGTTTTCGCGTGGTGCCGGAAAAACCGTAGATCGCGTAGCGGTCGCCTAGCAACTCCAGCGCTTCGCATAGCAGGATCAGGGCTTCGCGCTCGGCTTCGTTGATCCAGCCCTTGGTCGAGCCGCTCATGTCCACCAGAAAAGCCACTGCGATGTTGCGTTCGGCACGGTGCATGCGCTGGAACAGGCGATCGCTCATTTCACGGCCATCGCGGGCATCGGCCAGCGCTTCGATCAGGGCATCGAGGTCGATTTCGTCACCTTGGGTTTGCCGTTTGTCGAGGCGGTTTTCGTCGCGCAGCGCCTCGAATTTCTTGCGCAGATGCTTCACCACCCCCGCGTGTTTGTCCAGTGTCTCGCGATAGAAGGTGTCGTATACCGGCGTGACGTTCTTTTCGCGCATCACGCACCAGTTCTTGCGGTAATGCTGGCGGCCGTGATCCCACTCGGGATAAAGCGTCGCGCCTTTTTCGTGATAGGTGCCCTGCCACACGGCGTCGGCGTCTTCGGGCTGGTCGAACACCTGGCTTGCGTCGTATTCGCCTTCGCCTGCAGGGGTGAGGTATTCCGGCGGGATGTCGCCGAAATCGAGATAAATCGAGGTGAGCAGTTGCTTGACTCCTTCTGGCGGTGCGATGGGCGTATCGTCGAGGGTGATTTCGAAGTCGAGCTGACCCTTTTCGTCCTGGGTCGCGACTTCGAATTCAGGAGGCGTTTCGGGCGCAGGCCTGGATTCGGGTTGAGCAGCCTGATGCTCCGCCAGCATGTCGGCGAGCTTGATGCGCAGGCGCGCTTTTTCCTTTTCTAGCCGTGCGGCGCGTGCCGCGGCGATAGCGTCCGGCCGCAGGCAGCCTTGATCCGAAAAGTGCGGACAGCCGGCTTCGGCATAGGCTGGGCCGAGCAGGGCGAGACTGTCGTCCAGCGTGGCATCGCGAGCCGCAAGCTGGCTGGCGAACGTCTGCCAGGCGGGCGACAGCGGCGCATCCAGCAGGCTGCGCAAGCGTTGCATCTCACGATGCAAGCCCGGCAGTTCGCGTGCAATACGCGCAGATAAACGCAATATTTCCAGTGCATATAAATGGGTCAGCGCGCGCTCGGGATCGGGATAGCTGGCAGCGGCAGCGACAGGGTCGATGCGGAGCGTGCCGAAGCGGGTTTGCGCCCACAACAGCGCCACCGTGATTTTGGCGAGCTGAAAGTTGTCCTCATGGTCGGGCCGGGCGGCGATCAGCGGCGGCAGCACGATGCGTTCGCCGTCGGTCCAGGCGGCGTCACCTTGCTCGATGCGCAAACGCCGTCCCGATAGCCCGCAGACAAAATTCCCCAGCACCGGAGAGATTTCCTCAAACAGCGCGCCGGCTGCGTCATTTCTGTGTTGGGTCGCATCGAAACTGTCCACCTGCTCCATGACCCGTAGCGCATTTTGCAGGCCTGTACGGTCGAATACGTCGCAGGTATGCAGCGCCCAGGCTTCGAGCAGCCGCAGTTCCATATGCGGAAGCAGCGCGGGCGCGCGGCGGCCGAACTGCCAGGCGAGCGTAATGTGAGTGGACGCGATGCGGCGGATCCAGCCGAGGATGAAATCCTGCTCGTCACGCGTGAGCAGCACCAGTTCGCCGGCGAGTTGATCAACCTTGTAATACGTGAATTCGGTGTCCAGCCAGACGTGGAGAGTGGCCTCCATGTCTGCAGCAGTAAGCGGCAGTTGCGCCATCAGAAAATCGAGGAGGAGAGTTCCTGGATGGCTTTCAGCATATCTGCGTCGTCGGTTACTGCCTGCGCCACCGCCGCCTTGCACGCCGATACCGGGGAAACCCCGTCGGCAATGAGCTTGCCGGCGTGCACCAGCAGCCGTGTCGATGCGCCTTCTTCCAGCCCGCTGCCCTTGAGGTTGCGCGTCATCTGGGCGAAGCGCACCAGGCTGTCGGCGATACTGTCGGACACGCCGGACTCGGTGGCGACGATGCGGCGCTCAAGCGCGGCGCTGGGGTAGTCGAATTCGAGCGCGACAAAGCGTTGCCGGGTGGACTGCTTCAAGTCCTTGAGCACGCTTTGATAGCCGGGGTTGTAGGAAATCGCCATGCAGAATTCGGGTGGCGCTTCGACGACCTGGCCGAGTTTTTCCATCGGCAGATTGCGGCGATCGTCGGCGAGCGGGTGGATCACCACCATGGTGTCCTTGCGCGCTTCGACGATTTCATCGAGATAGCAGATGCCGCCACAGCGCACCGCGCGGGTGAGCGGGCCATCGACCCACACGGTTTCGCCGCCTTTGACCAGATAACGGCCGACCAGATCAGATGCGGTGAGGTCGTCGTGGCACGAAACGGTAATGAGCGGGCGCTTGAGTCGCCACGCCATGTGTTCCATGAAACGCGTCTTGCCGCAGCCGGTGGGGCCTTTCAGCAGCACCGGTATTTGCTGACGATAGGCTGCTTCGAACAGCTGGATCTCGTCGCCGACCGCTTCGTAGTACGGCTCATTTTCGATCAGGTGATGGGCGGGGTCGAGGGTGCGTGCGTTCATGATGGGATCCATTAAAAGCAGCCGGATCGCTGTTTTTTAGTTTCGAGGGCTTCTATTTCCTGGTTCCATTTGTTCATCTGTTCCTGGGTATACCCCTTGCGGCGCGCTTGATCCATTTTGTCCAGCACGGTTCCGAGTTGGTCAGTCAGGCTGTCGCATTGGCGGGCGGTGGCAGGCTTGGCGGGCTTGCCGATGACGGGATGCGTGTTGACCTGGGGGGCGGAGACGGGTGCGGACGGCAAGGATTTCATCGGTGCCACGTGAACAGGAGAGGACTTGGCCACGGGCGGTTTGACCGGATCGGGCCGGGGTGCCGGATCGATTTCCACCGCCCGGGCTTCGCGTGCATTGAGACAGGGCAGGTTGGAATACGTGACCTGCCCCTGCGTATCAATGCATTTGTTAAGCGTGGCGGCCTGCACACTGGCTGCCATGAGCAGTGCAACGCCGCTCATCATGATCGCGCTGCGCATGCTTAGTGATCGCTCGAATATCTGTCGTCCTCGCGCGCCATTTTTTGCTCGAACTCGGCTTCCGGGTTTTGCTCGGCCAGGGCGCGGCGGCGCGCCACACGTTTTTCGTAGGCACCCGGATGCTGTTTGACGAACTCTTCGCCGAACAGGGTGTGGCGCAAAAAATTCAGGCCAAAGTCAAGCAGGGCTTCGTCATCGGCGATGAGCGTCGCCATGATTTCGACCGGGATATCGTAGGTGTCATTGAAGCTCGGACTCATGACAAAGGCGCGGAAACGATCCATGTCGTAGCTCGCCATGAAGAACAGCTGGTTCGACACCGGCGAAGGCTTGCCGATAGTGGGGCCGGCCGACTTGCGCTTGACCACCAATTGACGCCAGGCGTGCGCCTTCTGGTCATATTCGACTACGCCCTGTTCGGCACGGTATTGCTCGATGGTCTGGGTCTTGTCTTCAAAGTGACCTAGACAGTGCGACTCTCGCACCAAGGCGTAGGCGCTGCGATCGACGTATTCGTCTGAGCGGCGCATGGTCAGCAGCGCGACCGGGTAGTAACGGCAGGCGGTGGGGCGATCCTCGTAGACGCCGCATCCCTCGGGCGTCATGAATTGGCAGGCGGTGCCACCTTCGACCGGATTCAGCTTGATGCCGGGCATGCCTTCCTTGTCCATTTCGAACGGGATCGAGTATTGCTTGAGGAAGTCGCCCGATGACAGGTCCAGGCGTTTCTTCAGGCGCAGCACATCGTAAGGGGTGAGGGGGATGTCGATGTTGCTGCAGCAGGCGTTCCAGCATTTGACATTGCGATGGCAACGGAATTGCAGCGTCGCGTTTTCTTCCAGCATGATGGGCTTGACCGGGCTGCCCGCGAAGGGGGAGTCGTCGATCAAATCTTTGAATTCATTTTCGTTCATTTCAGCCTTCTTTCGGGGTCAACCCGTAACTCAACACACACACGAAAACGCAAGGTTACGCGCTTTCGACTGGATGCTAAAACCTTGTCAGCCATGCTGCTTTGCCTATCGGAAAAAAAACGGACACCCGAAGGTGCCCGTCTTCGAACCTAAGCTGCAGATTATTAGTGCGCAGCGGGCTTGAACAGCTTGGATTTATCGACCAGATCCACGTGGGCGCGCTTGAAGCAGTTCCACTGTTTGGAGTTCTTGTCGTAAACCGAGTTCACGAAACAATGCCAGTTTTCCTCATCGACAAAGTTCTTGTCCATGCGGTAGTAGAAGCCGGGGTAACGGCTTTCTTCGCGGAACTGGATGTGCTTCATGTGAGCTTCCGCCGTCAGGATACGGTGGTAGTTTTCCCAGGCGCGGAGCAGTTCGTGCAGGTCTTTCGCACGCATCTTCTCTGCGTCTTCCTTCAGCATGTTCAGCTTTTCTTCAGCCACGCCCAGCATGTTGGCGTTGGTCGTGTAGTAGGTCGCGACACCTGCAACATACTCGTCCATGATCTTTTGCAGACGGAATTGCAGCATCTTGGGCGTGATGTAGTTGGGGTTGACGTCGATCGCCGTGGTGTAGTCCTTGTGCTCAAGGAAG
>JAHJRA010000035.1:0-21918 GCA_018831045.1 Gammaproteobacteria bacterium | reverse complement strand
CGTCCATCATCACCGACGAGAAGCCGGACTGGATGGAGCGGAAGCAGATGCTGGGCGATGCGCCGTGGTCCTGGTGCATACAGACCGGAATGTGCGGATACATTTCGATCGCGGCCAGGATGAGGTGGCGCAGGAAGGGCTCGCCGGCGTAGGAACGCGCACCGGCGGAACCCTGCAGGATCACCGGCGAGTCGACAGCAGCGGCGGCCTGCATGATGGCCTGAACCTGCTCCATGTTGTTGACGTTGAACGCAGGCAGGCCATAGCCGTTTTCAGCGGCATGGTCGAGCAATTGACGAAGGGAAATCAGGGCCATTTACAGTCTCCTAGTTTAAAAAATAGTCAGGTGGAATCAGGTCTTTTTCGAATCGCCCACGCGGACGATCTTCATGGTGTTGGTACCGCCTGACTGACCGATGGGCTCGCCAATGGTGAGCAGAATCAGGTCGCCGTCACGCACGGCACCGCGCTGCCGCAGTTCTTCTTCGGCTTCGGCCAGCAGCACATCACGATCCTTGCTGGCGGTAACCAGATTGATCGGATAAACGCCGCGAAAAAGAGTGACTTTTCTACGGGTTTCAACCTGAGGTGTCAAGGCGTAGATCGGCACCCGGGTCGACAGGCGGCTCATCCACAGGCAGGTATTGCCGCTTTCGGTGAGCGCGGCGATGGCCTTGATGTTGAGATGGACCGAGGTGAACACGGCTGACATGGCAATCGCTTCGTCGGCGCGCAGGAAGCTTTTCATCATGCGCTCGCCGGAGAATTTGGGCTCGGCTTCCTTTTCCGCTTCGAGACAGACCCGATCCATCGCCTGGATGGCTTCGACCGGGAACAGGCCCGCAGCGGTTTCAGCCGACAGCATCACCGCATCGGTGCCGTCGAGCACCGCATTGGCAACGTCGGAGACCTCGGCGCGGGTCGGGATCGGGCTGGTAATCATCGATTCCATCATCTGGGTCGCTGTGATCACCACCTTGTTGCGCTCGATCGCCATGCGGATCATGCGTTTTTGCAAGGCGGGCACGGCCGCGTCGCCGACTTCGACCCCCAGGTCGCCGCGAGCCACCATGATGGCGTCGGAGGCTTCGAGAATCTCCTCGAGATTTTCGATCGCTTCGGTACGCTCGATTTTGGCCACCAGCAGGCTCTTGCCGCCGGCTGCGCGCAGCAGCTCGCGCGCCTGACGCATGTCGGCGCCGCAACGCGGGAACGACACGGCAAGATAATCGGCCTTCAGTGCTGCCGCCGTCTTGATGTCTTCGATGTCCTTGGTGGTGAGCGCGGCGGCCGACAAGCCGCCGCCCTTGCGGTTGATGCCCTTGTTGTTGGACAGCACGCCGCCTTGCACCACTTTGCAGAGGATTTCGGCGCCGTTGACGGATTCGACCCAGAACTCGATGCGGCCATCGTCCAGCAGCAGGGTGACGCCCCGCTTGACGTCGTTTGGCAGCTCCTTGTAATCGAGGCCGACGCGGGTCTGGTCGCCCAGCGTACAGGCCGCGTCCAGAATGAACATGTCGCCCTTGGCCAGCGTGATCTTGCCGTCCTTGAACTTGCCGATGCGGATTTTCGGCCCTTGCAGGTCGACCAGTACGCCGACCGCGCGGCCGCGGGTGCGCGCCAGCGAGCGCACCAGTTCGGCACGATCAATATGATCCTGTGCGGCGCCGTGCGAAAAGTTGAGACGCACCACATCCATGCCGGCTTCCATCATCTGGTCCAGGGTTTTGGCATCGGAACAGGAGGGGCCGAGGGTGGCGACGATTTTGGTTCTGCGGGTCATATTGAGTGAGCTGTGAGTGGAAGGCGCAAGCGGGTTCAAATAAAAACGGTGAGCGAGAACCGCTCACCGCTTAGCGATTGCTGCTTACCCTTTGGCACGTTCCTCCAGAATCGCTACAGCGGGCAATACCTTGCCTTCCAGGTATTCTAGAAAGGCGCCGCCAGCGGTGGAGATGTAGCTCACCTTGTCGTAGATATCGTATTTCTGGATCGCCGCGATGGTGTCGCCACCGCCAGCCAGGGTAAAGGCGTTGGTATTGGCGATGGCCATGGCGATGGTCTTGGTGCCTTCGCCGAACTGGTCGAATTCGAACACGCCGACCGGGCCGTTCCACACCACGGTGCCGGCTTTCATGATGATGTCGGCGAGTTCCTGCGCGCTCTTCGGACCGATGTCGAAAATCATGTCGTCGTCGGCCACATCGCCTGCGTCTTTCAGCACGGCGGGTTCATTGGCATCGAACTGCTTGCCGCAGACCACGTCGACTGCGATCGGGATGGTCGCGCCACGCGCGGTCATCTTCTCGATCAGCGCCTGCGCAGTGGGGACCAGGTCGTCTTCGCACAGCGACTTGCCGACGTTGTGGCCGGTGGCCTTGAGGAAGGTGTTGGCGATGCCGCCACCGACCACCAGCTGTTCGCACTTTTCCGACAGCGCTTCCAGCACGGTCAGCTTGGTCGACACCTTGGAACCGCCGACGATGGCAACCATCGGGCGGGCCGGATTGGCCAGCGCCTTGTCGAGTGCGTCGAGTTCTTCGGTCAGCAGAATGCCTGCCGCCGCCACCGGAGCGAACTTGGCGATGCCGTGGGTGGAGGCTTCGGCGCGGTGTGCGGTGCCGAAGGCGTCCATCACGAAGACGTCGCACAGGGCGGCGTATTTCTTGGCCGTTTCATCGACGTTTTTCTTTTCGCCGGGATTGACGCGGCAGTTTTCCAGCACCACCAGTTCGCCGTCAGCGACGTTGAAGCCGCCATTCACCCATTCGCGGATCAGGCGCACGTTCTTGCCGAGCTTCTGCGCGATGACGTCAGCAACCGGTTTGAGCGAGTCTTCTTCCTTGAACGCGCCTTCGGTCGGGCGACCCAAGTGGGAGGTGACCATGACCTTTGCGCCGGCGCCGAGGCAATGCTCGATCGTGCGCATTGAGGCCGTAATGCGGGCATCCGAGGTGACTTTGCCGTCCTTGACCGGCACATTCATGTCGGCGCGAATAAAGACGCGCTTGCCAGCAAGATCGAGATCGGTGACGCGGATGAAATGGGGCATGTGGTTCTCCTGAAGGTAAGGTTTAAGGGTTGGCGCGGACTGCGCGCCAGACCTTAAAGCTCACAGGCAAGGGGTCAGGATTCAGGGGCCGGGGTTCAGGGAATGTGCGGCCAAAGGCCGCGTCCTGTATTTAAAGTGTGGGCGTAGCCCGCTCTTCCCCTGATCCCTGAATCCCGACCCCTGACCCCTTTACTTGGCGACGTGCTGCACAAAACGCAGCATGTTGCAGGTGTAGCCGTACTCGTTGTCGTACCACGACACGATTTTGACGAAGGTGCTGTCCAGCGCGATACCGGCTTCGGCATCAAAGATCGAGGAGAAGCCCACGCCACGGAAATCGGTGGAGACGACTTTTTCGTCGGTGTAGCCGAGCGTACCCTTCATTGCGCCTTCTGATGCAGCTTTCATCGCGGCACAGATTTCGGCGTAGGTGGCGGGCTTGTCCAGTTCAACCGTCAGGTCGACCACCGACACGTCGGAGGTCGGCACGCGGAACGCCATGCCGGTCAGCTTGCCTTTGAGTGCGGGCAACACGACACCAACGGCTTTGGCAGCGCCAGTGGACGACGGAATGATGTTTTCCAGAATGCCGCGACCGCCGCGCCAGTCTTTCATCGACGGGCCGTCGACGGTTTTCTGGGTAGCCGTAGCCGCGTGAACGGTAGTCATCAGGCCGCGCTTCAGGCCCCAGTTGTCGTTCAGCACCTTGGCAACGGGTGCCAGGCAGTTGGTGGTGCAGGAGGCGGCGGACACGATGGCCTGACCGGCGTAGGTGTCGTGGTTGACGCCGTACACGAACATCGGGGTCGCGTCCTTGGACGGGGCGCTCATCACGACTTTCTTTGCGCCGGCAGCAATGTGCTTCTGGCAGGTCTCGTCGTCGAGGAAGAAGCCGGTACATTCGATCACGATGTCGGCGCCTGCTTCGTTCCACTTCAGGTTGGCCGGATCGCGCTCGGCGGTCAGGCGAACGGTCTTGCCGTTGACAATCAGGTTGCTGCCGCTGACCGACACGTCGCCATTGAAACGGCCATGCACCGAGTCGTATTTCAGCATGTAAGCCAGGTAGTCGGGGTCGAGCAGGTCGTTGATCGCGACCACTTCGATTTCGGGGAAATCCTTGGCGATTGCGCGGAACGCCATGCGGCCGATGCGGCCAAATCCGTTGATGCCTACTTTAATTGCCATTTCTCAGTCTCCTAAACAAAAAATCAAAAGTTTTTTATCTGCTAAGGCCGCGAAGGCACGCGAAGAAAACTTCGCGTGCCTTCGCGATCAACGGGCTTTACAGCACGCTTTTAACTGCTGCGACCACTGCCTCGCTGGTGATGCCGAAGTGCTTGAACAGCGCCGGTGCCGGGGCGGATTCGCCAAAGCTGTCGATGCCGATCACTGCGCCTTCCAGACCGACGTACTTGCGCCAGAAGTCGGTGACACCGGCTTCGACCGCCACGCGCGGCAGGCCTTTGGTCAGCACGCTGGCCTTGTAGGCAGCGTCCTGGCGATCAAAGGTGTTGGTGGACGGCATCGATACCACGCGAACCGGCACGCCATCGGCAGCCAAGGCATCAGCGGCCTTCATGGCCAGTTCGACTTCGGAGCCGGTGGCGATGATGATGGCCTTGGCGCCTGCAGCGTCTTTCAGCACGTAACCGCCCTTGGCGATGTTGGCCAGGGTGGCGGCGTCGCGCGCCATGAACGGCAGGTTCTGGCGGCTGAGGATATGGCAGGTGGGGCCGTCGGTACGTTCGACCGAGTGAGCCCAGCCAACCATGGTTTCGACGGTATCGCAGGGACGCCAGACGTCGATGTTGGGGATCATGCGCAGTGTGGCGGTCTGCTCCACTGGCTGGTGGGTCGGGCCGTCTTCGCCGAGGCCGATCGAGTCGTGGGTGAACACGTGGATCACGCGCTGCTTCATCAGCGCGGCCATGCGGATGGCGTTGCGCGAGTATTCCGAGAACATCAGGAAGGTGCCGCCGAACGGCAGCAGGCCGCCGTGCAGCGCCATGCCGTTCATGATCGCGGCCATGCCGAATTCGCGCACGCCGTAGCTGATGTAGTTGCCGGGGTTGCTGTGGCGAACCGTGTGACAGCCTTCCCAGTTGGTGAGGTTGGAGCCGGTGAGGTCGGCCGAGCCGCCGAGGAACTCGGGCAGCGCAGGTGCCAGCGCATTGATCGCAATTTGCGATGCCTTGCGGGTGGCGACAGTTTCCGCCTTGGTGTTGATGGCCGCCAGTTTTTCAGCGACGTGCGCCTTGAAATTGGCAGGCAGTTCGCCCTTCATGCGGCGCTCGAACTCGGCAGCTTCAGCCGGGAACGCGGCCTTGTATTCGGCGAACTTGTTGTTCCACAGCGTTTCCAGGCCTTGACCCTTGGTCTTGGCGTCCCAGCCGGCATAGATGTCAGCAGGGATTTCGAATGCCGGATGATTCCAGCCAATGTGCTTGCGGGTGGCTTCGATTTCGTCGTGGCCGAGCGCTGCACCATGAACGTCGTGCGTACCTTCCTTGTTGGGCGAACCCTTGCCGATGACGGTTTTGCAACAGATCAGCGTCGGCTTGTCGGTGCTGGCCTTGGCCTTCTGGATCGCCGCTTCGAGGGCGACGACGTCATGGCCGTCAACGCCGGCGATGACGTTCCAGCCGTAGGCTTCGAAACGCTTGGGCGTGTCGTCGGTAAACCAGTTCTCGACGTGCCCGTCGATTGAAATGCCGTTGTCGTCCCAGAAGGCGATCAGTTTGTTCAGTTTCCAGGTGCCAGCCAGCGCGCAGGACTCGTGCGAGATGCCTTCCATCATGCAACCGTCGCCCATGAACGCGTAGGTGTGGTGGTCGACGATGGTGTGGCCGGGTTTGTTGAATTCAGCGGCGAGCATTTTTTCGGCCATGGCCATGCCAACCGCATTGGTGATGCCCTGGCCGAGCGGACCCGTCGTGGTCTCAATGCCGGGTGCATAGCCGTATTCCGGGTGGCCCGGGGTTTTGGAATGCAGCTGGCGGAATTGCTTGATGTCTTCAATCGACAGGGCATAGCCAGTCAGGTGCAGCAAGGCATAAATCAGCATCGAGCCGTGGCCGTTCGACAATACGAAGCGATCGCGATCTGCCCATTTCGGGTTGGCCGGGTTGTGGCGCATGTGGTGATTCCACAGTGTTTCGGCAATTTCAGCCATGCCCATGGGGGCGCCGGGGTGACCGGATTTGGCTTTTTCGACGGCATCCATCGCAAGCGCGCGGATGGCATTGGCAAGGTCGTTACGGGTAGGCATTGCGTTCCCTTATGGCTAGAAAAAACTGGCTTCGGCAATCGCCCGGAAAGCGGTCGGAAGACAGCTTGGGCAGACTACGTAAAACCTCAATTATCCGTCAGCAAGCCTGACGGAGGCAAGCTGACGGCCGAAGCATGGAAAAGGCTTGGCTATCCGGGGCTTACGCGGTCTTGTATGCGTGCCGTGCCAGCCGCCGGAGATTCAAATGTTTTTATTCGCGGGGCGGAAGGGCTTATGGGATGAAGCCGGCGTGTCGGGTGTAATTTGGCGTTCGCTTGGTTTGGCTCAGGCTTCGCCCAGGTAGGCGTGCCGTACTGCCGGGTTGGCGGCAAGCTCTGTGGCGTTGCCGCTGAGGGTAATCATCCCGGTTTCGAGCACATAACCACGGGCGCAGGTTTTGAGTGCTAAATGGGCATTTTGCTCGATCAACAACACGGCGACGCCGCTTGCCGCAATCCGGCGAATGATGTCGAACACCGCCTGCACCATCAGCGGCGCCAGTCCCATGCTCGGCTCGTCGAGCAACAACAGGCGCGGGCGCGCCATCATCGCGCGCGCCAGTGCCAGCATTTGCTGTTCGCCGCCGGACAGCAATCCGGCGGGCTGGGTACGGCGCTCGGTCAGACGCGGCAGCAAGCTGTAAACCTGATCGAGGTCGTGGGCGATCGCGGCGCGGTCGGTGCGGATGTACGCGCCCATCATCAGGTTTTCGGCCACCGACATGCGCGGGAACACGCCGCGCCCTTCCGGCACCAAGGCCATGCCGCGCCGTGCGATGGCGTGCGCGGGCAGCCCGCTGAGCGGCTGGCCATCCAATTGAATGCTGCCAGACTGCGCTGCGATGAGGCCGCTCAGGGCTTTAAGCGTGGAGGTCTTGCCGGCGCCGTTGGCACCGATGAGGCAGACCATTTCGCCCTGAGCCACCTCAAGGCTGAGATTGCGCACGGCCTGGATGCCGCCGTAGGCGACGGATAACTGGCTGACACTCAGCAGGGGCGTCATATCGCCTCGTCCCCCAGGTACGCCGCAATGACCTTGGGATCGCGGCTCACCACATCGGGTGTGCCTTCGGCAATTTTCACGCCGTAGTCGAGCACGGCGAGCCGGGTGCACAGGCCCATGACCAGTTTCACATCGTGTTCGATCAACAGCAGGGTCAGGCCATCGGCCTGCAATTGCAGCAGCAGTTCGCGCAGTGCGCTGCGCTCGGCCGGGTTCATCCCGGCGGCGGGTTCGTCAAGTGCCAACAGGCTCGGTTCGGTCGCCAGCGCGCGGGCGATTTCGAGTCGCCGCTGGTCACCATAGGGCAGGTTTTTCGCCAGCCGGTCGGCATGCTGCTCAATGCCCACGCGCTTTAACAAGGCACGGGCGCGCGCATGCGAGTCGGCTTCTTCGCGGCGGGTAGCGGGCAGGCGCAGTACCGCGCCGATGACGCCGCTAGCGGTGCGCGCATGGCGGCCGACCAGCACATTTTCGAGCGCGGTCATTTCGGCAAACAGGCGGATGTTCTGGAAGGTGCGCGCCAGACCGGCTTTCAGCACTTGATGCGGCGCGCGGTTGTTGAGGCGGTGTTCGCGCTGCTGGCTGTCTTTAAGGTGAACCTCGCCCGAGTCGGTCGTATAGAGGCCGGTGAGCGTATTGAACAGGGTGGTTTTGCCTGCGCCGTTGGGGCCGATGAGGCCAAAAATTTCGCCGGCGTTCACGCTCAGCGTAATGTTGGACAGGGCCTGCAAGCCGCCAAAGGCCTTGCTTACGCCAGAAACAGTCAGCAACGCGCTCATGTTTTGGCGTCAGCGAATTCCTGGCGCCGGCGTGCCGAGGGGATCAGTCCGGCAGGGCGATACAGCATCACCGCCACCAGCGCGATGCCGAACAGCAGCATGCGCAAATCCGCCGGGTCGATGTAGATCTGGCCAAACACGCTGCGTTGCCAGTCACCGGTGTAGCGCAGCGCCTCAGGCAACAACGTGAGTAGCAGCGCGCCGAAAATCACGCCGGGAATATGCCCCATGCCCCCGAGCACGATCATGCACAGAATCATGATCGACTCCATCAGGTTGAACGATTCAGGGCTGATGAACCCCTGGAAACTGGCGAACAGGCCGCCCGCCAGGCCGCCGAAGGTGGCGCCCATGGCGAACGCCAGCAGCTTGAGATTGCGGGTGTTGATGCCGGTCGCGGCGGCGGCGATTTCGTCTTCGCGGATAGCCACCCAGGCGCGGCCGATGCGCGAATTCTCCAGCCGCATCGAGATGAAAATGACGGCCATCACCAACAGCAGAAAAAAGTAATAGGTGAGGTGAGCGCCGCTGAAGGTATAACCGAACACGGTGAGCGGCTGGCTCAGGCTGGCGCCGCCAAGCCGGATCGGGTCGATCAGGTTGATGCCCTGCGGGCCGTTGGTGAGGTTGTACGGCGCATTGAGGTTGTTCATGAAAATGCGGATGATTTCGCCAAAGCCCAGCGTCACGATGGCGAGATAGTCGCCGCGCAACCGCAGCGTGGGCGCACCGAGCAAGACGCCGAACAGCCCGGCAAGTGCGGCGCCCAGCGGCAGGATGGCCCAGAACGGCAAATGCAGACCGAAATGCGGACTGGCGAGCCAGGCGTAGACGTAGGCGCCGAGCGCATAAAACGCGACGTAGCCAAGATCGAGCAGGCCGGCATAACCAACCACGATGTTCAGTCCCAGCGCCAGTACCACGTACAACAGCGCCAGGTCGAGCAGGCGGACCCACGAGCGTCCCAGCCCGGCGTCGATCAGAAAAGGCAGCAGCGCCAGCCCCAAAGCCAGCAGGCCGAAGCTGAACCAGCGCGAACGCAGCAGGCTGGCGTTAAGCACGTTCGACCACCCGCGCGCCCAACAAGCCCTGCGGGCGGAATACCAGCACCGCGATCAGCACGAAGAACGCGAACACATCCTGGTAATGGCTGCCGAGGAAGCCGCCGGTGAGGTCGCCGATATAGCCTGCGCCAAACGATTCGATCAGCCCCAGCAACAGCCCGCCCAGCATCGCTCCGCCGAGGTTGCCGATGCCGCCCAGCACTGCCGCTGAAAACGCCTTGAGGCCGAGCAGGAAGCCCATGTAGTAGTGCGCCAGACCGTAATACGCGCTCACCATCACGCCTGCGATCGCGGCCAGGGCGGAGCCGATGATGAAAGTTGAGGCGATTACCCGGTTGACGTCCACGCCCATCAGGCTCGCCACCTGGCGTGACTGTGCGGTTGCGCGCATGGCGCGGCCGAGACGGGATTTCTGCACCATCAGGATCAGCGCCAGCATGATCAGCAGTGCCAGCAGCAGAATCGCAATCTGGGTATCGCTGATGGTCGCGCCAAGAATGTCATGGCGACCTTGCGGCAGAATCGCCGGGAACGGGATGTACTGCTTGCCCCAGATCAGCATGGCGATGTTCTGCAAAATGATCGACACACCGATGGCGGTAATCAGGGGCGCCAGACGTGGCGCGTTGCGCAGTGGGCGATAGGCGACGCGTTCGATCAGCATCCCCAGTGCCATGCAGACCGGAATGGCCACCGCCAGCCCGGCCAGCAAAATCACCCCGCCCGGCAAACCGGGCGCGGCCATGGCCAGCGCGCCGATCGCCGCCAGCGACACCATCGCGCCCATCATGGTGATTTCGCCATGGGCAAAATTGATCAGTTCAAGAATGCCGTACACCATGGTGTAGCCCAGCGCGACCAGTGCGTAGACGCTGCCCAGCACCAGGCCGTTGATGAGTTGCTGCAGGAATATATCCATGAGTCTTATATGAAGTCTGCTTCTCGCTGTCGCCCGGGCCGGTGCAAGGATCGCATCCAGTCAGCCGCGACAGCCGGGTGCGATTCTAGATCGTCCGACGGCGTCGTGGACGGGTAACGCGCCTGCATCGGGCGGAATGTAGCATACGGGCAGCCCAATCCGGCGCGGGCTGAAGCGTGTCGAAGCAGCCGATGAAGGACCCGGCCTGTGTGCGGTGGGGCACCCGCGCCCGCATGACGCAGCGCTATAATCCCGCTTCTCATTCGCAAACCCGAGGCGACGTAACGCGTCTCCGTCCGCATGTCCCACCGTTTTTCGCTCAAAGATTCACTCGTTACCCTGCTGCAGGACGCACTGGCCGAGGTGGCACCCGACACCGTGCTCACCCTCGAACTCGAACGCCCGAAAAACGCCGCCCATGGTGATTTTTCCAGCAATGCCGCGATGCAGCTGGCGCGGCCGCTGAAGCGCAATCCGCGTGAACTGGCGCAACTGATTCTGAATGCGCTGCCAGCTTCGCCCCTGGTTGCCAAAGCCGACATTGCGGGGGCCGGCTTCATCAATTTCTACCTCACCCCGGCTGCCTGGCATGGCATCGTGCCGACGATCCGTGCGGCAGGGGCAGGCTTTGGTCGTGGCGATGCAGGCGCTGGGCACAAGGCGCTGGTCGAGTTCGTTTCTGCCAACCCGACCGGGCCGCTGCATGTGGGTCATGGCCGCCAGGCTGCGCTCGGCGATGCACTGTGCAATCTGTTTGAGGCGCAGGGCTGGGAGGTGTGCCGCGAGTTTTATTACAACGACGCCGGCGTGCAGATTCAAACCTTGACCAACAGCGTGCAGGCACGTGCGCGCGGCGTGAATCCGGGCGATGCCGGCTGGCCGGAGTCGGCCTACAACGGCGACTACATTGCCGACATCGCGGCCGATTTTCTGGCGAAGAAAACCGTGCATGCCGACGACCGTGAATTTACCGCGTCGGGCGATGTCAACGATCTGGATTCGATCCGCCAGTTTGCGGTGGCGTACTTGCGGCATGAGCAGGATCTGGATTTGCAGGCGTTTGCAGTGCGCTTCGACCACTATTATCTGGAGTCGAGCCTGTACACCAGCGGTCGCGTTGAAGCCACGGTCAACAAGCTGATCGCCGCTGGCAAGACCTACGAGCAGGACGGCGCGCTGTGGTTGCGCACCACCGACTATGGCGACGACAAAGACCGCGTGATGAAAAAGTCCGACGGTACCTACACCTATTTCGTGCCGGACGTGGCCTACCACCTGGCCAAATGGGAGCGTGGCTACACCCGTGCAATCAACATCCAGGGCACCGACCACCACGGCACCATTGCGCGCGTGCGCGCGGGCTTGCAGGCGGTTGGCGAAGGCATTCCCGCGGGTTATCCCGACTACCTGCTACACACCATGATCCGTGTGATGCGCGGCGGCGAGGAAGTGAAAATTTCCAAGCGCGCGGGCAGCTACGTCACCCTGCGCGATCTCATCGACTGGACCAGCAAGGACGCGGTGCGCTTCTTTCTGCTCAGCCGCAAGGCCGACACGGAATACAGCTTCGATGTCGATCTGGCGGTTGCCAAAAACAATGACAATCCGGTGTTCTACGTGCAATACGCTCACGCGCGGATCTGCCGGGTGTTCGAAGAGTGGGGGGGCGATGCGGCCACGCTCGCCAGCGCCGATCTTGCGCCGCTTGCGAGCAGCCACGAACTGGCGTTGATGCAGCGTCTGGCCGAATATCCCGAAACCGTTGCCACGGCTGCGCGCGAACTCGCTCCGCATCTGCTGGTCCATTACCTGCAAACGCTGGCGGGTGATTTCCATGCCTGGTACAACGCCGACAAATTTCTGGTCGACGATGCCGTAATCAGGCTGGCCCGGCTGGCGTTGGCGGATGCCGCCCGCATCACGATTGTCAACGGGCTGGCCTTGTTGGGCGTATCTGCCCCGGAGAAAATGTAAACATGGCAAGATCTGCACCCAATAAATCCAGACGTTCTGGCGGCAGCCCGGTATTTACCGGGGTGCTGATCGGCGTCAGTGTCGGCGCAGTGCTCGCCGTCGGCGTGGCCTTGTGGGTCACGGGCAATAACCCATTCAAATCCGCCCCGTCCAGCCCGGAAGCGACGCCCACTTCGCCCGCCGCAGTTGAAGTCGCGCCTTCCGCCACACCCGAAACTGCGGCCACGCCTGAAACCGCTCCGAGCTTCGATTTCTACAAAGTGTTGCCGGGCGATGCACCGAGCGAATTGCCGCAGCCGCCGGCCACAACGCGTGCCGCCACTTTGTATTACCTGCAGGCGGGTGCCTTCCAGAATGCGGACGATGCCGACAACCTGAAAGCTCAGCTGGCAATGCTGGGCGTCGAGGCCGAAATCCAGACCACTGAAGTGGCCGACAAGGGCATGTTTCATCGTGTGCGCGTCGGGCCGTTCCACGTCATTGACGAAGTTGATTCCACCCGCAGTCTGCTGACGCAGAACAATATCCCTTCCACGCTGGTCAAAGAAACCCCCGTTCCCCAGGAGAAGCCTTGATGTTTGCCCGCACTCTGGCGTTATGCGCCGCCGCTGTATTGTCCTTTTCAGCTCTGTTGCAGCCTGCCCTGGCCGCTCCGGACGCAGCATTCGAAGGCCACGATTACGTCGCGGTGAAATCCCCGCAGCCGCTTGCAACCGGCAATAAAATCGAAGTGCTGGAGTTTTTCTGGTATCGCTGTCCGCACTGCTTCCAGCTTGAACCCAGCCTGCATACCTGGCTGAAGACCTTGCCCAAGGATGCGCAGATTCGACGTGTGCCTGCAGTGTTTCGTGAAGACTGGATGCCTGCCGCCAAACTGTTTTATACCTTGGAGCAGATGGGGCAAATCGCACGCCTGAACAGCAAGGTGTTCGACGCCTACAACATCGAGCGAATCAACCTCGACGACCTGGCTGTGCTGGGTCCCTGGATCGCCAGGCAAGGGGTGGATCGCAAGAAGTTCGAGGCGATCTATCAATCGTTCTCCACTCAGTCCAAAGCCATGCAGGGTGGTCGCTTGGCAACGGCCTATGGCATTACCGGCGTGCCGACTTTCATTATCGACGGCAAGTATTTGACCGCGCAGTCGATGACGCAAACCGAAAAACGTTTGTACGAGGTGCTCGACCAGCTCATCGTCAAGGCACGCGCCGAGCGCCGCAGCAAAAAATCCGTACCGTGAGCGTAGTTGTTGACGCATATGACGCCACATGGGCTTTGGCCCATCGTGGATCGGAGTCCTTGAGGGGTTCGTCGGCTTTGCCGCCATGCGGGTAAACGATGTCGTCTGAATGCCGTCTCAAGGTCTTCATCACCGGCGCCAGTTCAGGGCTCGGTGCTGCGCTGGCACGGCATTACGGCGCCCAGGGTGCGCAACTGGGCCTGGTGGGCCGCAAGGCTGACGCGCTGGCCGCTGTTGCGCATGGCCTCGATGCCCGCACTTTCCTTGCCGATGTTCGTGATGCCGCCGCCATGCAGGCGGCGGCAACCGGGTTCCTCGACGCCATCGGCACACCCGATATCATCATCGCCGCAGCGGGCATCAGCGTCGGCACACTGACCGAAGAAGCCGCCGATGCCGAGGTGTTTCGCGCCGTAATGGATGCCAATGTGCTGGGGCTGGTGCATACCTTTGCGCCGTTTATTGCATCGATGCGGGCGGGGCGGCCGCAAACCGGCGGGGTGCTGTGCGGCATCAGCAGTGTGGCGGGGGTGCGGGGCCTGCCGGGCGGCAGCGCGTATTCAGCGTCGAAAGCCGCTGCCACGGTGTATCTCGAAGCCTTGCGGCTGGAACTGAAGCGCCACGGTATCGCCGTCGTGACCGTGGCGCCGGGCTATATCGACACCCCGATGACCCAGATCAACCCTTATCCCATGCCGTTCAAGATGAGCGCTGCGACCGCCGCCGCCAAAGTTGCGCGATGCATTGCCAGGCGCCGACCGCACAGCGTGATTCCCTGGCAAATGGCCGGGGTCGCGCAGGTGCTGAAATGGCTGCCGGTTCGGGTCTATGATGCATTATTCGAAAAAGCGCCGCGCAAGCCGCGAGGCCTGCCAACCTGAACGCGCCATAACAAAGACAACCGGAGATGTGATGCCCAGTCCATTGAATATCATCCTGATCGACGACCACCCGCTGCTGCGCATGGGCGTGGCGGGCTACATCCAGCAAGAGCCCGACCTCAAGCTGATTGCGCAACACGCCAACGCTGCCGAATTGCGTGCCTGGCTGGAAGCGGGCAACCGCGCCGATGCGGCCCTGCTGGATCGTTCGCTGCCTGACGCCGACGGCCTGGATCTGGTGTCCGAGCTGCGCGACCTCGGCATCAAGGTCATCATGCTCACCATTGCCGACTCCGACGAAGAGATTTCCGAAGCCATTTCATCCGGCGTCGATGGCTATGTCGTCAAGTCCAGCGAACCGGACCGGGTGCTCGCCGCGATCCGCAGCGTATGCGAAGGCCAGAGCAGCTTCCCGCTCGCCATCATGCAGAAAATGGCGCGCGGCGAACTCAACTCCAACGCCCTGGCCGCGCTTACTGCACGCGAAATGGACATCGTCAATTACGTGAAGGAAGGCCTGTCCAACAAGGTCATTGCCTACAAACTGACCCTGTCGGAAAACACGGTGCGCAATCATCTGCGCAACATCATGGAAAAACTCGGTTTGAAGAACCGGGTTCAGGTCGCCACCCTGGCGCTGAAGGAAGACCACAAGCGGCATTGAGCAGATTGTCTTAAACAAAAACGGCGGCCCTCGGGCCGCCGTTTTCATGCATGCCGCGAGTTGTCAGCGGACGCGACGGCGAACCGAAAAGCCTATCAGGCCGAGGCCGGCCAGCATCAGTGCGTAGGTTTCGGCTTCAGGCACAGCGGTCACGCTGACGTTGTCCAGCATCAGCCCCATGTTGTCTCCTCCTGCATGGTCGAACGAAAGGTTGGACGACATCCCGCTCAGCACGGTGATGGAGCGGGTGAACTGCTGCCAGCCTGCGTTGGGTGCCAGGGTGAAGATTTCGCTGAAATTGCCGAGGGATACGTTGACGCTGTTGGTGTCCCCATACTTCGAACTGCCGAGGTCAAACGAGAGCAGGTAGGTGACGCCGGGGTTCAGTGAAAAGGCGGTGTGGGTCGTGATCTTGCCTGCATTGCGGGTACTGCCGTCGAGGTCGAGGAAGTTGCCCTTTTCGGGATAAAAATCAAAATAACCGGTGCCGATCACGTCGATGCTGCCATTGCTGACCGTCCAGTTGGTCAGCGAGGCATTCAGCGCGCGGGTTTCGGCATTGAAGTTGTCTGCGAAAAGAAGGCTCGCGTGAGCACTGGCGGAAGCGGCCATTGCGCTGGTTAACATCAGGGACAGCAGTATTTTTTTCATGGTTGTTCCAATGGATTTGAATTGAGACAAGCTGGAGCGGATTTCGGGCGGATTGCCTGAAATGCGCTCGTGACCCAAAAGACAAGCAATTTAAGTGCCAAGAGCTGGCAGATGCTTGTCAGCCCGGCCGCAATAAAAACGGCGTCGCCGAATGGGCAACGCCGCGTCGGTGAAGTCCGGTTTACTCGACGGTAACGGACTTGGCCAGATTGCGCGGCTTGTCGACGTCGGTGCCTTTTTGCAGGGCGGCGTGATACGACAGCAGCTGCAGCGGGATGGTGTGGAGAATCGGCGACAGCGCGCCGTTGTGGCCACCGGGCAGCTTGATGACGTGGACGAAGGCCGATTCCTCGATATGCACGTCGCCGTCGGCGAACACATACAGTTCGCCGCCGCGCGCGCGCACTTCCTGCATATTCGATTTGAGCTTCTCGATCAGCTGGTCGTTGGGCGCAATGGTGATGACCGGCATGTCTTCATCCACCAGCGCCAGCGGGCCGTGCTTGAGCTCGCCGGCGGGATAGGCTTCGGCGTGGATGTAGGAGATTTCCTTCAGCTTCAACGCGCCTTCGAGCGCGATCGGGTAATGCACGCCGCGGCCGAGGAACAGCGCGTGATGCTTGTTGGCAAAGCGCTGTGACCAGGCTTCGACCTGCGGTTCCAGCGCCAGCGCCTGCTGCACCTTGTTCGGCAGGCCGCGCAATGCGGTGAGGTGGGCGGTTTCCTGCAGCGGCGTCAGCTTGCCGCGCAGCTTGGCCAGCACCAGCGTCAGCAGGAACAGGCCGGCCAGCTGGGTGGTGAACGCCTTGGTCGAGGCGACGCCGATTTCGGGGCCGGCACGCGTCAGGAATTTGAGCCTAGAGGCGCGGGTGAGGGCGGACTCCGGTACGTTGCAGATGGTCAGCGTCTTGTTCTGGCCGAGCGATTTGGCATGGTTCAACGCGGCCAGGGTGTCGGCAGTTTCGCCGGACTGCGAAATGGTGACGATCAAGGCGTCGGGGTTCGGCACCGACGTACGGTAGCGGTATTCGCTGGCGATTTCGGCACGTGCCGGGATACCCGCGATTTCTTCCAGCCAGTAAGTGGCTACCTTCGCTGCGTGGTAGCTGGTGCCGCAGGCGAGGAAGGTCACCGCGTTGACCTTGCCCAGCACTTCGGCGGCGTCGAAACCGAACCATTCGGGCTGGATGTGATCCTGCGCCACGGCGATCAGCAGCGTGTCGGTCAGGGCGCGCGGCTGTTCGTGGATTTCCTTCTGCATGAAGTGGCGGTAGGTGCCGAGCTCGGCCATGTCGGCCGACAGTTCGGAAATATGCACGCTGCGGTCGGCAGGCTTGCCCGCCGCGTCGTACACCTGAACCGAGAGCAGGCCGATATCGGCGACATCGCCCTCTTCCAGATACATTACGCGTTGAGTGACCGGCAACAATGCCGAAACATCGGACGCGATGAAGTTTTCCTCGATTCCCAGCCCAATCAGCAACGGGCTGCCCCTGCGGGCGCAGATCAGGCGGTTGGGTGAAGCTTCGCTCACCACGCCGATGGCATAGGCGCCTTCGAGTTCGGCCACCGCCGCGCGGGTGGCGGCGAGCAGGTCTTTCGACTGGCGGTAGTAGAGTTCGATCAGGTGGGCGATGACTTCGGTGTCGGTTTCCGAAGTGAAAGCGAAGCCGGCGGTCTTGAGCCGGCTGCGCAGCGCTTCGTGGTTTTCGATGATGCCGTTGTGCACTACCGCGAGGCTGCCGCTGACATGCGGGTGGGCGTTGGCTTCCGACGGCGCGCCGTGGGTGGCCCAGCGCGTGTGGGCGATGCCGAGATGGCCGTGCACCTGCTGCGCCGCGCAATCCGCGGTCAGCGACGCGACGCGGCCGACGCTGCGCACCCGCTGCAGGCCGCCGTTGACGATGACCAGCCCGGCCGAATCGTAGCCGCGATACTCCAGCCGCCGCAGGCCTTCCAGCAAAATGGGAACCACGTTACGTTGCGCAACCGCGCCGACAATGCCGCACATATTCAGCTTTCCTTTTTGAGTTTGAGCGGGCGTGTCCAGCCCGGAATGGTCGTCTGCTTTGCCCGTGACAGCGTGAGTTCACCAGCCGGGGCGTCCTTGGTCAGCGTGGTGCCGGCGCCCAGCGTCGCGCCATTACCGACTGTGACCGGTGCCACCAATTGCGTGTCCGAGCCGACAAACACATCGTCCCCGATCATGGTGCGGTGCTTGTTGGCGCCGTCGTAGTTGCAGGTAATGGTGCCGGCGCCGATGTTGACCTGCTTGCCCATTGTGGTGTCGCCGATGTAGGACAGATGCCCAATCTTGGAGCCGTCGTCGATCTGGCTGTTCTTGATTTCGACGAAATTGCCGACGTGGACATCGCGCGCCAGCGTGGTGCCGGGGCGTATGCGCGTGAACGGTCCGAGCCGGTTGATTTCGCCGATTGCGGCGTCGTCGATCAGGGTGAAGGCATCGATTCGCGTACCTGCTGCCACGGTCACGTTGCGCAGCACGCAGTTTGCGCCGATCTGCACGCCGTCGCCCAACAGCACCCGGCCTTCGAATACGCAGTTGACGTCGATCGCCACGTCGCGGCCGCAGCTCAATGCACCGCGTACATCGAGCCGTGCCGGATCCATCAGCGTGACGCCGGATTCCAGCAGCGCCTGCGCGATTTCGTTCTGGTGGATACGTTCAAGCTGGGCCAGCTGCGCCTTGCTGTTGATGCCAAGGACTTCCCACTCGTGGGCCGGTTGATGGGTTTCGATGGCGACGCCGTCGGCCACCGCCTGCGCGATGATGTCGGTCAGGTAATACTCGCCCTGGGCGTTGTCGTTCTTCAGGGTGGCGATCCATTGCTTGAGGTGGCGGGTGGTCACCGCGAGTATGCCGGTGTTGACTTCGGCGATGGCGCGCTCGGCATCGGTCGCGTCCTTGTGTTCGACGATGCGGGTGACTTTTCCGTGTTCGCGCACGATGCGGCCATAGCCAGTGGGGTCGGCCAGCGTCACCGTCAGCAGCCCCAGTTTGCCCGCCCGCGCCGCTGTCACCAGTGGCTGCAGGGTGGCGGTGTGGGTCAACGGCACATCGCCGTACAGTATCAGCGTCACGCTGTCGTCGGCCAGTGCGGGCAGCGCCTGTTGCACTGCGTGGCCGGTGCCGTGCTGTTGGGCCTGCAACACAAACGTCAGCTTGTCGTCAGCCAGTGCCTGCGGCACGGCCTCGCCGCCAAAGCCATAGACGACGCAGGTCTGAGAGGCGCCAAGCGCATGGGCGTTATCGACCACGTGTCCCAGCAGGGGCTTGCCCGCCAGTTTATGCAATACCTTGGGCAGATCGGAGCGCATGCGGGTGCCCTTGCCAGCGGCGAGGATGAGAATTTCGAGCTTGGAATGCATGGGAGCGGTCTGAATGGAATGTCAGGGAGTCTGCAAAACGCGCGCCAAGTATAAAGCCAGCTCCGCTACAGCCACATGAAAAAGGGCAAGCCTGCGCTTGCCCTTTGCTTGAGTTGCGAGAATTAGCGCAGCCGGTCGTCCGGCTCGCGTTTGAATTCGCCTTCCAGTATGTCGTCATTGGCCGAACGCATGGGGTCCGCACGGCGTTTGCCCCAGCTGCCGGGCATCAGCAGCAGCACCAGTGCGATGGCATCGCTGATGAAGCCGGGGAAGACAAGCAGCCCGCCCGCGAGGAGAATGCGACCCGAGGCAAACAGCGACGCCATTGGATTGGCGCCCGACTGTACCGAGAACAGGATGCGCGCGCTCCAGGCCACCCGTTCGACGCGGATCAGCATGACGCCGGCGATGGCTGCGAGCAGCAGCCACAGCAGCACCCAGCCGCCGATGAAGCTGCTCATCCAGAAAATGCCGATGGCCTCAAGCACGGGAAATGACAACAGCAGTAGCACAATCCAACTAAAGCGCATGACATGGAACCTTTGTTAGTCTTGACGAATTTACCCGATGCGGCGAGCGCGGAAACGCTCGCGACGGCCTTGATCGATCGCCGGGCAGCAGCCTGCGTGAACGTTTTGGCGCCCTGCCGCTCTATTTACCGCTGGCAGGGCAGGCTGGAAACGGCGGCAGAAATCCCGCTGCTGATCAAAACCAGCGTGGCAAATTATCCGCTGGTTGAACAGATTGTTCGCAGCCAGCATCCTTACGACGTACCTGAACTGATTGCCATACCCATCACACACGGCTTGCCGGCCTACCTCGACTGGCTGGCCACGGAGACTGACCCGCATGAATAAATCGTTAAGCATTAAATGGGCGGGCGCACTCGGCGCACCGTCGATCATCTGGGGCTTGTTGGCGCTTTTTCAAGTCGCGCTGTTCCCGGTTGCGCAGGCTGAAGAGTTTCTTGAACCCGAGGCCGCGTTTGCCTTTTCGGCGCGGGCGCTCGATGCCAACACGCTGGAAGCGCGCTGGCAGATCGCGGATGGCTATTACATGTACCGCGACAAGTTCAAGTTCGAGTTGAAGGGTGGCACGCTGGGCCAGCCAGCGCTGCCAGCCGGCAAGGTGAAGCAGGACGAAAATTTCGGCACGGTTGAAACCTATCGCAAGGACCTGCGCATCCGCCTGCCGATCCAGCGTACGCCCGGAGTCACTTCGGTCACGCTGACCACGCTATCGCAGGGATGTGCCGATGCCGGTCTGTGTTACACCCCGCAAACCGTCAGCGCGACGGTCCGGTTGCCTGCTGCAGTTGCCGAACCGGCGCCGGCGGCATCGCTTTCGCCCGCTTCGGCTCTGGGTGGCCTGGGCAGTCTGGCCGGCATGGGGATGCCCAAACTGCTGCCGCCTGACGAAGCCTTTCTGGTTGCGGCAACGCTGGCTGATGCGCAGACCGTGAGGCTTGATTTCACCCCCACCGCCGACACGTACCTGTATCGCGACAAGTTGGGCTGGGTGGTCAAATCGCCTGCCGATGTGAAGGTGCTGCGAGCCGATCTGCCGGCGGGCGAAGTCAAGGACGACCCCAATTTCCCCACGCCGATGGAGGTGTATCACCACGATGTGGTAGCCACACTCACCTTGTCGCGCGCCCTGGCCGCCGGCGAAAAACTGGTGATCGAGGCTGGCTGGCAGGGTTGCAACGAAAAGGTCGGCGTGTGCTATCCGCCGCTCACGCGGAATTTCACGCTGGCGGCGGATGCAGCGACGCCCGCTGCGGGTGCCGTCATCGCCGCGCCCGACGAAGCAGCTGCAGGCGCACCCGAATCCGACACCTCGCGCATCGCGCGCGTGCTGAAAGGCGGCAGTTTCTGGGCCGTGGTCGCGACCTTCTTCGGCTTTGGGCTGCTGCTTGCGCTCACCCCCTGCGTGTTCCCGATGATCCCGATTCTGTCGGGCATCATCGCCGGGCAAAAACGGGAAATGACCAAGATGCACGGCTTCCTGCTGGCACTGGCCTACGTGCTCGGCATGGCGATCACCTACGCGCTGGCGGGGGTGGCGGCGGCGCTCTCCGGCACGCTGATTTCCAACGCACTGCAGAATCCGTGGGCGCTGGGTATTGGCGCGGGCCTCTTCGTACTGCTGGCATTGTCGATGTTCGGCTTCTTCGAAATCCAGCTGCCAAGCGCGCTGCAAAGCAAGTTCTCCGACGCCTCCAACAAGATGAAAGGCGGCAATTTCCTCGGCGTATTCGTCATGGGCGCGCTGTCCGCCGTCATCGTCGGCCCCTGCGTGGCGCCGCCGCTGGCCGCTGCGCTCGCCTTCATCGCGCAGACGGGCAACACCACGCTGGGCGGGGTGGCGCTATTTGTGCTGGCGCTGGGGATGGGCGTGCCGCTGCTGCTGGTCGGACTGTCGGCGGGCGCGCTATTGCCCAAGGCCGGCGGCTGGATGAACGCAGTGAAGTACTTCTTCGGCGTAATGATGCTGGCGATCGCCATCTACCTGATCTCGCCCATCATTCCGGCCTGGGTCAACATGCTGCTGTGGGCGCTGCTGCTGATTGCGTCGGCCATTTTCCTGCATGCGCTGGATCCGCTGCCGGCGCAGGTGTCGGGGTGGGTTCGCTTGTGGAAAGGGCTGGGCGTGGTGCTGCTGATCGGCGGCTTGGCGCTTCTGCTCGGCATGCTGGCTGGCAGCCGTGATCTGCTGCAGCCGCTGGATGTCTTCAAAGGACAAACAACCGTCGGCACTGCAATGGCGGCCGAACCGCACGGCCTGGCATTCGAGAGAGTGAAAGACGTGGCGGCGCTGGATGCACGGCTGGCGCAGGCCAAAACCGCTGGGCGTGAAGTGATGCTGGATTTTTATGCCGACTGGTGCGTCTCGTGCAAGGAAATGGAGCGTTTCACCTTTAGCGACGCGAGGGTGCAGATGCGCCTGAAAAATGCCGTCCTGCTGCAGGCCGATGTGACGGCCACGAACGATGCTGACAAGGCCTTGCTGAAACGCTTCAACCTGT
>JAHJRA010000034.1:0-26025 GCA_018831045.1 Gammaproteobacteria bacterium | reverse complement strand
TGTGCCACGCGCCCGACAGGGTCATGATGCCGTTCATCATGCCGCCCCAGCTCGGGGCCAGCAGCATCAGCGAGAACACCATGCCGAGGCTTTGCGCCCAGTCCGGCAGCGCGGTGTACTGCAGGTGGTGCGGACCCGCCCACATGTAGATGAAGTTGAGCGACCAGAAGTGGACGACCGAGAGGCGATAGGAATAAATCGGGCGGCCGGCCTGCTTCGGAATGAAGTAATACATCATGCCGAGGAAGGCCGTGGTGAGGAAAAAGCCCACTGCGTTGTGGCCGTACCACCACTGCACCATGGCGTCCTGCACGCCCGCGTAAGCGGAGTAGGACTTGCCCCAGGAACCGCCGAAGAAGGCAATCGGGATTTCTGCGTTGTTGACGATATGCAGGATCGCGATGGTCAGGATGTAGGCGCCGAAAAACCAGTTGGACACGTAGATGTGCTTGGTTTTACGTTTGGCGATGGTGCCGAAGAACACCAGCGCGTAGGCCACCCAAACCAGCGTGATCAGAATGTCGATCGGCCATTCCAGTTCGGCGTATTCCTTGGAACTGGTGTAGCCCATGGGCAGGCTGATTGCGGCCAGCACGATGACCGCCATCCAGCCCCAGAACGTGAAGGCGGCCAGTTTTTCAGCCCAGAGCCGCACCTGGCAGGTGCGCTGCACGATGTAATACGACACCGCGAACAAGCCGGAACCGCCAAAGGCAAAAATCACTGCATTGGTATGCAGCGGACGCAGACGGCCATACGACAGCCATTCGATACCGTAAGTCAGTTCCGGCCAGATCAGTTGCGCTGCCAGGGTGACCCCCACCAGCATCCCGACTATCCCCCACACCACCGTCATGATGGCGAACTGGCGGACGACCTTATAGTTGTAGGTTGTCGCTTCCATACACGTCTCCCGTGATTAGTAACTCGATTAGTACATGCGAATATGGTGATGTAATTCACATATAAAGATAAATATATCTACTTATTTGAGTGTGTCAAGTTGTCGCACGCCGGATGCGTAACGTGCAGCCAGTATTGTTTGATTGCCAATGCAGGTGTCATTCCTGTTTTTTGACAGGTGCGGGATTTAGACTCTATATAGATCAGTTCATACGTAATTGATATGAAACATGTTTCCAAACCAGTTGTGACCCGCGTCTGCATCATTCGTCACGGCGAAACCGACTGGAATGTGGAGAAGCGCATCCAGGGGCATACCGATGTTCCGCTCAACGAGACCGGGCGGGCGCAGGCACTGGCGATGGCGTTCAATGCCGCGCACCAGCGGTTTCATGCGATCTACAGCAGCGACCTGGCGCGCACGCTGGAGACGGCACGGGTGCTGGCGCAGCGCGAGGAGCAGGACGTGAAGTTGCTGCCGCAGTTGCGCGAGCGCCATTTCGGCATCTTCCAGGGCATCACCGCCGAGCAGGGAGCTGAGTTGTACCCGGCTGCGTATGCACACTATGTGGCGCGCGACCTGGATTACGACTTCGAGACGGGCGAATCGCTGCGCCAGTTTGCCGGGCGGGTGGCGGACGGCATCGACTGGCTGGTGCGGCACCATAGCGGCCAGACGATTGCGGCGGTGAGCCACAGCGGCGTGCTGGACATCGTGCATCGCCGCGCCACCGGCCGTCCTCTGCACACGCCACGCGATTTCACGATCCCCAACTGTGCACTTAACTGGTTCCATTTCGACGGCCAGGGCTGGCATCTGGACGTGTGGGGCGATCGGCACCATCTGCAAGACGTATTGATGGAGCCGCCGGAATGAATACGCCAGCAAATTGGGTGGTGTTGCTGCGCCACGGCCACAGCGAATGGAACCTTTCCGATCGCTTCACTGGCTGGACCGATATTCCACTGACAGCTGTGGGTCTGGCCGAGGCTGTTGCGGCGGGACGGCGGCTGGCGCAGGCAGGTTTTGTTTTCGACGAGGCGCACGGCTCGGTGCTGCAGCGCACCCGCCAGACGGCCGAAGTGCTGCTGGCCGCAATGGGCGCGCCCGAGGTGCCGTTCGTTGCCACCTGGCGACTCAACGAGCGGCACTACGGCGCGCTGCAGGGCATGAACAAGCGCGAGATTTTCGCGACCTGGGGTGAGGTGGCGTCACGCCGCTGGTGGCGCGGCTATGACGCGCCGCCGCCTGCGCTGGAACGCGACGACCCGCGCCATCCGTGTTTCGACCCGCGGTATGCGGCGCTGGCGCCGGAGCAATTGCCCGCCAGCGAAAGCCTGCGCGACTGTCAGCGGCGCACCCTGCCGTACTGGCACGAGGTACTGCTACCAAGGATACGCACCGGGCGCCGTCTGCTGGTGATCAGCCACGGCAACACCCTGCGTGGGCTGGTCATGCATCTGGATGGCTTGAGCGCCGAGGCGATGGAGCGGGTGGAGATCCCATCCGGGGTGCCGCTGATCTACCGCTTCGATGCAACAGGTGGCGTGCTTGGGCGCGAATGGCTGGAGAAGACAGCGCCCATCCCCTGAGCTAGTTCGACGCCAGGTCCTGCGCCAGCCCGGCGTGGGTGATGCGGCCGGCGTGCACGTGCAGTCCCTGTTTCAGTCCTGCATCGGTCTCCAGCGCAGTCAGTCCCTGCGCCGCCAGTGCCTGCACGTAGGGCAGGGTGGCGTGGGTGAGCGCCTTGGTGGACGTGTGCGCCACGGCGCCGGGCATGTTGGTGACGCAATAGTGAACGATACCGTGGGCGACGAAGAACGGATTGCTGTGGGTGGTGGGGCGCGAGGTTTCCGCAATGCCGCCCTGGTCGATGGCCACGTCCACCAGCACCGCGCCTGGCGGCATCCGGTGCAGCGAAGCAAGGCTGATCAGGCGCGGCGCGTGGCGGCCGGGAGTCTGCGCGGCGCCGATCACGATATCGGCGAACCCCAGACTGTCGGCGATGGCGTCGGGCGAGGAAAAACGCGTTTCCACCCGGGCGCCGAACTGTGCTTCGGCCAGTGCGAGTCTGTCGGCCAGACGGTCGATCAGGGTGACGCGCGCGCCCAGCCCAACCGCTACCCGCGCGGCGCTCATGCCCACCACACCGGCACCGATGATGAGAATGCGCCCGGGCGGCACACCCGGAATGCCGGTGATCAGCTTGCCGCTGCCGCCATGCGATTTGTGCAGTCCCAGTGCGCCCATCTGCGGCGCCAGCCGTCCGGCGATGTCGGACATCGGCTGCAGCAGCGGCAGCGCGCCGCTCGGCTTGCTCACGGTTTCGTAGGCAATCGCCGTCACCCCGCGCGTCATCAGTTCGTGCGCCAGTTCCGGCGCGGCGGCCAGATGCAGGTAGCAGAACAGCAGTTGCCCGTTGCGCAGGGCGGCCACTTCGGCTGGCTGCGGCTCTTTCACCTTCACCACCAGCTCGGCAGCGTAGGTCTCGGCAGCCGTGGCAACGATGGCTGCGCCGGCGGCGCGATAGGCGTCGTCGCCAAATCCGGCGGCAGCGCCTGCGCCCGTTTCGACGCTGACAGTGTGGCCCGCCTCCGTCAGCACGCGCGCCCCCTCCGGGCTGAGCGCGACCCGGTATTCGTGATTCTTGATCTCTCTGGGGATGCCGATGTGCATGATGGATCGAGCCTCAGGTTGCAATGCAAGCTTGCGTAAGTTTGAGTCCGCTAGGGCTTGGGCGTCGCCTCGGCGCGACGGTCGAAGCGGTAATACGCCGGTGGAATTTTGCCGAGCTTGAGCTCGCGTGTGCCCCAGCCGATCGGCAGACGGGCGACCGTGCGATAGGGACCGATCATCGAGGGTGCGGTCTGCACGTCATAAAGCCCGGGCGTCATCAGGCGCGCCGACACGGTCATGCCGGCCTCGCTGACGTGATGCGACACGCCAGCAAACGGGCGTGCCAGCGGTTCACCGATGAAAATTCCCTGCCCCGGCATCTGCACGCTTTTCCAGTACGCCTCGATCAGGGTCTCACCCATTAAATAGTGCGCCATGACCACACCGGGGATGGGGAACTTGTTCGGGTAATTGCAAGGCTCGATCACCGCGCCATAGCTGCCGGTCGCTCCTGCTTCCAGCCATTTGAGGCTGCTCATCTGCCCGGTGCCGAACAGCACGCCGCCGGCCGAGGTGAGATGGTCGCCGATGGCGCCGGGCAAAAAGGTGTTGCTGTCGAGCGCGGGCACTTGGGTGAGGCCGGTGAAGTAAAACATCACGTCGTGTTTGCGGGCGAGCGTGTCGGCCTGCACGATTTCGGTCGGGATGATGGCTTGCATCTGGATGCGCAACGTCTCGAACCCGGCTGCGCGCACATTGCGCGCCTTGTCCGAGGTGCTCAATAAATAGGCGGTACCGGCCGGGTTGCTGTGGTCGGACGCCACACCGCGATCGATCAGCTTTTTGGCGTCGGCCACGCTGGCGGCGGCCAGACTCATGGCCGGGCGCATTTTGTAGGTGGCGTAGGGCTGTGCCACGCTGCTGTTGAAGTAGGGACTGGGACGGGTGGGCTTGCAGGTGTTGGCGCAATACGCCGGATCGAAGCCAAACGCGAAGGCGGAAGTGATCGACATGCAGTCGACCCGGTAGGGCTGCGCCCAGGTCAGCGCAAACGCCTGCACCGTTTTGGGGGTGGCGCGGTCCACGCGGCGCTTGATATTGATGAATGTCTCGCGGCTCATGGTGCTGCTGCCTGGCTTGAAGCGGACATGAATCAGATTGGTTGCGGGAATGCTGCGCTTCTCCAGGTAATACGCAGCGATGGCGACGCTGTCGGGATCGTCGTCGTTGACGATCACGCCCAGCTGGTCGGGGCTGAGACCCGGCTGGGGGAAATGGGTGAGAACCGGTTGCTGCAGTGACTCGGCCAGAGCTAGGGCCGGCAGCAGGTTCAGGGCCAGTGCAAAAAAAATCCGCATCAGGATCATCCGAGTTGCCTCACGCATTCGTTGATCAAACCCGGTCCGCGATAAATCAGTCCGGAATACAGCTGCACCAGAGAGGCGCCTGCTGCGATCTTGTCTTGTGCATCCTTGCCCGACAAAATCCCGCCGACGCCGATGATCGGCACTTCGTTCTTCAGGTGATGCGCCAGCGTGCGGATCACCTGGGTGGACGCTGCGCGCACCGGCGCACCGGAGAGGCCGCCGCTCTCCGCCGCGTTGGGCAGGCCGGCGACGGCATCGCGCGCCAGGGTGGTGTTGGTCGCGATCACCGCGTCGATGCGGTGCATCATCAGCAGCGCGGCAATCGCGGCGATCTGCGCTTCGTCGAGATCAGGCGCGATTTTCAGCGCGATCGGCACGTATTTGCCGTGACGCTGCGCGAGTTCGGACTGGCGCAGCTTGATCGCGGAGAGCAGCGCATCGAGCGCCTCGTCCTTTTGCAGTTCGCGCAGGTTTTGCGTGTTGGGCGAGGAGATGTTCACCGTGACATAGCGGGCGTGCGGATACACCTTGTCGAGACAGGCCAGGTAATCGTCCACCGCCTGCTCGTTGGGAGTGTCCTTGTTCTTGCCGATATTGATGCCGAGCACGCCGGTGTATCCGCTTGCCTGAACATTCCGCACCAGATTGTCGACGCCGAGGTTGTTGAAACCCATGCGGTTGATGAGCGCCTCGGCGGTAGGCAGCCGGAACAGGCGCGGTTTGGGATTGCCGGATTGCGGGCGCGGCGTCACCGTGCCGATTTCGATGAAGCCGAACCCCAGTTCCGCCAGCGCATTGATGTGCGCGCCATCCTTGTCGAGTCCGGCTGCGAGGCCGACTGCGTTGGGGAAATCGATGCCCATCACATGCACCGGCTTTGCGGTTGCGCGTGGCAGCAGCTTGAGCAGGCCGAGGCTGCGGGCGGCATCGAGGCTCGCCAGCGTGAAGCCGTGGGCGTCTTCGGGGTCGAGCGAAAAGAGCGCGGATCGAAGCAGGGAATAAAGCATGGTCAGGGGGCGGGGGAAGTGGAATAGGGAGGATGGGTGGCCGCTTCGACCGAGCCGGCATCAGGGTCATCGTAGACCGATTGATCGAATGCCTGCTCGCGCTTGGCGACGATGCAGGACACCGCGCAGTCGCCAGTGACGTTAACGGCGGTGCGCATCATGTCGAGCAGGCGGTCGACGCCGATGATGAGCGCGATGCCTTCGACCGGCAGGCCGACCTGGCCCAGCACCATGGTCAGCGTGACGAGGCCGACTGCCGGAATGGCCGCAGTGCCGACCGAGGCCAGCGTGGCGGTCAGCACCACCATCAGGTAATCGGTGAGCGACAGGTCGACGCCATAGACGTTGGCGATGAAAACCGTGGCCACGCCCTGCATCATCGCGGTGCCGTCCATGTTGATGGTGGCGCCCAGCGGCACGGTGAACGAGGCCGCGCTGTTCTTGACGCCCAGCCGGTATTCCACCGTGCGCAGGGTCACCGGAATGGTGGCGCCCGAGCTGGCGGTCGAAAACGCGAAGGCGACCGGGTCGCGCATTTTCTTCAGGAACGTGAGCGGGTTGAGCCCGGCCAGTCCGCGCAGCAGCAGCGGATAGGTGCCGAACATCTGGATCGCCAGCGCAGCCGTCAGCGTCAGGAAATACGCCGCCAGCGGCAGCAGGATATCCAGACCCTGGCTGGCGAAGGTGCGGGTGATCAGGGCGAATACGCCGTAGGGCGCCAGCCGCATGATCCACTCGACCATGTGCATGATGACCACATTGAGGTCGGTGAACAGATTGAGCACATGGGTGCCGCGCTGCCCCGACATCGTCACCGCCATGCCGAACAGCAGCGCGAAGACGATGATCTGCAGCATGTTGCCTTCGGCCATCGCCGCCACCGGATTGGTCGGCACCAGATCGGTCAGCACCTGGGTGAGCGGTGGCGCGTCCTTGCCCGTGAAGCTGGCGCTGGATGGGCCGGCGTCGAAGCCCTGTCCCGGATCGACGACACCGGCCACGCCGAGGGCGATCGTCACTGCGATTGCCGTGGTCGCAAGATAGAGCGCCAGCGCTCGTGCGCCCATGCGGCCGAGCGTGCGCAGGTCGGACAGCGCCGTGACGCCGGTCACCAGCGAGACGAACACCAGCGGCACCACCATCATTTTGAGCGCCGACACGAACAGGGTCCCCACCACGCCGAGTACGCCGTCGACCAGGTAAAGCTGCGCCCAGGCCGGCGGACCGGACAGCTTGAGCACGCTGCCGAGGACAATGCCCGCGATCATCGCCAGCATGATCTGGCGGGTCAGCGTATGCATGCTTTTCATGGATAACGGTTCCTGGGGAAGAAGGGGTGAGCCAAACGTGAAGATTGTAGCGCTGCCGGCAGGCGATCTGCGGGTCTGCCGATGACGTCCCGTCTGTCCTTCGTTCCGGCCTGCAGCACCCGGCATCTGGCGGCAGCGCGGATGACGGATTGAAGGGGACGCAGGCAGCCCTGCGTGAAAAGGTTCGGTCGATGGCGACAAGCGGGTAAAATTCTCGCCTGGATTCACCCCACCCATGACCCACAACCGATTACGAGTGCCCATGTCCCTGCTTGCTCGCTGTGCCTGTGTTTCCCTGCTGCTGCTTTCGTCCGTCTCCGCCCTGGCCGCTGTGCCGCCACCGCCCCCGCTGATCGCCAAATCCTATGTGTTGATGGATGCAACCAGCGGTGCGGTGCTGGTCAACCAGCAGGGCGATGAACGCTTGCCGCCCGCCAGCCTGACCAAACTGATGACGGCTTATATCGCCACGCTGAAAATCCAGCGCGGCGAGCTGAAAGAAAGCGATCTGGTCACCATCAGCGAAAAGGCCTGGCGCATGGGGGGCTCGAAGATGTTCGTCCAGGTAGGCAACCAGGTATCGGTCAGCGACCTGTTCCATGGCATCGTCATCCAGTCGGGCAACGACGCCAGCGTGGCGCTGGCCGAGCATATCGCCGGCAGCGAAGACGCCTTTGCCTCACTGATGAACACCGAAGCCAAGCGCCTGGGGATGCGCAACACCCACTTCGCGAATGCCACCGGCTGGCCTGCGCCAGACCACTACTCCACCGCACGCGACATGGCGATTCTGGCGCATGCCATCATCAACGCCGACCCCGTGCATTACGCGATTTATGCGCAGAAATATTTTCTGTGGAACGGCATCAAACAGCCCAACCGTAATCTGTTGCTGTGGCGCAATGACGGCGTGGATGGCCTGAAAACCGGCCATACCGAAGAAGCCGGATATTGCCTGGTGGCATCGGCGAAGAAAAACGACCAGCGCATGATTGCTGCCGTGTTCGGCACCAGTAGCGAAGCCGCGCGTGCCACCGAAACCGCCAAGCTGCTCGGTTATGGCTTTTTGTTTTACGAAACCAAAACCTTCCACAAAAAGGGCGAGGTGCTGGCTCAGGCGCCGGTCTGGAAGGGGGCTGCCAGAAGCGTCAAGGTGGGTGTCAAGGCCGACATGGCCATGAGCATGCCACGCGGCGAAGCGGCGCAGTTCAGCACGCAGACTGTGCTGAATCCAACCCTGATCGCGCCGCTGAAGCAGGGCGACGTGGTCGGCAAGGTGGAAATTCGCCGGGGCGACAAGGTGCTGAAATCGGTCGACCTGGTGGCGCTGGAGACGGTCGAGCAGGGCGGATTCTTTCGCCGCGTCTGGGACAGCATTCGCCTGTTTTTCAGCGGCTTGTTCGGCTGACTGCCTTGAGGCTGGCGTGCGGCTAGGCCGGGTGGAAGATCGCCTGCCATAGCGCGCGCACTGCTGCGGGGTAGCCGTCCACGCTTGCCGCTTCGACCCGCGCCTGTTCGGCACCCGCCAGCTTGATCTGGTGCTGCAGGCGGCGCAGCTCGCGATAGGCGGCGGCGGCAGGCAGGGCGATGTCATCCGGCAACAGGCCGAGTGCGGCCACGCGTTTGAGCAGGGTGATATTGCCGACGTTGTCGCTGAGTTCAGGGAGGGCATGGGCGTGCGTCAGCAGCAGGTACTGCACGCTGAACTCGACGTCGACAATGCCGCCGGCATCATGTTTCAGATCAAACAGCGTGCTGTCATTGCGATGTCCCGCATGCATCTTTTCGCGCATGGCCAGTACTTCGTCGCGCAGTTTGGCCGCATCGCGCGGCATGCATAACACCTCGCGGCGCAAGGCCTCGAAGCTTGCGCCGATTGCGACATCGCCGCAGACAAAGCGCGCCCGCGACAGCGCCTGGTGTTCCCAGGTCCAGGCGTTGTTCAACTGATAGTTGCGGAAGGCCGCCGTCGAGCTGACCAGCAATCCCGACGCGCCATCCGGGCGCAGCCGCAAATCCGTTTCATACAACATGCCCGCCGACGTGCGCGTGCCGAGCCAGGTGTTGATGCGCTGGGCGAGGCGGGCATAGATTTCCTGCGCGCGTTCGTCGTCATCGTCGTAGAGGAAAACCAGGTCGAGGTCGGACGCATAGCCGAGTTCTTTGCCGCCGAGTTTGCCGTAGCCGATGATGGCGAACAGCGGGCTGTCGCGGTGGCGGGTTTTCAGCCCGTCCCAGCAGCGCGCGAGGGTTTCGGCGAGCAGCGTGTCAGCCAGGTAGGACAGGTTGTCCGACAGCACCTCGAGGGTGAGCCGGCCCGCCACGTCTTGCGCCAGCAGGCGCAGTGTCTGCACCTGCTTGAAGCGCCGCAACGCGTCCATTTGCGCTTCGGTGTCGCCGGGATGCGCGTCGAGCTCGGTGTGCAGTTGTGCGCCAAGCTGTGCCCAGTCGGGTAGCTGCATCAGATGCTGCGGCGCGATCAGTTCGTCGAGCAGTTGCGGTTGCCGTGTGATCAGGCTGGCTGCCCACGGACTGGCCGCCAGCAGGCGCACCAGCTGGCGCAGGGCCGCCGGATATTCTCCAAGCAGCGCCAGATAGGTGCTGCGCCGCGCAATCGCCTGCATCAGCGCGGCAAAGCGTTCCAGCGTGGCCTGTGGGTCGGACTGGCTGCCGATGATTTCGAGCGCAGGCGGCAGCAGCATGTTGAGTCGCTGCTGGGTTGATTCGCTGAGACGCGCGGCGTGCTGGCGCAAGCTGTCGAGCGTGACCAGTACTTTGTCCGGATCAGCGTAGCCGGCGTTTTCCAGCAGGGCGAGGGACGTGGCAGCGTCCGCCGTGCCGCAGCACACTGCCGTGAGCGGATGGCTGTTCTGGTCGGTTTGCGGGGCGGCGAACACCTGCTCGAAATGGCGCGTGACCTTGTGGCGATGCAGGTCGAGCGCGGCGATCAGCGCGGCATGGTCGGGAAAGTCCATTGCCTCGGCGAGCATCGCCTGCGACTCGGCATCGTCCGGCAGCAGCTGGGTTTGCGCGTCATCCAGATATTGCAGGCGGTGTTCCACCCGGCGCAGGAAGTCGTAGGCGGCGCTGAGTTCCTGCTGCGCATCGGCCGTCATCAGCCCGCTTTGCGCCAGCTCGGCCAGCACCGTCAGCGTCGGCCGTTGCCGCAACGCGGCAATCTTGCCGCCACGGATCAGCTGGAACACTTGCGCGGTGAATTCGATTTCACGGATGCCACCGGGCCCCAGCTTGACGTTGTGCGCCATTTCGCGGCGCGCGACTTCGCGGCGAATTTGCACATGCAGGTCGCGGATGGCGGCAAAGGCATCGAAATCGAGATATTTGCGGAAGACGAAGGGACGCACGATCTGCATCAGCTCATCGTGATGCGTACCGGTGAGCGGCCGCGCCTTGATCCAGGCGTAGCGTTCCCACGGCCGCCCCTGCGCCACCAGATAGTCTTCCAGCATCGCAAAGCCCATCGCAAACGGCCCCGAGTCGCCCCACGGACGCAGCCGCAGATCGACGCGAAACACATAACCGTCGGCGGTGTTTTCCGACAGCGCGGCGGTGAGCTTGCGCCCGAGGCGAATGAAAAACTCATGGTTGGTGAGGGGTTTGGGGCCGTCGGTATTGCCTTCCTCGGGATAGAGATAAATCAGGTCGATGTCGGACGATACATTGAGTTCGCCGCCGCCCAGCTTGCCCATGCCGACTACTACCAGCTGCTGCGGCTGGCCGGATTCGTCGCGCGGTTCGCCATGGCGTTCGGCGAGCGCGGCGTGGTGAAACGCGAGCGCTGTCGTTGTGCAGACTTCGGCCAATGCGCTGTAGGCCGTGGTCACCTCGGCGAGATCGGCGCTTCCCGCCAGATCGCGTGCCGTGATGGCCAGCCAGATGCGCTGCCGCAACTGGCGCAGACGCTGGTGCAAGCCCGCTTCGTCCGCCGGCGGCGGCTCTGCCAGAAATGCCTGCATCGCCTCGCGACTGACCCCCTGTTCAATCCATGCGACTACCGCGTCGGCCAGCTGCGGCTGCGCTTCCAGCAGGCGACGGCCAAAACGCGAACAGCGGGCAACACGATCAAGGACGGAATGGCTCATGGCGGGTATCGAGGGGCTTGAATTAGAATGGTTGGTCAACACAACTTTATCAGTGGAGAGGCGATATGGCAGACATCGAGTCGATTTTGACCGAAACCCGTGTGTTCCCGCCTGCGGACGATTTCGTCAGGCAGGCCAACGTATCCGGCATGGCGGCGTATCGCGCATTGAGCCAGCAGGCGGAGGCCGATTACGCGGGTTTCTGGGCAGGGCTGGCGCGCCAGCAACTCGACTGGCGCACGCCGTTCACCCGCTCGCTCGACGAGTCGCATGCCCCGTTCTACAAGTGGTTCGAGGACGGCGAACTCAACGTGTCCTACAACTGCATCGACCGTCACCTTGCTGCCCGCGGCGACCAGACCGCGCTGATTTTTGAGGCGGACGATGGCGGCGTGACAAAAGTTACCTACAAGCAGCTGCACGCACGTGTCTGCCAGCTGGCCAACGGCCTGCAATCGCTGGGTGTGGAAAAAGGCGACCGCGTCATCGTCTACATGCCGATGGGCATCGAAGCGGTGGTGGCGATGCAGGCGTGTGCCCGCATCGGTGCGATCCACTCGGTGGTGTTTGGCGGCTTTTCCGCCAAGAGCCTGTTCGAGCGCATTGAGGACGCTCGCGCCAAGATGGTGATTACCGCCGACGAAGGCATGCGCGGCGGCAAGGCCGTGGCGCTCAAGCGCGCGGTCGACGAAGCCCTGACGATGGGCGATACCACCTGCGTCGAGCGTGTGATCGTGTATCGCCGCACCGGCGGCGCAGTCAACTGGAACAGCCGTGACTTGTGGTGGCACGAACTCACGCACACCCAGGCCGACACCAGCGAGCCGGTGTGGGTGTCGGCCGAACACCCGTTGTTCATCCTCTATACCTCCGGTTCCACCGGCAAACCCAAGGGCGTACAGCATTCCACCGGCGGGTATCTGCTGGGCGCCATTCTTTCCATGCAATGGGTGTTCGACGCCAAGCCCGACAACGACGTTTACTGGTGCACCGCCGACGTCGGCTGGATCACCGGCCACACCTACGTCGCCTACGGCCCGCTGGCGCTGGGGATGACCGAAGTGATCTTCGAGGGTATTCCGACCTATCCGCACGCCGGCCGCTTCTGGGAAGTCATTGCCAAGCACAAGGTCACCACGTTTTACACCGCCCCGACCGCGATTCGCAGCCTGATCAAGCTGGGCGCCGAGTTGCCCGCTCAACATGATTTGAGCTCGCTGCGCCTGCTCGGCACCGTGGGCGAGCCGATCAACCCCGAAGCCTGGATCTGGTACCACGAAGTCATTGGTGGCAGCCGCTGCCCCATTGTCGACACCTGGTGGCAGACCGAAACCGGCTCCAACATGATTTCGCCGCTGCCCGGCGCCGTGGCGACCAAACCCGGCTCATGCACCATGCCGCTGCCCGGCATCATGGCCGCAGTGGTCGACGAAACCGGTCATCCCGTGGAGCCCGGCCACGGCGGCCTGCTGGTGATCAAACGGCCCTTCCCCAGCCAGTTGCGCACCCTGTGGAACGACCCCGACCGCTTCCGGCACACCTATTTCCCCGACGAACTCGGCGGCACCACCTACCTTGCCGGCGATTCGGCCCACTGCGACAAGGAGGGCTACTTCTGGATCATGGGGCGCATCGACGATGTGCTGAACGTGTCCGGCCATCGTCTCGGCACGATGGAAATCGAATCCGCGCTGGTGGCGCATCCGCTGGTCGCCGAAGCGGCCGTGGTGGGGCGTCCGCATGACATCAAGGGCGAGTCCGTGGTGGCGTTCGTGGTGCTGAAAGGCGCACGCCCCCGGGGCGACGCAGCGAAAAAAATTGTCGCCGACCTGCGCGACTGGGTGGCGAAGGAAATCGGGCCGATTGCCAAGCCCGACGAAATCCGTTTCGGCGACAACCTGCCAAAAACCCGCTCCGGCAAAATCATGCGCCGTCTGCTGCGTGCGATCGCCAAGGGCGAGGACATCACGCAGGATATTTCCACGCTGGAAAATCCGGCGATTCTCGATCAGTTGAAGGAAGCCGTTAATTGATCAACCAGTCGGGCGCGACGAAATGGCTTGAATCTCAGCCTGTCTGCGCCTGATGTGGCTTTTTGCGGCTGAACTGACTGTGGATGTGGGCTTGATCGAGTCCATACCGTTTACAATCAAGACCGCTATATCTTGTTAACCCGAAAGGAACCCTATGTCGCACTATCACGCAGTCGTCTGGCTCGATCATAACGAAGCGCACATTATGCATATCAGCCCGGATGACGTTGAAACCTCCGTGGTGAAGCCGGCTGAGCCGCATCGCAATCTGCAGCGCAAACGTGGCTCGGTCAGCGGCAACCGCCAGCCCGAAGACCAGCATTTTTACCACGAGGTGGTGGAGGCCATGCGCGGTGCAACGGAGATTCTGGTCGTCGGCCCAGGTCAGGCCAAGCTTGAACTGATCAAGCACATTCATGCCCATGATCCCAATGTTTCCAAGCAGGTGATCGGGGTGGAAACCGTGGATCACCCGAGCGACGCCCAGGTGGTTGCGTATGCCCGCAAGTACTTTGTTGCCAAGGACAGGATGCTGTCCCAGTAAGCAGGGTCGCCCCTTCACCGGGGCTTTTTTATGCCTGCTTCAGCGCCTTCGTGGTGGTGACCAGTTCCAGCACCAGCGTGTGCAGGCGTGCCGGCGATTTCAGCGCGCTGTTTTCCGGATCGAAGGCCGTATCCGCATTCGGCAACGAGAACTGGCCAGGCAGCACCAGCACGCCGAGCGTATTCAGCACTTGGCGCAGGTGCGGCAGCATGCGCATGCCGCCGAGTGAACCAGGGGAGGCGGCCATGATCGCGGCGACCTTGTTTTGATACGGTACCAATCCCGATTCGCCCTGCCATTCGCGCGACACCCAATCGATCGTGTTTTTCAGCAGCGGCGGCATCGAACTGTTGTATTCGGGGCTGGAAATCAGGAAGGCATCGTGTTCCTTGAACAGGGCCTTCAGGCGCAGTGCGTTGTCGGGCAAGCCATCCTTGTCTTCGAGATCGCCGTTGTAGAGTGGCAACGGGTAGTCCGCCAGGTCGATCAGGGTGACGATACCGCCTGCTGCGCGGGTGGCATCGACAGCGGCGTGAATGAGTTTGCGGTTCCAGGCGTCGCGGCGGATGCTGCCGGAAAAAGCGAGTATCTTGGTCATCTTGAGTCCCTGCATCAAACGGGAAAGTATATCTGAGCCTCGATCTTGAAGCGGGGCGCCCACGTGCAGGCAGGTTCCGAATGAGTGCTGAAAAATCTCCCCTCGTCTCCATGCGAATCGACAAATGGCTGTGGGCCGCGCGCTTTTTCAAGACGCGCAGCCTCGCCACCCAGGCGATCGAGAATGGTCGCGTCAAGCTGGATGGCGATCGCGTCAAGCCTGCGCGTGAAATCAAATCGGGCGACCGGCTGGAATTGCATGTCGGCGACTTTGCCTGGATCGTGACAGTGCGCGGCTTGTCGATGCTGCGCGGCCCGGCGCCGGTGGCACAGGCGCTTTATGAAGAAGACCCTGTCAGCCAGGCGCGTCGTCTGCAGCAGTTGAGCGACCGTAAACTGGCAGTCAACCCGGCTGCTGCGATCAAGGGACGTCCGACCAAGCGTGATCGCAGGCTGATCCACCGCTTTACCGATGAGTGACCGCCGGAATTAAGCGGGAGCTCGCTGCCGCAAAGCGGGCGTAAACGCATAAAATCAAAAGACTTCAGATTTTCTCTTATTACGATTTCCCCTGTGCTTTCCTTATTTTTGCATCATGCCGCGCGTTGGCTGGCCGCCCTGGCGGCGCTTGCCGCGCTGGGCTTTGCCGGCGCGGCCGCATGGATGTTCTTCTGGGTGCTGCCCAACATCGCCGACCATCGCGATACGCTGGCGCAAATGATGTCGCGCGCGCTGGGGCAGCGCGTGACGCTGGAAGCGGTGTCGGGCACCTGGCAGCAGATGCGTCCGGAGTTTTATCTGCAAGGAGTGCGTCTGTACGATCGGCAGAATCGTCCGGCCTTGTACCTGCCGAGACTGGAGGCGCAATTCGCCTGGCGTTCGCTGCTGTTGCTGGAGCCGCGTTTTTCACGTATCGAACTGCAGGGGCTGACACTGGGCGTGCGCCGCGCGCGTGACCGGCATTTTTATGTAGGCGGCATTCCCGTCAACCCGGCTTCGTCCGATAGCGGCTTTAGTGACTGGCTGCTACGCCAGGGGCAAGTGCATGTCAGCCAGGCCACGCTGACCTGGCTGGACGAGGTGCGTGCAGCGCCGCCGCTGGTGTTGACGGCGGTCGATTTCACCCTGACCAATCGCCTGTTTAACCATCGCCTGAGTTTGCGCGCCACCCCACCCGCCAGCCTGGCCCAGCCGCTGACGCTGGAGGTGCGGATGCGTGCACGCAAGGTCAACGACCTCAAAACCTGGAATGGCCATATCGATGCCGACGTGGCGGGCGTGGTGCTTCCGCAACTGGCGAATTGGCTGGCTTTGCCGGTACAGGTTCAGCAGGGCCGCGGGGCGCTGCGCGTCAAACTGGAGCTTGAAAAGGGCGTATTGACCCGCGTGACCACCGGACTCAATGTGCGCGGGGTCGAGACGACCCTGGCTGAGGGGCTACCTGCCTTGCGGCTGGCGCAGGTACGCGGCCAGGCCGTGTGGCAGCGGCTTGCGGACGAGCAGCGCGTGCGTTTCGACAATGTGCGGATTGCGTTGCCGGATGCCCCGCTGGGCGCACCTTTCAGCATGGGGTGGATGTGGAGCGGCACGGCACATGAACTCACGGCACAGGCGTTGCGGCTGAATGGTTGGCAGTCGATGTTGCCGAGTCTGCCCATGCAGGACGCGCTCCGCCAGCGCCTTCAAGCGCTGCAGCCCCGGGGCATGGCCAACGAGTTGCGCGTGCGCTGGCAAGGGGCGCAGCCGGGGCTGGACAACTTTGATGTGAATGCCCGTTTTACCGATCTCGGCCTGGCTGCATCCGGCTCGCAGCCGGGCTTGACTCATTTCACTGGCCGCATCGAAGGCGATGCCCGTGCGGGTGTCTTCGAGCTGGATTCGCCCGGGTTGGTGGTCGATTTGCCGATGCTGTTTCGCGAGTCCCGGATCGGGTTCGATCAATTGCGCGCCCGCGGTGGCTGGAAGAAAACGGCGCGTGGCCGCTTGCTGATGCTGGACGAGATGGCCTTTGCCAATGCTGACGCAGCAGGGACGGCCAAGGGTCAGTACGAGTTGATCGCCGGCCAGCGGGGCGTGATTGATCTCTCGGCGCACCTTACCCGCGCCGATGGCCGCGCGGTGTACCGCTATTTGCCGACCAGCATTGGTGACCATACCGTTGACTGGGTGAAAGCCGCCACGCTGGCGGGCTACTCGGACGATGTCCGGCTGATCTTGAAAGGCGATCTGGCCCGGTTTCCGTTCGAGCGGGGCGAGGGCACGTTCAGCGTGGACTCGAAAATCCGCGATGCCGTGATCAACTATGCGCCCGGCTGGCCACACATCGAGGGGATACAGGCGCGCATGCTGTTTCAGGGCAAGACGATGGAAGTCACCAGCAGTCAGGCCCGAATTTATAACGTGACGCTGGCGCCGGTGCGGGTCGTGATCCCCAACCTGCTTCTGCACGATAACGTGCTGCTGGTGGAGGGCCTGGCGCAAGGGCCGGCGCAGGATTTCGTGCGCTACGCAAATGCCAGCCCGGTGGGTGAACATCTGCGGGGCTTTGTGACTGAACTGGATGCGCGGGGCACGATGCAATTGGGTTTGAAAATGCAGATCCCCCTGCGCCATAGCCAGGACACCACGATGGCAGGCAAGTTGTCGCTGCGGGATAACCGCCTGGTGTGGTCGGGTCTGCCACCCATTGAGCAGGCGCGGGGCGAGATCGATTTCACTGAAAAAAACCTGAGCATCAAAAACCTCACAGCGCAGTTTCTGGGCGGTCCGTTGCGCGTCAACACCCCCTCACGCCCCGGACAGGGGGGGGTGCAGATTCAGGCTCGGGGTCAAGCCAGCGTGAATGGAATTGCGAACTGGCTCAGCGCAGACCTGGCCAAGTATCTGTCTGGCCAAACAGCCTGGCGGGGACAGATTGAATTGCTGCCCGAAGGCGAGCGCATCCGGATTGAATCCGATTTGCTGGGACTGGATTCCCGCCTGCCGGCGCCGCTGGCCAAACCCGCTGCCCGGCCGCTGCCGCTATGGGTGACCATCCAGCCGCAGGGAGCGGACAAACAGATCGAGGTGAAACTGGGCCAAACAGTCGGTGCGGTATGGCGCAGCACGGCCGATGGGCGCTTTGCGCGTGGAGAACTCCGTTTTGGTGGGGCACCTGTGTTGCCGGTCGAGCCGGGTTTGCGTTTGGCTGGCAGCGCGCGGGGCCTGGATATCAGTGGCTGGCTGGCTTTGCTGCCCGATACCGAAGGCGGTCAGGGGCTGCCGTTGTCAGCAATGGATTTGAAGTTCGATACCCTGGACCTGCTGGGACGGCGTTTTCAGGATGTCCGCCTGCAGGGAAGCACTCGCAATGGCATTTTCCGCACCCAGGTGAGTGGCCGCGAGCTTAACGGGGTGCTGAACTACCGGCCTGCGGGTGCGCTTGCTGCGCGCGTGTCGGCACAGTTCAGGCAATTGACTGTTCCCGATGCAACATCAACCGCGCCCGCCAACGAGGCGGACGCGATGACGATGACGGCTGGCAAGTTTCCCCTGCTGGAGTTGACCGTCGACGATTTCCGTTTGCAGACGCGCGCATTGGGGCGGCTGGAAGTGCTGGCACATGGCACGCCGCAAGGCCTGTTGATCGACAATCTGCAACTGACGCACGCCGACAGCGTGTTTCGCATGAATGGTCTGTGGCATGAACAGGGCATCAGCGAAACGCGTGCGGATCTGAACCTGCGTGTACTGGATGCCGGCAAATTCCTGACCCGTTTTGGCTATCCCGACACGCTCAAGCGAGGCAGCGCTGCGATCAGCGGCAATGTCAGCTGGACCGGCTCACCTGCCGACTTCAGCCTGGTCACGCTGGCCGGGCAGCTTGAGTTCACCGCAAAAGGCGGGCAGTTTCTCAACCTCAACCCTGGTGTGGGCAAGCTGCTTGGCGTGTTGAGCCTGCAATCCCTGTCGCGTCGATTGAGCCTCGATTTCCGTGATATCTTCAATAAGGGCTTTGCCTTCGACGATATTGAAGCGGCACTGCGTATTGCGCGGGGGGTGGTGTATAGCGATGACTTTAAAATGAAGGGGCCGGCCGCCACGGTCAGGATGTCAGGGTTGGCCGACCTTAATCAGGAAACGGTGCAACTGCGTCTCAAAGTGATTCCAAAATTATCCGAAGGCGTGGCGATTGCAAGCGCGTTGATCGGCGGACCGCTGGCAGGCGTTGGCGTGCTGGCCGCGCAGAAGCTGTTGCGCGATCCGATTGAAGAAGCCAGCAGCCAGAGCTTCATGGTAACGGGATCCTGGCTGGATCCCGAGGTCACCCGCTTAGCCAAAACCCAAACCAAAACCCAAACCAAAACAGATGCACAGGCGACTGAACCTTGATTGTGGAGATTGAACATGACGACAAAAAAAATCACTCAACCTGTCCCCGCTAAATCCAGCCCGGCTAAATCCAGTCAGGCCAAATCAAGCGTGGCGCGTCCCAAAGGTGCCCAGGTCAAAAAATCGGCCCTGCAGGCTGATACGGTTCGGGTGGCGGCCATCCAGATGGCCTCCGGCTCCAACGTCCTGGCAAACCTGGCCGAAGCCGAGCAGCTCATCGAGCTGGCGGTCGATGCAGGCGCGCGTCTGGTCGCCCTGCCGGAGTTTTTCTGCATCATGGGGCTGAAAGACAGCGAAGTGGTGAAGTCACGCGAGGCCGAAGGCGACGGCCCGATCCAGGCATTTTTGTCGCGCATGGCAAAAAAGCACCGCATCTGGCTCATCGGCGGCTCGGTGCCGCTGGAAGCCAGCGTGGCGAACAAGGTGCGCAACAGCTGCCTGGTGTATGACGAGCGCGGCAAACAGGTCGCGCGCTATGACAAGATCCATTTGTTCGGACTCGATCTCGGCAACGAGCATTATCAGGAAGCCAAGCTGATCGAGCCTGGCGATTCGGTCGTGGTCATCAACAGCCCGTTTGGCCGTATCGGCTTGTCGATTTGTTACGACCTGCGCTTTCCCGAGCTGTACCGCGCCATGCCGGATGTCGACATCATTGTGGTGCCCTCTGCGTTTACCGCCACCACCGGCCGCGCCCATTTTGAAACCCTGATCCGCGCGCGTGCCATCGAGAATCTGGCCTATGTGATCGCCCCGGCGCAGGGCGGCTACCATCTGTCCGGCCGTGAAACCCACGGCGACAGCATGATCGTCGACCCCTGGGGCGTGGTGCTGGATCGCCTGCCGCGCGGCTCCGGCGTGGTCATCGCCAACATCAATCCAGCTTATCAGGCCAGCCTGCGCAACAGCTTGCCTGCGCTTAAACACCGCTTCATTCAATGTGCACAGATCGAGGTCAACGTCGCCGAGCGGCGCGTGTCGGTCAAGCGCGAGAAGCCTGCCAAATAATCCAGAACCGAATAGTCAGGAAACCGTGATGAACCCTATCGACGCCTTCGTACCGATTCAAACCGCCGAACAGCTTTTCCAGTCTGCCGAGGCCACGCTGCTGACCCCCAACGGCCTCGACGCCGACAAGCTCGCGCCGGTGTTTTCGCGCCTGATGTCGCACGACGTGGATTACGCCGACCTGTATTTCCAGTACTCGCGCTCCGAAGGCTGGAGTCTGGAAGAAGGCCAGGTCAAATCCGGCAGCTTCAACATCGACCAGGGTGTCGGCGTGCGCGCGATCTCCGGCGAGAAAACCGCCTTCGCCTATTCCGACGACATCAGCCTCGACGCATTGGGTGCTGCGGCCGACGCCACCCGCGCCATCGCCCGCGCCGGGCAGCAGCGGCAGACTGCCGTGGCGCGCCGCGGCGACAGTCGCCTGCTGTACAACGCGGTCGATCCGCTGGTGAGTTTGCAGGACGCCGACAAGGTCGCGTTGCTGGAACGGCTGGAGAAAAAAGCCCGCGCCATGGATCCGCGCGTGATCCAGGTCATGGCCAGCCTCGCCTCAGAATACGAAGTGATTTTCGTTGCGCGTTCCGACGGCCATCTTGCCGCCGACGTGCGCCCGTTGGTGCGCTTGTCGCTGCAGGTGATTTCGGAACAGGACGGCCGCCGCGAGCAGGGCAGTGGTGGCGGCGGTGGCCGCTTCGACTACAGCTATTTTACCGACGACATCCTCGAAAAGTACGCGCGCCAGGCGGTGCATCAGGCCAGCGTCAATCTCGACGCGCGCCCTGCGCCGGCCGGCAGCATGACCGTCGTGCTCGGTTCCGGCTGGCCCGGCATCCTGCTGCACGAAGCGATCGGCCACGGCCTCGAAGGCGACTTCAACCGCAAGGGCAGCTCGGCGTTCGCCGGACGCATCGGCGAGCGGGTCGCCGCGCCCGGCGTCACCGTGATCGACGACGGCACCATCCCGCTGCGCCGCGGCTCGCTCAACGTCGACGATGAAGGCAACCCGACCCAGCGCACCACGCTGATCGAAGACGGCATCCTCACCGGTTACATGCAGGACATGATGAACGCCCGTCTGATGGGCATGGATGTTACCGGCAACGCCCGTCGCGAATCGTATGCGCACCTCACCATGCCGCGCATGACCAACACCCTGATGCTGAACGGCGACAAGAACCCGGCAGAAATCATCGCCTCGGTGAAGAACGGCCTCTATGCCGTCAACTTCGGCGGCGGCCAGGTCGACATCACCAGCGGCAAATTCGTCTTTTCTGCTGCCGAGGCCTACATGATCGAAGACGGCAAGATCACCTACCCGGTCAAAGGCGCGACCCTGATCGGCAACGGCCCCGAAGTGCTGACGCGCGTGTCGATGATCGGCAACGACATGGAGATGGATTCGGGTGTGGGGACCTGCGGCAAGGAAGGCCAGAGCGTGCCGGTTGGCGTGGGGCAGCCGACGCTGCGGATCGATGGGTTGACGGTGGGCGGGACGGCGTAGGGCCAGGCGTGTAACCCACCAAGTGGGCGTGGTCGTTATGCTGAGCTCGGTGGCCTGACAGACGTTCACCTCCTGGTTTGCCGCAGACGTTGATGGCGATACGGTGAGCTGTCGCGGTAAGTTGTCCAAACAAATGGGGAGCCTGAAATGCTCCCCATTTGTTTGCGCATCAAGCCTGACTAGTGGTGCTGGAATCAGAACAGATTTATTTTGACGGTATTCGACAGATCGCTGCTTGCCAGGCCATGGCCGACTTGACTGTGATGTAGACGGTGCTGCTGGTGGCAAAATCCGGCACGCGATCCCATGCGTCGCTCGTGTTGCCGTCGACGACCAGCGCATGGGTCGATCCTGACATGTCCGCCTTGTTGGGGATGTAGCGGATATAGCTCTGTGGGCTATTCGACAGGCTCAACTGAATGGGAACGTACCTGCTGACGAGCGTTCCATCCGGGAGATGATCAGGCTGCTCGTGCCGTTCTGATTGACCAGCGTGACCATCAACTCTTCTGTATGCATGATGATGCGATCCGCCATTTCGCCGATTTTGTCGGCCATGACCAGAATACGGTTGGACATGCTGCCAATATCAGCCAGAAAACCTAAAACCGTCATCTGGATGGTATGGAGCAAAAATTACATTTTGAGGGTTCAAACGTCATCGTTACGCACCCGGTTATCGGGCTGGTGTACAAACAGCCGGGCAATCTGCTGAAGCGAGTCGTCCTTTCGCCAGCGCTCACAAATCAGCGCTTTCTGACTTTCCGTGTATATGGATCCGAGGTCTCTACTTCATCTGCAACACTCCTTCTGCTTACGCAGTTTCTAGTGTGTTGCATCCACCGGTTGAATCCGCCTGGAACAGCGGCCACTGCAGCTTCCACGCAGAAGTGGGTTGCTCCACCGAACTTCGTGCTTTCATTGCATCAGTCCGTTTCCAGGAACATGTTGTTTCAGAAGCTGGACGAAATCGTCGGGTGGGATTGGACGGCTGATCAGATAGCCCTGGATCACATCGCAGTGCATGGCCGCCAACAGATTCATCTGGGCAGCCTCTTCCACGCCCTCGGCCACGACGCAAAAATTCAATACTTTTGCCAGCGCGATGATGCGTTCAACGATGGCTTGCTGGCGGGCATCCGAGACCAAATTAATAATGAAGGCGCGATCGAGTTTGAGGATGTTGGCCGGAACCTGGGTCAGATAAACCAGCGATGAATAGCCTGTACCGAAATCGTCGAGTGCAATGTTGACGTTCATCTCGCGCAAACCGGCCAATGTGTCGCGTACATCGGACGAATAGTCGACTGCGGTGGTTTCCAGAATTTCAATTTCCAGGCGTTGGGGCGCCAGGCCGTTGACGTCGAGCGCGCTGCGAACTTTTTCCAGCAGGTTGCCGAACTGGAATTGGGCCGGGGAAATATTGACGGAAACGTTCAAGGAGGGAAGCCCCAACCTGTCCCATGCAGCCATCTGCGCGCAGGCAGTCTTCAGGACCCAATCACTCAGCCAGTCGGTCAGACCCATCTCGTCGAGCAAATGGATAAATAGTCCCGGGGGAACCAGACCGCGCTTGGGCGAATTCCAGCGTGCCAGCGCTTCGGCGCCGACAATGCGCCGACCGGCCAGTTCGAATTTTGGCTGGTAATAGAGGATAAGTTCCTGGCGGCTGATCGCTTCGCGTAAATCCTGTATCAGTTCGAACCGCGCCTGTGCTTTCTCGTTGATGTTTGCGGAATAGAAGCGGAAGCTACCGGGCTGCTGGCGCTTGGCCTCGTACATGGCGGCATCCGCCATCCTGAGTAAATCTTCAAAGTTCTCGGCTTCGTCGGAATGGAGCGCAAGACCGATGCTGGCGGAGATAGTGACTTGACGACCGGCGATGAGCATGGGCATGGCCAAGACTTCGTTGAGCTTTCGCGCCAGGGATTCGAGTTTGTCGGACTCGCTGCCCGGTGCGAGTTCAGGAACCAGGAGGATGAACTCATCACCACCCAGGCGCGCCACGGTATCGCTCTGTCGGATGTGGGACTTGAGCCGCTGTGCACACTCGATCAACAGCGCATCGCCCGCTGCGTGGCCGAGTGAGTCGTTGACCTGCTTGAAATTGTCCATATCCAGCAGTATCAACGCCACCGAGGTGTGTTCCCGCTCGGCACGCACCAGGGCCTGCTCCACCCGGTCGCGAAGCAACATGCGATTGGGCAGGTCGGTGAGCGCATCGTAGTGAGCCTGGTGGTAGAGTTTTCCCTCCCAGACCAAGTTGGAGGCCGCCACTGACAGCCGGTCAGCCACGCTGAGCCCGGCCGCCACGATGTCGGCGAAATCTTCCGGACGCTTTTCGTAAGCCAGGATCAGAAGCGAATCGAGACTCCCGTTGACCCGGCTGGGAAACAGCAGGACTTCCTTCAGCGGCTCGTCGAATAGGGGTCGAAGGCAATTGTCGGATGGGGTGTCGAGTTGGAGTTGCAGCCAGGCTTGCTCGGCATCCTGGCTCAGCCACTCCCGGATGCCAGGGCAGTTCACTGCACCAAGCGTCTTGCCTGTCTCGTCAAGAGCGACCATGAACGTTCCGGTGTCATTCGCGCCGAGGCGGATGAGGCCGGCACTGTCGCAGGGGATAGCTTGGCGGATGTGGCCTAGCACTAACTGGACCAGGTAATCCATCGCGGAGGCACCGAGAATCGCCCGGTCCAGTTCCGCGAGCATTTGCAGCATGTGGAATTTGTACCGCAAATTGCCTGACATCTGGTTGAATGCGTGTGCCAAGCTGCCGAATTCATCCGTGCCCGCGTCTTGCACCATAACGCCCAAGTCGCCATTGGCGAGGCGGCGCGTGCTTTCCGTGAGCCGTTCCAGCGGCCGCATCTGGCGGCGAATCTGGTTGACCGCCAACAAAAAAGCAAGCGCGATAGCGGCCACGACAATGGCGGAAAAAACCTGCTGAAAGCGTTCTAGTCCCTTGAGGACGGCCTGCCTTGAGTCTGCCACCATGACGATAATGCCGGGATGCGCGTAGCCAGCCTGTAAGCGGGCTTGCCAGAGGGCCGCCAGATAATCAACGTCGCTGCCGTCTTGCCTGACCAGCCAGGGAAACACCCCGCCATTGCGCTGAGCCAGCAGTTGTGGCCAAGCCTCGGCACCAGGCGAGGCGAGGCCGGGTGTGCAATAGAGGGGCTGAAAATCTGCGCTCACCACGCAGTAATGCTCGGGCGCTTCCTCGTTACGCCAGAGACTTTGTTTATCCAGTTGGCCCCACAGCAAACGTTGTGTTTTCGGCAGGGCGGTCAGCATGGAGGGTGCCAGCTTCCCCTCCAGGAAGAGCAGGGTGCCGCCCTGGGAAAGGTGATGTACCTGTTCGAGCGTCAGTGCCGGCCAGGATGAATTTTCCAGAAGGCGGTAATTCAGGAACCCTGCAGGTCGCGGATTCGGTGTGGCGCCCGCTTGTGTCAGGCGTACGGCCTCCCGCTGCAGGTCGTCGGCCCGCCAGTTGAGGCTCTCGACGAAACTCATGCCTAGCGAACGACTATCCTGCTGAAGCCGGCGGTAGTTGACGTCCTCCAACATGCCGCCGACCTGGAAATAGGCAACGAACGCAACAACCCCCATAGGCAACAGGGCTGCCAGCATAAAGCTCAGCAACAGACGTCGGCCGATCGCGCTGTTGAGGAGGGGCTGTGCCACCGATCAGTGTTCCGAAGCGAGACCAATAAAGCCCCCGTTGCCCGCCCGGACGATATCGTCATGGGCCTTGGCGGCGGTCAACTGCTTCTGGGTGAGACCATCAGGTCCCATGCTGTAAAGATCGTAGTCGCTGTTGAGCGGGTTTAGGTTCTTGTCCTTGCGCATGGCGCCTGTGTTGGGGGGCGATGCCACATCGATTCCCAGGTACTGGTATGCGTGGCCCCAAGGATCAAGCGGCATGGGAATGTTCAAATCATTGAGACTATCGGGAAAGGTGCCCGCTATCGTTCGGTAGCGTTCGAGCGCCATGGAGATCTGGGAGATGTCCTTGATCGCGGTAGTGCGCCGCGTGCGTTCAACGTATGCCTGATAATTCGGTACGGCGATGGACATCAATGCTGCCGCGATGACTAGCGCAATCAGCAACTCGATCAGAGTGAAGCCCCGTTGCTTGTTCCATTCAAACACATACACCTGAAGTAACCTCATAAATAACTACCGGAAGGTGCACCCGGTTGGTTATTGTAAATCGGCATGGAAACGCTGAAATTGAGCCATTGGGCACTTCTTTTTTAAACGTATACCGCTTCCCCGTTTGTTGTCGGTGGTGTTGGTAATGGGCTATCAGGCCGGATTCAGGGGCTTGCCGGCCTGCAGATAGATGTGATCCGGACGTCAATGGCCTTCTTTGCCTCATGGTCTAATGGCCAGCCAGGGCGTGAGGCACCAAGTCACCCAGGCTTATGCAGGCATGGGGCGGAAGAAAGTGGGCGAGAAGCTGTTGTTCAGGGAACAATCAACGCCGGCCGACGCGCAGGAACAGCGGCCACTGCAGCTTTCGCGCAGTTCCTGCGTCGCCCCACCCGGGCGCAAGTTCGGCCAGCAGCGCCGGCAGCGGATCGCGTCGCTGCGCGGTCTGGTAACGCTTCACTGCCGACCAGGTGGAGAGGTAGTCGACCAGCCGCGACAGGGTCCATTCG
>JAHJRA010000033.1:0-37524 GCA_018831045.1 Gammaproteobacteria bacterium | reverse complement strand
GCTCCAGGTGCATGAAGCTCTTCACGCGCCAGGTGAAGCGCACCGTGTCCATCAGCCAGCGGTCGGCGGGGCGGCTCTGGTCCTGGATGCCGAAGCGGGCCGCGATGCGCGCCTCGCAGGGGTTGTGCGGCGCGCTCCAGGCCGGCCGTTCCTCCTCGCTGTCGAGGCGCAGCCGCACGTCGAGCAGGTCCTCGCGGCGGCCGCGAAAAAGCGCCAGCGCGCGGTGCGAGGGGATGGTGTGGATCGATTCGGAATAGTCGAAGTAGTCGGCGTACTTTTCCGCCGCGGTTTCCTTGCCTTCGCGCACCTTGGATTCGACGATGCCGTGTTCCTGCACGTATTCGCGCAGGGCTTGCAGCAGGGGCGCGTCTTCAGAAAAGCGTTCCATCAGGATCTGCCGCGCGCCGTCGAGCGCGGCCTTGGCGTCCGCCACGCCGGGGTTGTCGCCCTGCTCGGTGGTGAAGGGCTCGCGCAGATATGCCGCCGCTTCTTCGTCTGGATTGAGCATCGGATTGGCCAGCAGGGCGTTGGCCAGCGGCTCCAGCCCGGCCTCCTGAGCGATCTGCACCTTGGTGCGCCGCTTCTGCTTGTAGGGCAGGTAGAGGTCTTCCAGATGCGTCTTGTCTGCCGCCAGCGAGATCGCCAGCAGCAGCTCGGGCGTCATCTTGTTCTGCTCGGTGATCGACTGGATGATGGACGCGCGGCGGTCTTCCAGTTCGCGCAGATAGCGCAGGCGGTCTTCCAGCAGGCGCAGCTGGGTGTCGTCCAGGCCGCCCGTCGCCTCCTTGCGATAGCGCGAGATGAACGGCACCGTCGCCCCTTCGTCGAGCAAGGCGATGGCCGCAGCAACCTGCGCAGGTTTGGCCGCGATCTCGGCGGCGAGGCGGTGTTCGATGGAAGGCAGCATGGTTCGATTGACTGAATGGCTCGGCCTGCGCGTCGCGGGGCCGATGGGTGAAGGGTAGGGGGTTGCCCATTATGCCGAATCCTCAAGCCAGCGCACCACCCGTTCCAACGCCAGTCGTGTTTTTACCGGGGGTCTTCGGCCCGTTCTCATCCGCTTTTCTGCTCATTCACGGTGCTCCGCCCTGTATTGTTTCTCCGGTTTTCTATACTTGGGTTTGATCAGGGAGCACGGGATAGGGGAGGGACTGGAAATGACCAAATGGATATTCGAGCCAGGGCACTCCGCCGCAGCGTTTGCCGTGCGGCACATGATGGTTTCGCACATGCGCGGCCTGTTCAAGAACGTGCATGGCCGCATCGCCTTCGACCCCGACAATCCGGCGGACGCTGCCGAGGTCGAGGCGACGATCCATGCGGCGGGCATCTGGACTGGGGACGATGCGCGCGATGCGCACCTGCGCGGTGCGGACTTTCTGAATGTGGAGAAGTATCCGGACATCGCCTTCCGCAGCGCCGAGGTCAGCTGTGTGGGCGGAGCCGATTTCACGGTCGCGGGCGATCTCACCCTTTGCGGCGTGACCCGTCCGGCCGTGCTGGCCACCCATTATCTGGGGCGCTGGCAGTGTCCCTACTGGGAAGGCGGCAAGGATCTGGGGCCGGTGAGCCGGATCGGCTTCGTCGCCACCACGGCGATCAACCGCCATGACTTCGGCGTGAGCTGGAATGCGCCGATGGACCGGGGCGGCAGGGTCGTCGGCGATGAGGTTGCGATCACCCTGGACGTCGAGGCCATTGCCGAATCCGACATGCTGCGGATAGCCGGGATTCTGCTGGGGCAACAGTGAACGCCGGATCGCTGCGCCGGATGGGCGGGCGAACCCGCAAACCAGGGCCCAGCCTGCGCGTAATTATTCGCCGGATTTCGCGCTGCGTGTCATCAGGTTCATCAGATCGCCCGGCAGCGGAAAGATGATGGTATTGGTCCGGTCGCCGGCGATGTTGGCGAGCGTCTGCAGATAGCGCAACTGCATCGCCTGCGGTTTGCCGGCGAGGATTTCGGCGGCGGCCAGCAGCTTTTCCGAGGCCTGCAGTTCGCCCTCCGCATGGATCACCTTGGCGCGCCGCTCGCGCTCGGCCTCGGCCTGCTTGGCGATCGCGCGCACCATGGTTTCGTCGATGTCGACATGCTTGATTTCGACGTTGGACACCTTGATGCCCCAGGCGTCGGTCTGCGTGTCCAGCAATTGCTGGATGTCCTGGTTGAGGCGCTCGCGTTCGGCCAGCATGTCGTCGAGTTCATGCTTGCCCAGCACTGCGCGCAGCGTGGTTTGCGCCAGCTGGCTGGTGGCGTTGAGGTAGTCCTCCACCTGCAGGATGGACTTGGCCGGGTCGATGACGCGGAAATACACCACCGCGTTGACCTTGACCGAGACGTTGTCGCGCGAGATCACGTCCTGGCTCGGCACGTCGAACACCACGGTGCGCAGGTCCACCCGTACCATCTGCTGGATGCCGGGCAGGATGACCACCAGCCCCGGTCCCTTCACCTTCCAGAAGCGCCCGAGCATGAACACCACGCCGCGCTCGTATTCGCGCAGGATGCGCAGGCTGGCCGCCAGCAGTCCGACGACCAGCAACACGATAGTCAATCCACCGAATTCAAACATGATCAATCTCCTTGTCCGGTTCCACATCGAGTATCAGGTCATGCCGTGCGCGCACCCGCACCCGTCTGCCGCGTGCGAGCGGCGCCTTGCTGCGCACCCGCCACTGTTCACCGTGCACGCGCGCCCAGCCTTCGTGTTCCATGTCTTCGAGGATTTCACCCGGGGCACCGATCATTTCCTCGGCGCCGGTCATCACCGGCCGTGCACGCGCCTTGATCGCCATGCCGGCGACAAAGAAGCTGAACAGCGCACTCGCCGCCGCCACCGGGACGATCAGCATCCAGGGGAGGCCGTAGCCGGGAAGGTCGGTGTCGATCAGCATCACCGAGCCGATGATGAAGGCAGCCACGCCGCCCAGTCCGAGTGCGCCAAAGCTGGGCACAAACGCCTCTGAAATCATCAGCGCGATGCCCAGCAGCATCAGTGCCAGCCCGGCGTAGCTGATCGGCATCACCTGCAGCGCGAACAGCCCGAGCAGCAGGCAGATGCCGCCGACCACGCCGGGGAACAGCATGCCGGGGTTGGAAAACTCGTAGATCAGCCCGTAGATGCCGAGCAGCATCAGGATGTAGGCAATGCTGGGGTCGCCGATCACCGCCAGCAAACGGCTGCGCCAGTCGGGCTCGACGCGCTCGATCTCAAGCTGGGCGGTATTGAGCGTGACCGTCTGGCCATCCATCTTGATGACGCGGCCGTTGAGCTGCTTTAACAGGTCGTCGAGGTCGGTCGCGACGAGGTCGATCACCTTCAGCTCCAGTGCCTCGGATGCGGACAGGCTGACCGCCTCGCGCACCGCCCGCTCGGCCCATTCGGCATTGCGCCCACGCAGTTCGGCCAGCCCGCGGATGTAGGCGGCGGCATCGTGCACTGCCTTGCGCATTTTGGGGTCGCCCGCCGGGGTGTCGGCAGGCCTGTCGGCGTCGGGCTTGCCGCTTTGCGTGGGCTTGTCCGGCGCGGTGGGCTTGTCGCCGCCTGTGGGCGCCAGTTCGACCGGCGTCGCCGCGCCCAGGTTGGTGGCCGGCGCCATTGCCGCGATATGGCTGGCATACAGGATATAGGTGCCGGCGCTGGCGGCGCGAGCGCCCTGGGGCGAAACGTAGGCGGCAACGGGAACCCTGGATGCGAGGATGGCCTTGATGATGTCGCGCATCGAGGTATCGAGTCCGCCCGGCGTATCCATCTCGATCACGATCAGATGCGTCTGGTCGTCGATTGCCTTGGTGAGGCCGCGCAGCAGGTAGTCGGCGCTGGCCGGGCTGATTGGCCCCTGCACCGTCAGCACCCGCACGATTGCCGCGCTGGCCGGGGTAGCCAGCATCAGCGTCAGGCAGGCAAGCAGGACGAGGTGTGAGAGCATGCGAAGCGGATTGAGCATGGCTTCACTGTAGACGGAAAAAACCGACGTGACCGGGTTCGAGGAAGAAGGCGAATTCCGAAATAACTGACATTCTTTGATCGATCAACATGAACAACAACACTGTCCGCGCCCGACTGGTCCTCTCCTTCAAGGGTGAGACTTACGCACTCGATTCCGTCATTGACCTGGATCAATGTCGCGGCGAGTCTGGAACGGCGCCCAATTTCCATCAACTGCTGGCGAAGACGGCCGGGATCGATCCCTATTCCTATCTGTATGAAGTGTTGGAGGCGCACGAGATCGAGTTCTCGGATGCCACGGGTGTCGCGGTGCGAAGCTGCCGTGAGGGCCGGTTCGACTGGGCTCAATTCGAGCAGGAGCGGCACGAGGAACGGGATTGGCCGCTTGTCAGGGCCATCGCGCAGCGGACGCTGGGTGGGCGCGACCTGGACGCCGACCCGGAACTGAAGGCGGCCCTGCTGGCGGTATATCGGGCCGGAAAATCGGCGAATTAAGGCGGGAGCATTGGGCTTCGAACTGCCCCGGGTTGGGGTTTTTGCCCGTTGCAGTCCTGGCTGATTGTTTGTCGGCTGAATCGGAAAGTGCGAAGCCGTCGACAACTCCGCCAACACCATCAGTCGCGGTGCCGTCATGGGTGGCCGCTTGAATTCAAAGGATGGAATCTGCAGCGGGTGGCTTTTGAGCGCCAGGCTTGTGTGCCGCAAGCAAGGCATGTCAAGTCAAACGATGCGCCTTGCTCTGGACCGATCTATACAGAAAAGTGGGTGTGGTTGTGAACAGCCGTGCGATGAAGACTGGAGCTTGCATGACGCGAAATGAAGGATGCGCTGGCCGACCAGGGCAAAGACTGGTCCGGCTCTGCCTGCTTGGGGTGTTTCTCCTTCTGGGAGGCTGTGCGAGCGGTCCGAAAGTGGACGATGTTGGCTTGACCCCACCGCCGGGTGTTCAACTCGGAAACGAAATCGTGCTGCTGGATTCGGCCACCGAGAAAGTGGCCGCGCACATGACCCGGGATGGCCGGGTGCATCTGATCGCCATTACGGCTGGAGACGATGCCTATCATGTCGTGGTGTCGGCGCTTGGCGTCGAACAGAAGGAAAAGATCGGCACCAAGCGATACGGCTATTACCAGAACCTGGCGATCACCGACGATGCCCTGGGCAGGTTGCATGTGGCGCTCAAGGACGAGCACTGGATTCTGGAGCAGGGGGTGTGGCGACTTGCCGGAAGCAACGCCTGCGCTCGACTGGCGCGCGCAGGGGATTCGGTGGTGTGCGTGGTGTGGGCCAGCGGCAGCGAGCTGGGAACCGAGGCCCAGTGGGGTGCATTTATCGTGGGTGGCCCTGCTGCCGCGATTCTTGTTCCTTACCGAAGCCGTCCGTCAAAACTGGTGCTGGCGCAGGCGGTCGGCGAAGGCTGGTCTTACCGTACCGTCCTGGATCATCACCTGACGTATGGCGTCAATATGGAGACCCACCGTAGCGGCATTCTGGCGGGTGATGCCACAGGCACGTTCCACCTGCTATTCAGGGTGCATGAGGGCAATACCTCGCACGTTCGCTATGACACGCAGACGCCCGATGAGGAAAGGCTGGCCGACATCGAGTGGCGTCGGCCAGACGAACAGGCGATCAAACTGAGGAACGAGATGAGCGCCCCGGTGAGGCCAGGCCCCAACTGGTTCATCCCATTTGACGATCTGGCGCTCGCGGTGGATCCGCAAACAGGCAAGGCCCTGTTTTTCGCCCGCCGCATGGAAAGTGGATTCGGCAACTGGACCACGGCTGCGGTGGAGATACGGAAACGCGGCGGCGTGTATGGCCAGCCGGTGCCCATTCCCTTCAAGAACGGCCAGCCGAAGCAGCTCGCGCCTGCCGGAAATGAGCGCTTCCATGCACTTGTTGCGAACCGTTCGGACCTGATTTATCTGAACTATTCAGCGGGCGGCTGGACAGCACCCGCCAGAATCGGCGAATACGGCACGCCCAGCCTGTTCCTGATCGACGATGATTCGATTCAACTTGCCTCGGACGGAAGAAGCGAAGCCCTGGCGATATGGCCCAAGCGGGCGGGTGCTCTGGTGGGGCGCTGGATCAAGCTGGATGAAACCTCCAGATGAACGGCGCAAAGGAGGTGGGCTCAAGAAATTGAAGCGCCAGGCTCGAGTCTGGTTGTTGCTTCAAAAAAAAGCGTGTGGGTGAACTTCGCCCCGTTCACGATTTGCCGGCTCCCGCCAGCCGGCGCCAGACCAGGCCGCCCGGCGCCTGGTTGCCGGTGAGCAGATAGTTCAGCGTGTTGTAGTCGTGCAGCCCCAGCGCCTGCTGGCGGCGCGTATGCGCTTCGCCGCAGAACAGGATGCGGTCGCCGTCGAGCAGCGGCGTATCGCTGTCCGGCACCAGGATTTCTTCGTCGCCGCGCTTGAGCAGCAGGGGGATGCAGGCCAGGTTCTCTTCGCGGTTGGACGGGCTGCGCAGCAGGTCGCCGAGGCGGAGGGTCTGGCCTTCGCTGAGCGCTTGCCAGATCGCCAGGGTCTCGGTTTTCGACAGTTCCCTGTCCCATACCTCGGGCACGGTGTCGCCCACCACGGCAGCAATGCGGCTCAGCGTGACGTCGGCCCAGGCATCGCCCTCCTGCAGCGCCAAGTTGAAAAAACGCGGCAGCAGCGGCGTGGTGAGGAGCGAAAGGAATTCGTGGGCCACGATGCTGGACGGCTGCATGGTGGCCTGGGCGGCAAAGCGCTGGAACAGGGCGGCGTTGGCGTGGCGGTTCTGCCGCAGCACGACGAACAGCCCGGGCTTGAGCTGGCGTGCCGTCATGGCGATGGACAGGTTGTTGATGTCGTCGTGAGTGCCGGCGACGATGCCGACGGCCTGTTCGATCCCTGCCTCCAGCAGGGTGTGCGCTTCGGTGCCGCGGCCCACGACAGTCCTTGCGTGGCCGGCGGGCGGGTGTTCGTCCACCACCACCAGCTGGATGCCTTGCTTGTCGAGGTGGCGCGCGACCGCTTTGCCGAAACGGCCGTAGCCGCACACCAGCCACGTCCCGCGCGGCGGTTCCATGGGCATCGCCAGCGGTTCGCCGGGCACGCCGGTGAGCCACTGGTAGAGCAGGTGATGGCCCGGATTGTTGATCGCGATGCCGAGGTGCTCGCCGAATGTTTCGAAGGCGTTGACCACGTCCTCGACCCCGAACGAGGCCATGTTGGCCGCTGTCTCCAGCAGGTCGGCGCGACACAGGATCGGCAGCTCGGGACGCAGCAGCTTGGTCGTCACCGCCACGCTGAGGTTGACCGGGTCGTCGTTGGTGAGGGCGATCACGCCGGCGCAAAGCGGATGGTGCAGGCCGGCGGCGATCAGGTTTTCCGGCAGGCGGGCGTCCGCCGTGAGCGCCGGGACGTCCTGCTGGTACTGGCCCAGTTCCAGTTCCCCGACCTGCTCCGGATCGATATCCAGCACCACCGCCTGCTGGTTGCGGCTGTCCAGCGCATGCAGCAACAGGACGCCGGTCTCGCCGCAGCCGGCGATCAGGTAGAACGGCTGGCGCAGGCGCCTGACCTCGGCTGCGAAACGGTTGGCGCGGATCGCCCGCTGCATGGCGGGGTCCTGCAGCAGGCCGAAGATGGTGCCGATACTGTAGAGCCAGACGATGACGGTGAGGTAGATGGTGACGATGGTCCACGCTCGCTGGGCGTCGCTGAACGCCACGGGGATTTCGCCGAAACCGATGGTGGTGGCGGTGTAGCTGACGAAATAGAAGGCGTGGAAGAAATCCAGCGGCGGTGCCGGCCGGCCATTGGCGTCCACGCCCGGGATCAGCGTCATGGCGAGGATGGAGACGGCATAACTGAGGATCAGCAGGATCAGCGGCGCACGCATGCGCCGCAGGATCAGGAACAGGGTGCTGTGCATGTCAGCGGCGGAACATCACCGTTTCCACCAGCAGCATGATGACCGAGAGGACGTTGGCCGCCAGGGCCCCGGCGGCCAGCGAGACGATGCTGGCGGTCACGCCCGGGGTGAGGCCGGTGCCGGTCAGGTAAACAGCGGTGGCCCAGACCCCGGCGGCGGCGATGAGCTGCAGGTCGGCGACCAGGCTGCTGGCCAGGTGGATGGCGCCGATCTGGGTGCGCTCGCCGAACTTGAGCACGGTGGCGATGAGGTTGACCACGATGGCGAAGAACAACTCATACACGTCGTGGTGGACGGGGTTGTCGAGTTCGCCGATCACGAAGCCGAAGTTGAGCGTCATCGCCAGGATGATGAAAAAACCGAAGATGACTTTTTCGAGGTTCATGTCTGTGCCCGGTCGGGTTGAGTTGCGCGAATCATAATGCGCTTCGGCAGATGCGGGTTGTCCGGCCCGGGATCCGGCACAATGTGCTTTCCAGCCTCGCCCACTTTCTTCGCCATGATCGATCCTTCGGTTCAGATGCTGCTCTGGCTGCTGGCCGCCCTGCTGATTGCGGCCGGCTTCGCCGGGCTGATCCTGCCGGCTGTGCCGGGGATTCCACTGGTGTTTGCCGGGCTGGTGCTGCTGGCGTGGGCGGAGAACTTTGCCTATGTGGGCTGGCTGACACTGACGGTGCTGGGGGGGCTGGCGCTGGTGAGTGTTGGCGTGGACTTTTTGGCGGCGGCGCTGGGCGCGAAGAAGTTCGGCGCATCGTCGCGAGCGATCTGGGGCGCGGCCATCGGCGCGCTGGCCGGACTGTTTTTCGGCCTGCCGGGTTTGCTGCTGGGGCCTTTTCTCGGCGCGGTGATCGGCGAGTTCAGCCGCAAGACTTCGCTGCGGGCGGCGGCGCATGCCGGGATGGGGGCGACGCTGGGCCTGTTGTTCGGCACCTTGCTGAAGATTGCGCTGGCTTTTGCCATGGTGGGCGTGTTCGTGCTGGATCGCCTGCTTTAGGGTGTGCGCCGGGTTTGAGCTATAACTTGGGGCGTATCACGACTATTCGACGACTGGGGGGAGGGATGCGGATACAGGTCAGGATTTTCACCGCGCTGCTGGTGCTGGCGGGCATTTTCCCGGCTTGGGGCAGTCCCCATGCCGGACGGGTGCCGCCTGCGGAGGTGCTTGAAACCCCCTCCACGAATGACCGCGGACAGAATTCGGTCACGCCTGCCGTGCCGTCACGCGGCCAGTTGCTATACGAAAACCACTGCATGGCCTGTCACGAAAGTGTCGTCCATATCCGCACCCGAAAGCAGGTCGAATCGCTGTCGGCATTGCGGATTGAGGTGCTGCGGTGGTCTGCGCAACTGCAGTTGCACTGGGGCAGGGAAGAGGTCGAGGAGGTGGTCAGCCACCTCAACCGTCAGTATTACAAGTTTGAATCCCGCTAACGCATCCATGGCGACAGGTCGCGGTTCGTGTTTCGATTGAGGCGGACGGAGCGATGAGCGGGATCGTTCGGCCGAAGTGAAAAAAGGCGCAGAGATTGCGACTTTTTTCATCAGGAGCCAGGTTGGCCTGGCGGCAAGCGCCGCCAGCCTTGCATCCGGTTCAGCAGCTGCTTATTCAGACAGCCGAGCCGGCGAGGAGCGCTTGCCGCTGGACGGTTAGCGGCAGGGGTGGCTTGCGGCTGTCGTGCCGGGCGGCTTGCCCCGCATGCCCGCTTGGCACCAGCCTGAAGGCGCCCACCAGCTCTGCCAGTTTCTGCGCCTGCTCCTGCATGCTCTCGGAGGCGGCCGCAGCCTGTTCCACCAGCGCGGCGTTCTGCTGGGTAATTTCGTCCATCTGCCCCACGGCCTGGTTGACCTGCTCGATTCCGGAACTTTGTTCCTGGCTCGCTGCGGCGATCTCGCTCATGATGGCGGTGACGCGCTTGACCGAACTGACGATCTCGTTCATGGCGATGCCGGCCTCATCGACCAGTTTTCCGCCGGTGTCGACCTTGCCGACGGAATCGTCGATCAGCATCTTGATCTCCTTGGCGGCACCCGCCGAGCGCTGGGCGAGATTGCGCACTTCGGAGGCGACGACGGCAAAGCCGCGTCCCTGTTCGCCCGCACGTGCGGCCTCCACCGCGGCATTGAGCGCCAGGATGTTGGTCTGGAAGGCGATGCCGTCGATGACGCTGATGATGTCGGCAATCTTGCGCGAGCTTTCCTTGATCGAGGCCATGGTGTCGACCACCTGACCGACGACCTGGCCACCCTTGACCGCGATGTCGGCAGTGGAAACGACGAGCTGGTTGGCCTGATGGGCATTTTCGGCATTCTGCTTGACTGTGCTGGTCAGCTCTTCCATTGAGCTCGCTGTCTCTTCCAGGCTCGACGCCTGCGATTCGGTACGCGAGGACAGGTCGGCGTTGCCCACGGCAATCTCGCTGGCGGCCACGTGCACCTGTTCGGTGCTCTGCTTGATCTGTCCTACCAGCAGTTTGATGTTGATCTGCAGGGTCCGCAGTGCCTGCATCATCCGGGTCACTTCGTCGGCGCCGCTGGCGTTGATCTTCCCGGTCAGGTCGCCCGAGCTCATGCGTTCAATATCTTCCCGTGTGCGCTCGAGCGGTACGACCGCAATGCGGTAGCACATCCAGGCGAACACGGCCGCCAGCGGCATGCCCAATGTGGCGAGGGCGATCAGCCAGCCGGTCAACGCCTGATTGGCTTCGGTTGTCACGCTCCAGGCCAGGATGGCCATTACCCCGAACAGGATGGCAGTCGAGACCGAGGCCAGCAGCAGAACCGCCTTGAGGGACAGGCCGCCCAGCCTGTCGAGGCAGCAACGCTGCAGGAGTGACGGCCTGACGGCATTGCCTTCCTCAACTTTCAGCGACGAGTCGCCGGCCTTGATGGCACGGTAGGCGCTCTCGGCGGCCTGCACCTGCTCGCGGCCGGGCTTGGTCCGGATCGAGGTATAGCCGACGATGTTGCCGTTTTCGATAAGGGGCGCGGCATTGGCCTCGACCCAGTAATGGTCGCCGTTCTTGCAGCGGTTCTTGACCAGGCCGGTCCATGCCTTGCCGCTTTTGACGGTGCGCCAGAAATCCTCAAAGGCTTCGACCGGCATGTCGGGATGGCGGACGATGTTTTGCGGCGCGCCGAGCAGTTCTTCCTCGCTGAATCCGCTGATGTTGATGAAGTCCTGATTGACGTAGGTGATGTTGCCGTGCAGGTCCGTTTTCGACACCACCGTTTCGGTGTCGTTCAGGACATACTCGACATGGGTAACCGGCAAATTGGATCGCATTGGATGTTGTCTCCCTGAATTTAAGTTATTGATTTGCTGGTTTGGATCGACGGCGTGCCGGGACGTCATGGGCAATCCGTGATCCAGACGAATAGTAAAACACTATAAAAATTAAGGGTATTAATGTGTGCGCGGGTGGTTGCAGGCATTTGCAGCGGATTGGGCACCGCACTTGACGGCAAGACAGAGCCTTTACTGGCAGTCAATTACACTTCGACTATTCTTGAGCGGGGAGAGTAGAGATGAATCCGATCCGTATTTTCTGCGCTGCATTGGGCGTGCTGGGTCTGCTGGCTTGGCCACTGGTGGGCGTCGCGGCACCGCTGGAAGCACGTCCTCTGGTGAAGGTCGATGCGCAGGCGCACTACAAGGCGGTGTACGACATCCATTCGGATGCGGTCGCAGCCGGTATCAGCAAGGGCTTGTACTATGCGCGCGGGCTGATTGAGGCGTTCGGCAAACAGGACGTACAACCCCGGCAACTCGATATTCACCTGGTGCTGCATGGCGATGCAGCACAATTTTTGTTGATCGACGACACGTACCAGCAGATGCTGGGTGATCCCTTTGCTGCCAACCTCAATGCCAAGATCGTGCAGGATTTGCTGGGGCTGGGGGTGCGGGTGGAGATTTGCCACAGCGTGATGAAAACCAAAGGCTGGACGGCCGGCGATGTGTTGCCGGGCGTGACCATCGTGCATGACGGTTATACCCGGTTGATCAAACTGCAGAACGATGGTTACGCGTATGTCGGTGGATTTTGAGCGGAAGCCCCAATGGCTGGGCTCGCTCAAGCCTGAATAATTTGGCTCCTTTAAGCCGCATTTAGATAAGCGGCGAGGCGCCCAATGTCAGTCGAACCCCCCGTGTTGCTTCAGGCCGGCCGGCAGGACATCCGGTTTGCGTTGCGCCGCTGAAATGAATGAAGGCGCGGGAAACCGCGCCTTCATTCATGCGGGCAAAAGTGGCAGTTCAATAACGATAGTCGCGATCGCGATCGCGATCCCGGTCGTGACTCCCGTCCCGGCCATCACGATTCTGGTGCCGGACTTCTCTGGGGTAGCGATCCCTGGGAAGTTCTTTCCAGGGGCCGGCCTTGTCGTGTGAATAGCTCCAGCGACTATTGTTGTAGTAGTAGTAAAAACCACTGTGATAGTAGTAGGGCTCTGCGCCCAGTTCCACAACCACTGGCAACGCCGGGGCAACAACATAACCCGGCCCGCGGTCTGCAGGCACCACGTAGCACGCGGTGGGCAACAGCGCTGCAAGCAGCGCGGCAACAAGTCTTTTTTGCATTTTTACTCCTGATTTAAACCCCTGTACTGCATGCTAGTTCATGTGCGTTGGGTTACAAGCCGGGGGCTGTGACCGAATAATCGCTGCTGATTTTTTTATGGCAGCATGCTGGTTTTCCCCCTTGATGGAGTCCTGACGATGCCCTTGCCTGCCTGCCGCCTGATCCTGTTGTCCGCATTCGCCGTTGCTGTGGCATTGCCGCCGGCTGTCCGTGCCGCCGACATGCCGTTGCGCAAGTCAGGGCTATGGGAAATCAAGACCGAAACCCGGGCAGGGGGACAGAAAATGCCTGGCCCGATGACGATGCAGATGTGCATCGAGCAGGGCAAGGACGACCTGACGGCCGACCCCAAGGACGGGCGCGAGATGAAGAAGCGCTGTTCAAAAATGGACGTCCAGAGAAGCGGCAACACCTTCATTATCGATTCGGTGTGTGCCCACGAAGGCCGCACGGTGACCAGTCACATGACGATCAGCGGCAACATGAGCACCGCCTACCGGATGGAAAGCACGTCACGCTTCACGCCGCCGATGGAGGGGATGTCGACGATGGACTCGACCATGACCGGCAAGTGGCTGGGCGCATGCAAGCCGGGACAGACGCATGGTTCGGTGATCCTGTCAGGCATGCCGGGCATGGGGGCGGACGGGGCGTTCAAGATGGACCCCGAGATGATGAAGCGCATGCAGCAGATGCAGCAGCAGCACAGCCGCTGAAAGTCGACGCCCTATCCCTGACTTTGAACACGAGGCACGATTCCCCATGACGATGAAAACTGCACGTTCCGTTTTGGCGTTGCTGGCAGTAGCGCTGCTGTCCGCCTGCGCAACTTCCCAGCCGCCCTTGCCGACGGTACAAGGTGTCGATCTGGGCCGCTATTCCGGCATCTGGTATGAGATCGCCATGCTGCCGAACCGGTTTCAGTCGATGTGCGTAGCCGATACCCGGGCGCTGTATCGCCCGGAGGGCGACGCTGTCTCGGTGATTAACCAGTGCCGCACGGCCAACGGCAAAATCGAGCAGGCCAACGGCATCGCCAAAGTGGTGGAAGGCAGCCAGGGCGCAAAGCTGCGGGTGAGTTTTTTCCGCCCGTTTTATGGCGACTACTGGATTCTTGAACTTGACCCGGACTACCGCTGGGCGCTGGTCGGTGAGCCGGGTCGCAAGTATGCGTGGATTCTGGCGCGTGACACGTCGCTCGACGCAGCCACGCTCGAGCGCTTGCTGGCGCGCGCCGAAACGCTGGGGTTCGATCGTCAGGCATTCGTGCGCACGCCGCACACCGCGCCAAAGAACTGAACACGGCAAGTCGGTCAACCCAGCGGATGTGGGGTGATACATCCTGTAACAATTCAGTGCGGACCAGACACGCTGCAGATACATGGCAAGCCCACACTGCTTGCCATGCCTGACCCATTTCGGGTGGGCTGTTCGATCCGTCTCAAAAGGAGAATGCAATGAAATCGATATTGACCAAACGTGCCTTGCTGGTAGTCCTGATCGCCGGTAGCGGGGTGCTCGGTGCATCCGCTTTTGCAATGAACGGCGCCACCGCCGATGGCAAACCCGGTTGCGACGCGCGTCACGGCCAGGCGATGCATGCCAAGATGGGAGAGCGCCGGGACGCGCGCATGGCTGCCCTGAAAGAAAAACTGAAGCTCGCGCCGGCTCAGGCCGCTGCATGGCAGACGTTTACCGATGCCGAAAAAACCAAGCCGTATCCGCAAGCGGGAAACCGTCAGGCGATGCGTGAGGCTTACGCCAAAATGAACACCCCCCAGCGTCTGGATGCGATGCTGGAAAAAGCCGACGTGCGCCGCGCGCACCAGGTCGCGCGCGCCGAAGCGGTGAAGACGTTCTACGCGCAGTTGACGACTGGGCAGCAGGCCGTTTTTGACAGTGAGGCGATGGCGCTGTTGCGTCACGGTCGTGGTGGTCACGGCCATCATGGTCAGCTGGGCCAGCAGTCGTAATGCGAGGCAAGTGAGTCAGGAACGGGGGCGGGCGACCGCCCCCGTTTTTTTGTGGCAGCATTCGCATGTTTAAACCCGCAATGCATGACGGTTTCCTTAAAAGCAAACCGCTTGGCACACGCTAAAGTAAAAACCAGGGAGAAATAACCATGGCTGCACCCGATACTCACCACATTGCCGTGTTTTGCGATTTTGAAAACGTGGCCATCGGCTTGAAGGAAGGTAATTACCCGGATTTCAAGATTCGTCCCGTGCTTGAACGGATGCTGCTCAAGGGCAGCATCGTGGTGAAGAAGGCCTATTGCGACTGGGATCGTTACAAGGAATACAAGCGCGACATGCATGAGGCTGCATTCGAGCTGATCGAGATTCCCCATTTGCGGCAATCCGGCAAGAATTCGGCAGATATCCGCATGGTGGTCGATGCGCTCGATCTCTGCTACACCAAGACGCACATCGATACCTTCGTCATCATCAGCGGGGATTCGGATTTTTCGCCGCTGATCTCCAAGCTCAAGGAAAACGGCAAGAGCGTGATCGGCATCGGTGTCCGTGGATCGGCGTCGTCGCTGCTGATCGGCAATTGCGACGAATTCATTTTTTACGAAGACCTGGTGCCGATCAAGGCCGTGCAGCCGAAGCCCGCGCCGGTCAAAGCCCCGCAAAAGGCGCCAGCCAAACCCCGCGCAACGATTGCACCGCCGGTGCAAGAGGCAGTCGGCGAGACGGTAAAGACCGCGAGCCCAACCCGACGCAGAGCCCGCCCAGTGATTGAAAAGGCAGCCGGTGGCGATAGCGTCCCGCCCGCAGTCAAGGCTGAACCCAGCGCTGAGGAGAAGAAATCGCTTGCGATCGAAATTGTGGTGGGCACCGTGGATCAGCTGGTGGCGGAGCGGGGTGGCGACGGCGCCATTTCGGCATCCCTGATCAAGAGCACCATCAAGCGAATCCGTCCGGGTTTCAGCGAGTCGGAATATGGCTATAGCGCATTTGGCAAGATTCTCGACGACGCGCAGAAAAAAGGCGCACTGGTGGTGGAGAAGAAAGAAGGCGGTGCTGTCTTAGTCAGCCTGCCACCTTCCAGGAGCTGAGCGGAGCAGGCGCTGACCGCCTGTTTGGGTTTTTTTGGGTTGGCGTTGTGCACAGTCAGTCGGGAGGTCGATATGGGCAAGAAATCCTGTCCCCTGTCCAGGGTCTATGGGCTGCTGGAGCCGGGTCCGGTGGTCTTGATTACGACCGCGAGCAAGGGGCGAACGAACATTATGACGCAGTCATGGCACATGATGATGGAGTTCGAGCCGCCGCTGCTGGCTGCGATTGTCAGCGGCCGCAATTATTCGTTCGACCTGCTGAAAGCCAGCCGGGAGTGCGTGATCAATATTCCGACGCTGGAACTGGCGCAAGCCGTGGTCGACTGCGGCAATACGTCGGGGCGCACCGTCGATAAATTCGAAGTCCTGGGACTGACGCCGGTTGCGGCCGAATGCGTTGCAGCACCGCTGATCAAGGAATGCTATGCCAGCATCGAGTGCCGGGTAACGGACACCCGGATGGTGAATCAATACAACCTGTTCATTCTGGAGGCGGTCAAGGCGTGGCGCGATCCGGCGCAGAAGAACCCGCGCACCCTGCATCACCGGGGCAACGGCGCGTTCATGATTGCTGGCGAAACCGTGAAGCTGCCGTCGAAAATGAAATAAGGGATGGTTACGCTTGACCGCTTTCCGGCTCTGGTGGCACATCCGCTTCGGGGGCCGGCGGCGCTTCATTTTGTGCGGTTTTTTTATGCTCTTTTTCCGCTTTCTTTTTCTTCTTTTCCAACTCTCTCTGGCGCTTCTCGTACGAGTAGTTCGGTTTCAATTGCCGGCTCCTTTCAGTGGTGGGTTTCAGACAATACCTCACATGGGCGACTCGCAGCGATCGTTCTGGTTCTGCACGACCTGGCTTGATGGCTTCTCCGTTATGCTGTCAAACCACATTGCCCCCGCCATTCCTGGAAAACCCATGAAAAGAACCGACTTGTACAAAAACGAAGGCCTGAAAATCAAAGGTCAAATGAGGCGGGCGGGCACACCTGATCGTTTTGGCGGTGCCGCTGCTGCGGCCTTGTCGCGCCGCGATCAGCGCAAACTGGAGCAGGCGCAGGGCCTGGTTGCGTTCGCCGTCAAACTCGACGGCGAACTGGTGAAGCAGATTCATGCGCTGGCCGAGGCGCGCCAGACCGGAGTCAACGAAACGGTTGCCGATTTGCTTGCCAAGGGTCTGGCTGCCTGAGCCGCCTGCGAGGTCCAGCCGCGGAGGACGGGTTGATAAGACATGAATAAACTCCTGTTGATTGCAGCGCTTGCCGTTGCCGCGTATTTTTCTGTCGTGTCCGCCCCGGACACGAACGACCGACCCAAGGCTGCCACGGGTTCGGGCCTGTCGGCACCGGTTGCGGGCAGCAGCCATGCCGCCATCGACGAGGCCTTTGCCGGGCGACAGGGAAACCTGCAGGTCGAAGGGCGGGGCGCGGTGGTGAAACTGCTGGCGGATGACAACAACGGCAGTCGCCATCAGCGTTTTATCGTGCGGCTGGATTCCGGGTTGACGGTGCTGGTCGCGCACAACATCGACCTTGCGCCGCGTGTCGATGCGCTGCGTGTGGGCGACGTCATCGGCTTTTCGGGTGAGTATGAGTGGACCTCAAAAGGGGGCGTGATCCACTGGACGCACCACGATCCGCAAGCCCGCCATCCCGGCGGCTGGCTCAGGCACGACGGACGGATCTATCAGTAATGGGTTTCAACCTGCCCGAATCAGCCCCATGCTTTAGCCTGCCGCATGCGCTCGCAGCCTGGGGTACACCCGGTTTTGGCGAGGTTTTCAAGCTTGAGGTCGAGCAACTCGACGCCAGCCTGCTGCCCTTGCAGCAGGGGCTGAGCGGGACGAGTGCCGTAGCCGATGAGCCGCACAGTGTGATGCTGCTTGAGGCAACGGTGGCGGGCGATTGCCTGCGGGTAAGAGCCGGAATTTTCTACGCCGGACTGCTCGGCGGCTGCAGCTGTGCCGATGACCCGACGCCGCTGGAGTCGCAACCGGAGTATTGCGAGCTCTGGTTCGATATCGACCGGCACAACGGCGCGACGCGCGTCGGCCTGGTGCCGCAGGCATGAACCCCTAACCGGTTTTATGTGGCATGCGTCTGCCACGCATTTTTACAGGTGGAGAGCGGATCGCCGAGCGTTCAGGCGACGCTGCCAAACCCCCGATCGCTGGCCATGAACGGGGCTTTCAGACCCGCCAGCCGGCAACTTTGCGCGATGGGGCCACCCGGGAACAGGGTGTAGAGGTATTTCAGGCCGCCTTGCAGATGGAAATGCTCTTCCAGTGCATCGTGCAGTTCGCGCAGATTAATGACGCTGGTTTCGTCGTGGTGCGCGTAAAAATTCTGCAAGGCACGAACGACCTCCCAGTGTGCTTCGGTCAGGTCCAGCTTCTCTTCACGCGCCGTTTTCATGGCATCTTCACGCGTCCATTCCAGCGGTGCATAGGGGAAATCCGGGTCGCTTGCCGGGGCGCCAACCAGTTTGTTGATGTCGGCTGAGGTATGCAACATGATGGTCTCCTTCCAGAGTGGTGCCTATTCAAGATAGGCCAGGTACGCCGTGATTCAAGGTCCAACCGAGGTGTCAGGATCCCCCTGAGTTTCGCTCAACATGGCTGCATCGCTTATGCTGGCGGATGTTTTTTGCCTGATAGCGCGGCTTGCCATTAAAACCCGTGCCCAACTTGAATCGTACTTACCCAGGATAGACAGTGCCTTATGAAAAAATCCGATCTCGACAGAAACGAAGAATTAAAAATCAGCGGCCAGATGAAGCAAGCCGGCACACCGGACCGTTTTGGCAGCGCGGCGGGTCCCAAGAGCTCGCGGCGTGAGCTGCGCAAGCTCGAGCAGGCGCAGGGTCTGGTTGCGTTTGCCACCAAACTCGACGGCCAACTGGTCAAACAGCTCCAGGACCTGGCCGCCGCGCGCCAGATCGGCATGAACGAACTGGTGACGGAATTGCTGACCAAGGGATTGGCTGCTGCCTGATACGGCCGTACTCAGCATGCAAGCCAGCAATTAAAAATAAAAGAAAGCATTTGATCGATGAGCGGATTGGAACAACGCATCCAGGTTGAGCAGGCGAGGGTCGGGCTGTATATCCATCTGGAAGGCTGGGCGGATCATCCTTTCCTGTTCAGCAGCTTCAAGATACGCAACGAAAAACAGCTGCAGGTGTTGCGCTCCCTGGGCATGTCGCATGTGCTTTACGATCCGGCCAGGAGCGATCAGCTGCCACTGCCCCCTCCGCTCTCCAGAGTCGATGCCCCGGCACCCGCCCCTCAACCGGTTGATCCCGAAGTGGAGGCGATGTGGGCGGCGAAGCAGGCGCGCCGCGAAAAACTTGCGGCGCAGCGTGAGGCCATGGGGCGCTGTGACAAGAAGTTCAGCGCCGGTGTGGCGACGGTTCATTCACTGTTGCGCAATCTGTTCTCACGTCCGGATGAGTCCCTCCAGCAGGCGCATGCGCTGGTGTCCGACATGGTCGACTCGATGCTGAACGACAAGGATGTGGTGTTGCATCTGATGAACGCCAAGTCGGGTGATGAAGGCACGTATTACCACGCGCTCAACGTCACTGTGCTGGCGCTGATCGTGGGCAAAGAGGCAAAACTGGATGCCGCAGCGATGCGGGCGCTGGGTTTGGGCACGCTGCTGCACGACCTGGGCAAGGAAAAAGTGCCGAGCCAGATCCGGCTGAAGAAAACGCCCTGGACTGCAGCCGAACGCAATTTTTACCAGATGCACGTGGCCTATGGCCTGGAAATGCTGCAGCAGTTGCCCGGCGTCAGTGCCGCTGCGCTGGAGGTGGTCGCGAAGCATCATGAGCTGCTCGATGGCAGCGGCTTCCCTGGCAAGCTCAGGGGCGAGCAGATTGGTCGCCTGGCGCGCATCGCCTGCATCACCAATAGCTTCGATAATTATTGCAATGCCATCAATCCGGCGGAGTCGATGACGCCGGCCGAAGCGCTGTCCTTCATGTTCAAGTATGACAAGGGCAAGTTCGACCCCGATCTGATGCAGCTGTTTGTCCGCTGCATGGGGGTGTATCCGCCGGGCAGCGTGGTGCAGTTGAGCAACGGCCAGACCGGCCTGGTGATGAGCGTGAATGCGCAGCGACTGTTGCAGCCCTCGCTACTGGTCTACGATCCGGACGTGCCCAAGGACGAAGCCCTGTGGCTGGATTTGAGCGTGGAAAACGATCTGACGGTGGTGAAAACCCTGCGCCCGCAGGAGCTGTGCAAGGCCGTGCTGGATTATCTCGATCCGCGCACGCGCATCAGTTATTACACCGAAAACGCTCGCACCCCATCCAGGACGGGCCGCGGCGCCTGATTACCCGAGGCCGGCCGCAAGCGCCAGCCGATAGGTGATGAACGACGCCACATAGGCCAGCGTAAACAGATACCCCGCCATGATCAGCGGCATGGTCCAGCCGCCGGTTTCGCGTTTGACGGTTGCCAGCGTCGCCAGGCACTGCGGCGCGAAGACGAACCATGCCAGCAGCGACAGGGCGGTGGCGAGGCTCCAGCTGTGGGCGATCAGCGGCATCAGTGCCAGCGCGGTGTCGTCGCCGGTCGCCGACAGCGAATACACCGTGCCCAGCGCGCTGACCGCCACTTCACGCGCGGCAAGGCCGGGAACCAGCGAAATGCTGATCTGCCAGTTGAAGCCGATGGGGGCGAACACCGCCGCCAGCGCATGCCCCAGTTGCCCCGCAAAACTGTATTCGATGGCTGCACCCGTGGCGTCAGCAGGCGGGGAGGGAAAGCTCGCCAGAAACCACAGCAGGATGGTGAGTACCAGGATGATGCCGCCGACCCGCTTGACGAAAATCGTCGCGCGCTGCCACAGGCCGATGGCGACGTTGCGCAGGCGCGGCCAGTGGTAGCTCGGCAGCTCCATCATCAGCGGGTGCATGAGCTGGCGTGCGGTGAAGCGCTTGAGCAGCCAGGCGACCGCCAGCGCGCCGACGATGCCCGCGACATACAGAAAGAACAGTACCAGCCCCTGCAATTCAAACACGCCCCCCACTTCGCGGCGCGGAATGAAGGCGCCGATCAGCAGCGCATACACCGGCAGCCGCGCCGAACAGGTCATCATGGGGGCGATCATGATGGTGACCAGTCGGTCGCGCGTATTGGTGATGGTGCGCGCAGCCATGATGCCGGGAATCGCACAGGCGAAGCTCGACAGCAGGGGAATAAAGGAGCGGCCGGAGAGGCCGACGCCGCCCATCAGGCGGTCGAGCAGAAAGGCCGCGCGCGGCAGGTAGCCGGATTCCTCCAGCACCAGAATGAAGAAATACAAAATCAGGATCTGCGGCAGGAACACCAGCACGCCGCCCGCGCCGGCGATTACGCCGTCGACCAGCAGGCTGCGCACCCAGCCGTTGGGCAGCAGTGCTGCAACCGTGTTGCCGAGCGCGGTGGTTGCCGTTTCGATCCAGCCCATCGGCGCTGCGGCCCAGGCGAACACCGCCTGAAAGATCAGGAACAGCACGATAGCCAGCAGCGGTGGCCCGATCAGCGGATGCAGCACGATGCGGTCGATGCGGTCGCTGGCCAGATGCGGCACCGCCCGGTCGAGTCCCAGGCCCTGCAGGATGCGGCGCACGGCGTCGTGATCGGCCTCGATGTTGGGATCGTTGCCGACGGGCGCGCTATGGGCTGCCGTCGTGCTTGCTGACTCGTGGCGCCAGCGTTCGGGCTGGTCGAGCAGCTCCAGCAGCGCATCGGCGCCTTCGGTGTTGACTGCCACCGTTTTCACCACCGGCAATCCGAGTGCTGCCGACAGCGCTGCCGCGTCGACCGTGATGCCACGCGCGGCGGCCAGATCGGTCATATTGAGCGCGACTACGCACGGCAGGCCGAGGCGTTTGACCGCCAGCACCAGCCGCAGATTGCGCCGCAAGTTGGTCGCATCGACCACGCACACCACCAGATCGGGGCGTTTCTCGCCCTTGGCATGACCACTCAATACATCGCAGGTCACCTTTTCGTCGGGCGAACGCGGATGCAGGCTGTAGGTGCCCGGCAGGTCGAGCACGCGCAGGTGCGTGCCGGCCGGTGTGGTGAGCTTGCCTTCCTTGCGCTCGACGGTGACGCCCGCGTAGTTGGCGACTTTCTGGTGGCTGCCGGTGAGGCGGTTGAACAGCGCGGTCTTGCCGCAGTTGGGGTTGCCGACCAGCGCGATCAGCGGCCCGGCAGGATGGACATAGACAATTGAGGTTTTCATCCGGCCGCCCCGTCCAGCGTGACCTGCACGCATGCCGCCTCAACTCGCCGCAAGGCAAAGGTGGAATTGCCGACGCGCACCACCAGTGGGTCGCCGCCCGGCAGGGCACGGTTCATCACCATCGCACGTTCGCCGGGCAGAAAGCCGATTTCTTCCAGCCAGTCATGCCATTCAGGTGCATCGGGCGGTGCCGCGATGCGGTCGACGGTGCAGGACTGGTAGTCGGCGAGCTGGGCCAGGGTGAGTGCAGCTGTGGTAGCCTGGGTCATGAGCAAGCTTGTTTTCGGGGGTGGGGTTGAGCAACGACATGCAGTTGCGACGGCTGGTGCGCCCGCTTGGCGGTGCGCGGCGCGCGGCGACGGCCGATGCGAATATGCATGACAAGGATAACAGGCAGCGCGAGTCCTGCAATCCAGTGCAGCAACGGCAACCAGGCAGCGTTGTCGTCGGTGGAAAAATAATACAGCGCGTAACCGCTGGCAGCGAGCCAGAGCGTGAGCGCGAGCATGGGCACGCCGCTGCGCATGTTTTTGCGGCGGTTCCACGCCAGCCGAATGTGGTTGGGCGCAAGCGAGCCCCCGAGCACCAGTGCGGCCATCGCCATCAGGCCGTGCAGGCGCAGCCACCAGGGTTCGAGCGGATGCGCCTCGGGGCCGAAATCGCCTTCGATGCGCAGGAAATAATGAAACACCAGCCAAAGCGCGCCGCTTGTCCACAACAGGAAAAAGCCTGCGTAGAGAAGCTTTCTGTGGCGCGGGCCGAGACGAATGATGGCCTGACTCATGCAGCCGCCTCGTTGAATATTTTGTGCCACCCGGAGCCGTCGCAGGCGGTTAATGTGAGCGTGTCATTCTCGACCGCCAGACGCAGTGCCTGCGCGTGGTGGGGCGCCAGCAGCGCAGGCGCCCGCGTGGGCTCGGCGGCGACGATTTTGGTCAGCGCATCGGCCGTCATGCAGTCGGGCGCGAACACGCTGATGCTGTCATGACGGCACAGTTCGGCACCGCTCCCGGGATGCCGCAGCGGGCTGGCGCCGTTCTGGTAATAGCCTGCCGATGTCGCGACTGCGCCGTTTTGCAACTCGGCCAGCTGCAGCATCTGGGTGGGATGGAGCGGGTGCCGCACCCGGACCGGCGCGGCGGTATCGCCAAAGCGCGCGAGGTCGCCGCCGGCATTGACGCGCGCGCGGGTGAGGCCGGCGTCATGCAGCACCGCAAGTGCTGCATCGACGGCGTAGCCCTTGGCGATGCCGCCCAGATCGAGCAGCAGCGGCTGGGTGAAGCGCACACGGTCACCGTCGAGTTCGATTGCGCGCCAGTCGGGGCTGGCGTAGTTGGCGCAGCCGTCGTGGCGGGGTAGCTGGCCGCTGGCCACCAGCCACGGTGCGATGCTGGGGTCGAACGCGCCGTTGCTGGCATGGGCGAATTCGCATGCGGCGGCGAGTACCCGCGCCAGATCAGCCGACAGTGGCACCCAGTCGTGGGTGGCATTGCGGTTGACCTGCGAGAGTTCCGACGCCGCGTCGTGAAAACCCATGACAGCATGGATCGCGGCCACGCGCGCGAAGGCGCGGTCGATTGCGGCAGAGAGCGCACCTTGATCGGGAGCGCTGGCGGCAATGTCGACCAGGGTGCCCAGCCAGGGCTGGGCGCGTTGCATCGTCATGGCTGCTTCAGGGCGACTTCGTGGATCGCCAGCACCCGTCGCACGCCTTCGCTGATGTGCTTGCAGGAGAGGGTGGCGCCGCTGATGTTCTGTATGTCGTCGCCCAGCTTGAGTGCCGCCCCGTATCGCGCGCCATTGAACTGCGCGCGCCATTTGGGGTTGCGGATTTCACCGCCGTGGGTTTCGCGGTAGTCGAGAATCTCCACCCCGCGCACCGCGCCCGCAGCGTCGAGCGCGACGGCGTAGGTGATGAACTCGTGCTTGCCGTAGACCTCGTCCAGCACAAACCAGCCTGCAGGTTTGCCGCCTGTCAGAACCTGCCACACAGGCTGTTCGGGAGAGCGCATCCGCACCTTTGCGGCTTTTTCGACGCGATCTTTTTGGGCGTCGGTCAGACGCAGCGGGTGCGCGACAAAGCTGCTTGCCTCGGGAAACAGCTGCTTCTGGGCTCCTTCCGTCGTCATGTATTGCACCGCATACGCGGGGCTCACCGCGACGGCGGGGGCGATCAGGGCGGGGACTATCAGCCAGGCAGGGGCGTGGGACATGGCGGTTTCCTCAGAAGTTGTAGCCGAGTTTCAGGCGGACTTCGTGCTCGGTTTTTTCGATCAGGTGCAGGCTGTCGTCGGCCTGGTTGATGTATTGCTCCCGACCACCAGCCAGTTGCTCGAACCAGGTCAGGGTGGCCCACCATTTTTCGCTGCCGTAGTGCAACGTCGGGCCGGCAAACCAGGTCCAGCGTTCCTGTCCGACTTCGGTTTCGAATTCGGTTTGGTACTGCGTTTCAGCGCCGATGGACCAGTTGGGCGCGAAGCGGTAGGACAGGCCGGCACCGAGGGTGACTTCCAGCTCCATTTCCGGTTCAGTCGGCCATTCAAAGCTGGCGCCGGGGTCGCCGGTCAGACCCTGCATGGCCAGGTCGGCGCTGGCCTGGGTGGTGGCATCAAGCGGGGCGCGCTTGGCATAGGTACCTTCGAGGCCGGCGTTGGCGACGGCAGTCAACTGGTCGTCGAGAAAGAGTTTCTGCAGCTGGAAGCTGACATCGAACGAGGTCGTGTCCTTGTCCTTGCCCGAATGCGGGTCGAGCCAGGACTGAACCAGTTCGAATTCGGCCGACAGCCCGACCGGGTCCATGGCGGCGGAGAGAAAGTTGTACTTGCCTTTGAGCTCGATGCCTGACAGCTTGAAGCCGTACGACTCGGAGCTTGGCAGGTAGCCGTCGATCACCAGTCCGCTGGTGTCGATGGACTGGCCCAGCAATGCGGCGGACGCAGTGAAGCGCGAGGTGACACCGTATTCATATTCGATCTGGGAATCGTAGGCGCTGTATTCGCCCTGGCCTTTGTCAAAGCGGTGGGTCAGCCAGAAATAGGTTTCGGAGGCGTTGGCAGGCAGAGTTTCGGAGCCTTTGACGTAGCCGAACAGATTCTCGTCAGCATGGGCAGCGGGGGCAGACATCGCCGCGACGGCGAACGGAATGACAACAGTAAGCAAGCGGGCTTTCATGACGGTGTCCCTGGTTGTGTGATGGATCAAATGATTTGGCTGGCTGATCCATCGGACTGGCTGGCTGCTGGGTGCCTCTGTGCAAACAGTCTTCGTACCCCGGTTGAACTCTTTGGCGGCACGAAAGCAATGTTGGTAATGATAATGATTCGTATTATTTAAGTCAATCGATAAGTGCTGGCTAATATTTTGATGTTGCAAAAACCCAATATTTCGAACGGGGACTTGAGGGGGAGGAGACAACATGCGCCGCAATGGCCGGTGTGTCTGGACGTGTAGCTGATGGGCGGTGGCAGATGGCGTCAAACCGTCGCCCACATCCGCATCAGGTTGTGATAACAGCTGGTCAATCGCACCGCAGTGTCGCTTTCGCCCTGCTCGTTGCGCAGGGCGACGATGCTCCTGTCCATCTCATGCAGCAATTCGCGCTGCTGCGGTTCGCGCACCATGCTCTCCAGCCAGCTAAAGCAGGCCAGCCGCGCGCCGCGGGTGACCGGTTCGACGCGGTGCACGCTATAGGACGGATAGAGAATCAGATCCCCTGCAGGCAGTTTGACCGCGCGGCCGCCCATGCCGTCCTCGATGATCAGTTCGCCGCCGTCGTAGTCACCCGGGTTGTTCAGGAACAGGGTGAACGACAGATCGGTGCGCACGTGTTGCGCGCTGGCCGGGTGGGTACGGATGGCGTTGTCGACGTGATTGCCGAACGAATTGGCCGCGTCGCCGTAGCGGTTGAACAGCGGCGGGTAGATGCGCCGGGGCAGCGCAGCGCTGAAAAAGCCGGCGTTCTTCGACAGCGCTTCCAGCACGGCGGCGCGCAGCTGCAGCGCCACCGGGCTGGCCTCCGGCAGTTGCAGGTTGTTTTTGACCGTTGCGGCCTGGCTGCCTGCGGTGACGCGGCCGTCGGCCCAGTCGGCCTGCCGCAGCAGAGCGCTGCAATCGGCGAGGGTGGCGGGGTCGAGAATCTGGGGGATATGTAAAAGCATGGGGTCTCCTGTCGGGGTGGCGGCACGGCCGGTTGCTGCCCGGCAATGCCGCCACCCCGCCAATGACGGTGGGGGAAGCGTCTTTAAAACTTCAGCTCGCTGGTGAGAATGAACTGGCGTCCGGTGCCCGGCACGGTGAACGGGCCGTTGTCGTAGATCGCGTCGTAGTAGACCTCGTCGAACACGTTCTTGACGTTCAGGCGCACCGACCAGGCCTTTTGCTCGTAGCTGACCATCGCATCCCAGCGGTCGTACGACGGAGCTGTGTTGGGATGAAACTCGCTGCTGCCGGGCAGGGTGGGGTACCGCGCCGGATCGCTGCTGCTCGGGTTGTAGCCGTAGCGCTCGCCCTTGACCTCGACCCCGCCGCCGAGCTTCCAGCCGCCGCCGAGCGCGTAGGTGGTCCACAGGTTGAAGGTGTAATTGGGCGTGTTGCGCGGCCGCTTGCCTGCGTAGCGCGGATCGGCGGCGGTGCCGTTGGACTGTTCGGCGACTTCGAGGATTTCGGCGTCCATCAGCGCGAGGCCGGAGAACACTTCCCAGTTCGGCGTGATGCGGCCTGCCGCCTCGAATTCGATGCCGTCGGTGCGGCGTTTCTTGGTCAGGATCGCGGCGGTCGATTCGAGGTCGGTGTTGCGCTCCCAATGCTTGATCGCACGGTAGAGCGCGGTGCGGAAGGTGAGGTCGCCCTCGAACAGCATCCATTTCGCGCCCACCTCGAGCACCTGGCTGGTTTCGGCCGGTTGCGGTTCGAGCGTCAGCTGATAGAGGTCGGCGGTGGGGCTGAACGAATCGCTGTAGCCGACATAGTAGTGCGCGGTTTCGGTGGGCTGGTACGACAGCGCGGCGCGGGTGCTCCATTCGCCGTAACTGAGTGTGGGCGAAGTGGCGCTGGAATACTCGGCATCCAACTGGTCGCGGCGGACGCCCAGCGTGGCTTTCCAGAACGGGATGAATTCGACCGTGTCCTGAACGTAGAGCGCGTAGGAATCGCCGGTGAAATTGTTCAGCTGGGTCGTGCCCTCGACATAGGGCTGGAAGGATGGCGGCGGGAAGCTGGCCACGGCGACGCCGCCGCTCAGATTGAGCAGTCCGGCGCGGTGGCTGTCTTCGTGCAGGTATTCCACGCCGCTGACTAGTTCGTGCTTCATGCCGAGCGCGCGGAACTCGGTGCTGAAGTCGGATTGCACGGTCAGTGTTTCGTAATCGAGCGAACGCGTGGGTCCGGCGTTGTAGTTGGCGCCGTTGACGATCGTTCCGTTGGCATTGGGCGCTTGTGTGGCGTTCGGGGTGCGCGCCCAGTAGCTGCGCTCGTAATCGCCATAGCGCACGGTGGTACGCAGTTCGCTGGTCGGTGAGAACGCGTGGGTCCAGGTGCCGGTCGTGATGCTGACGTCGCTGTCGTCGAAGTTGGCATCGATGCCCCAGAAGGTGTCGGGCGAGAACGCGGTGCTCGGGCTGCGTGTAGCGGCGTCGAACGGAAAACCATAGTCCGGAATATCGCGGTTGCGCATGTAAACGTGCGAGAAATTGAATTCGTCATCGGTCTGCATGCCGAGCGACAGGCTGATCTGTGCGCCGCTGCGATGGACTTCGGGTTCGGCGCCGCTCACCGGGTTGGAACGCCAGCTGCCTTCGTCGCGCTTCATGAGGTTGACGCGTAGGGCGCTGTTTTCACCCAGCCGCTTGTTGAGGTCTGCGGTGACTTCAGTGTAGTTGTCGGTGCCGACGCTGCCGGTGAGCGAATAGGCGTCGGCGCGCTTGGGGGTCTTGGAAACGAGGTTGATGACGCCGCCGGCCTGGCCGCGGCCGAACAGCATCGAGGCGGAGCCGCGCAGCACGTCGACCTGCTCGAGGAAGAAGGTTTCGCGGTTGTATTGCGCGGTATCACGGATGCCGTCGAGGTAGAGGTCGCCAAACGTGTAGAAGCCGCGCAGCATCATGTTGTCGCCGGCGCGGCCGCCTTCGGCTGCGTTGAAGGTGAGGCCGGACACGTTGCGCAACGCCTCGCGCAAGGAACCGACCTGCTGTTCTTCCATCAGCTGGTTGGTCACGGTGGTGATGGCTTGCGCAACATCGTGCGGATCCTGCTTGATCTTGCCGACACGGGTTTCAGTGGCCTGGTAGCCGTTGTTGACCGCCATCGGGTCGGCGGTGTCTTCGACCTTGACCGTGGGCAGCGTGGTTTCGCTTGCGGTGCTTTGTGCCGGATTCGCTGTGGGCGCGGTTTGCGCCAGCAGCGAGCCCGGGGCCAGCATCATGAACGCCAGCGAAGCCGCGGTGGGCGCGGTGGCGGGTTGAAGGCGCGCCAGCAACTGGCGCAGGATGCCCGATGGGCAGGTTAAACGGTGTGACATGGTTTGCTCCTGGTTTGAAATGGCGGGCTGGCGGAGCAAAACGCTTGGCTGGCTGGTGGTTGAAAAAAGGGGGGGGCTATGCGGCGGTGGGCTCAGCGTGCCGCCTTGGGGTCGGTGACAAACCCCAGTTTGGTCAGTCCGGCGCGCGCCGCATCGGCCATGATTTGCGCGACATGCTTGTAGGCAAGTTCGCCGTCGGCGCGCAGGTGGAGTTCCGGCTGCGGGATCTGCGACGCGGCCAGATCCATGCGTGTCTGCCAGGTGCCTGCGTCCACCGCTTCCGCGTTCCAGTACACCGTGCCGTCAGCCTTGATCGACAGATCGATCGTCTCGGGCTTCACCTCATTGGGCTGGCTGGTAGCCACCGGCAGGTCAACCTTGACTGCGTGCGTCATCAGCGGCGCGCTGATGATGAAAATGACCAGCAGCACCAGCATCACGTCGATCAGCGGAATCATGTTGATTTCCGCGTTGTCCCCGTCGCTACTCTCGTTTGTCAGTCCGCCGAATGCCATTACGCGCTCCTTGCGACGGGCGCCGGATTCATCGATGCGGTGTAAACCTGGGCGGCGTCTTTTTCGATGTGGGTGTTGTTGCGTACGCCGGTGGACATGAAGGCGAACAGGTCATGCGCAAAGCCATCGACCTCGGACAGCATCTGGCGCTTGGCGCGGTTGAAAAAGTTGTAGGCCAGCACGGCCGGGATGGCAACGGCCAGACCGAGCGCGGTCATGATCAGCGCTTCGCCCACCGGGCCAGCCACTTGATCCAGGCTGCCCGATCCGCTCATGCTGATGTTGACCAGCGCGTGGTAGATGCCCCACACCGTGCCGAACAGGCCAACGAAGGGGGCGCTGGAGGCGATCGACGCCAGCATGGTGTGGCCGTATTCCAGGCGCGCGGTGTCCTGGTTGATGGCGCGGCGCAGTGCGCGGGTCAGGAATTCGTCTTCCGAACCCGATTCGATCAGGCGCTGGCCGGTCTTGCTGCGGAATTGTTCGGCGGCCTTGAGGCCGTGGTGCGTCAGGTGCGAGAACGGATCGTGGATGCCGGTTGCCTGCAGGTAATCGGCTACCGACGCCAGCCCGGATGCATTCCAGAAGCGTTCGAGAAAAGCCTGCGCGTGCTGCTTCATGCGCCAGTTGGCGATGCATTTGGACACGATGAGGTACCAGGTGATCACCGACATCGCGAGCAGCACGAGGAGCAGGAAATGCGCGAGGCCGTCGGCCTGCGCGATGAAGTGCGTGAAGCCCAGTTGAGTGGGGTGGGAGGTTTCCATGATTTAACTCCTGAGGGTGAACTGAATCGGTACGGTGACCCAGCCGGCAATCGGCGTATCACCCTGGCGGGCAGGCTCGAATTTCCAGCTGGACTGAACGGTATTCATCGCCGACTGGTCGAGGCGCGGGTGACCGCTGCTCTTCACCAGTTCCAGCCGCGCAACGCTGCCGTCGGCATTGACCAGAATCGAGAGGCGGACGGTGCCCTCCTCGCCCAGACGCCTGGACAGCGCGGGGTAGGGTGGTTTGGGGTTGTTCAGATAATCCGCCGCGCGCGGGGGTGACGGCGCGGGCAGCGGTACAGGCGCAGCCGGGGGAGCTACTGCCACCTCCGGCGCCGGCTGCGGCGGCAGTTCGCGTACCGGCTCGGGTTGGGGCGCCGGTTCAGGGGCTTCTTCAACGGCATGCGTCGTCGGCAGCGGGCGCCGGATGGCCAGCACGGGCGGCGGCGGCGTCAAGGGCTTGACCACGATCCTGGCTGGCGTGGGAGCCGGCTTGACCTGGGGCGTTTCGATTTCCGGAACGATCAGGCTGACTGTCAGCGGGCGCAGCGGCGTAACCGGTTTTGGCTCGGCGGTGGCGGTGAGCAACAGTGCCGCGAGCACAGCGGCGTGCGCCAGCGCGACGCCGGCGAGCGAGGCGCGCGACAGGCGCGGCGAATACGGCAGGGTGGCGGCGCATAGGCCCGCAGGCGGTGCGCTGCTGGTTTCAAGATTGGAGAGAGCGCTCAACGAGGACGTCATCCAGTGCAATTCCGGTTGGGTTCAAGAATGCGGGCTGGGAATTCATGCCCGCTGAGTGCGGGCGTCCGTGGCTGGCGGTGCTGCGTGTCCGGCATCCCCGCAGAGGGTACGGGTGGCAATGTTCAAACAGGTATAAAAATGATAATGATTCGCATTAATAATGTCAAGAAAATGATGCACGATGCTTTGTTCGTGGTGGAGGCGTAAAAACGCCCTGAAACAAGCCGGCGAAAACGGCCGGCTTGTTTCAGGGCGCGGGCTGCCTGCCTAAGGCATCAGCCAGGTCGAGACGCTCAGGCCGCGACTGGACTGCGGATCAGGTAGTCGAAAGCGGCCAGGCTGGCTTTCGCGCCTTCGCTCATCGCAATGACGATCTGCTTGTACGGCACTGTGGTGCAGTCGCCTGCGCCGAACACGCCGGGCACGTCGGTCTGGCCCTTGGCGTCAACCACGATTTCGCCGAAGCGCGACAGCTCGATCGTGCCCTTCAGCCAGTCGGTATTCGGCAGCAGTCCGATCTGGATGAACACGCCTTCAAGCGCGACATGCTGGGTCTGGCCGGTGGTGCGGTCGGTGTATTCGAGGCCGTTGACCTTGCCGCCGGCGCCGGTGATCTGCGTGGTTTGCGCGCTCTTGATGACGGTGGCGTTGGGCAGGCTGTAGAGCTTTTTCTGCAGCACGGCGTCGGCGCGGAGGGTGTCGCCGAATTCGAGCAGGGTGACGTGGCCGACGATGCCGGCAAGGTCGATCGCCGCTTCGACGCCGGAGTTGCCGCCGCCGACCACCGCAACGTGCTTGCCCTTGAACAGCGGACCGTCGCAGTGCGGGCAGTAGGCCACGCCTTTGCCGCGGTATTCGAGTTCGCCCGGCACGTTCAGCTCGCGCCAGCGCGCGCCGGTGGCGACGATGATGCTTTTCGATTTGAGCACCGCGCCGTTGGCGAGGCGCAGTTCGTGGTAGTCGCCTGCGCTGCCGGGAATGAGCTTCTCGGCGCGCTGCAGGTTCATGATGTCGACCTCGTATTCGCGCACGTGTTCTTCCAGCGCGCGGGCCAGCTTGGGGCCGTCGGTGTGCGGCACCGAGATCAGGTTTTCGATCGCCAGGGTGTCGAGCACCTGGCCGCCGAAGCGCTCGGCCAGCACGCCGGTGCGGATGCCCTTGCGCGCGGCGTAGATCGCGGCGGCCGCTGCGGCCGGGCCGCCGCCCACCACCAGCACGTCATAGGGCGCCTTCTGCGAGAGCTTGGCGGCGTCGCGCGCGCCGGCGCCGGTGTCAAGCTTGGCCAGGATGTCCTCGATCGCCATGCGGCCGTTGCCGAACACCTCGCCGTTCAGGTACACGGTCGGCACCGCCATCACCTGGCGTGTCTCGACCTCGTTCTGGAACAGCGCGCCGTCGATCATCACGTGCTGGATGTTGGGGTTCAACGCCGCCATCGTGTTAAGCGCCTGCACCACGTCCGGGCAGTTGTGGCAGGACAGCGAGATGTAGGTCTCGAAACGGGCTGGACCTTCAATGCCGCGAATCTGCTCGATCTGGTCGTCGGTGATCTTGGGCGCGTAGCCGCTGGCCTGCAGCAGCGCCAGAATCAGCGAGGTGAACTCGTGCCCCATCGGCAGCCCGGCGAAGCGGATGCGCGCGGGTTGATTCACCAGGCCGATGCTGAACGAAGGCCGACGGCTGTCGACGCCGTTTTCCAGCAGACTGATCCTGTCGGAGACGCTGGCGATTTCTTCCAGCAGCCCGCGCATTTCCTGCGACTTGGCGCTGTCGTCGAGCGAGGCCACCAGTTCGATGGGGGCGACCAGGCGCTCCATGTAGGTTTTGAGTTGCGCTTTGATGTTGGCGTCGAGCATGAAAGTCTCCGTTTGTTACAAAGTGAATGGCAATAAAAAAGCGTCGGCAGCCGAAAGCGGCCGACGCCTTTGTGTTGCGATCCTGCACAGGCCTCCCCGGCAGGGGAGGCCGGGCAATCAGATCTTGCCGACCAGGTCGAGCGACGGTGCCAGCGTGGCTTCGCCTTCCTTCCATTTGGCCGGGCAGACTTCGCCGGGGTGGGCGGCGACGTATTGCGCAGCCTTGACCTTGCGCAGCAGCTCCAGCGCATCGCGGCCGATGCCGCCGGCGTTGATCTCGATGATCTGGATCTTGCCCTGCGGGTCGATCACGAAGGTGCCGCGCTCGGCCAGACCGGCTTCTTCGATCATCACGCCGAAGTTGCGGGTGATGGTGCCGGTGGGGTCGCCGATCATCGGGTACTGAATCTTGCCGATGGTGTCGGAGGTGTCGTGCCAGGCCTTGTGGGTGAAGTGGGTGTCGGTGGACACCGCGTAGATTTCCACGCCCAGCTTCTTGAAGGTCTCGTAATTGTCGGCCAGGTCGCCCAGCTCGGTCGGGCAGACGAAGGTGAAGTCGGCAGGGTAGAAGAACACCACGGACCATTTGCCTTTGAGGTCTTCGTCGGTGATGTGCTCGAACTTGCCGTTCATGAAGGCTTCGGCTTTGAAGGGTTTGATTTCGGTGTTGATGAGGCTTTGCATGGTGTATCGCTCCGGTTGAAAAAGTGGGTTAAAGATTCGACGGGGCGAACTTTACTTAAGTAAAACCGAATATTCCAATTCAATTTTTGAAGCAGGACGATTGATGCCCTCAATCGGTTTTTAGCAGGGATAAGGCGTTGCGTGCGGCGAGGTTTGGAGCGGGGTTGCAGCAGTGCATTTCCAGGTTGTCGCCCAGCATCCTGCAGCCGGGAGGCGGGGGTTGGACCGGGCGAGATGGGTGGGCCGTCGTGAAGTCAGCCGGGTCGTTATCCAGTTCGTCAGCAAGCGAGCGGCAGGCATCGCGCTCTGCCGGTGTGAGTTCGCTATGTTCGGCTGCGCGTTCGAGCAGGAATCGAGCAGTGGCCTTGTTGCGGCTACAGGGGTGGCGCAGCATGACCAGGGCAGCAACCAGAATCGAAGCGGAGTGGGCGGTTCGCATGGTGTGGCCTCAATGCAGGGTGGCGGGGCAGGTGGAAGGCGCAGCGCCTGACAGGGCGTGCCATTCGACGGTCAGGCGCTGGCATGCTTGGGCGAGCGCCGGGTTGCTGGCGCGGGTCTGCATCCAGCGCAAGTGCTGTTCGACCATGCGAGCGAGTGTGCTGCAGCCGGTCTGCTGATAACGGTGCATCAGCCACAGCGTGGCGGCAATGACGATTTCGTGGGGCTGTTGGTAGTACGGTGCGGACATGCCAGTCTCCTTGGGGTGGGGCTGGCTGGCGCGGAGGCGCTGGCGGGCGGTGGGTGGAATCCCATTTCAGCTACTGGAAAGGGGTGCGGTCTTACTTGGTGAGGATCAATTTGCCGCTTTTGGTGATGCGCAGGCGGTAGGGCTCGCCGTTGTGGTTGATCAGGATTTCCTGGCTTCCCTGGAATAAAAGCGCAGTCGTTATGGCGCCAGGGGGAAGCGACCGCGATTCGGCCTCGGCTGATACGTGGCTATCTGTGCCTGGCGTGCGCGGCATGTTCTGGTTTTCGGGTTGAACGGGGAACATTTGTTGAGACCGTGATTTCGTATAATATGATACGAATAATAACGATTCTCATTTAACTGTCAAGCAGGCTTTTAACCAAGGTGAAAAGCTCAGGGCATGACAGGCGGCCAGGGGGCACGCACCAGCGGAGCTGCGACGAGGGATTCCGGCTGCAGGGTGACGTGGCGGATGCCGTGTCGGGATTCGAGGGTTTGCCGTGCGCAAGCAAGCAGGGCAGGCCAGTCAGCCAGGTTTTGCACTTCGAGATGAGCGGACAGAGCCAGGGTGCCGGACGACAGCGTCCACACATGCAGGTCGTGTACGCGCAGCACGCCGGGGAGCATGGCAAGATCATGGCCGACCGTATCGAGCTTGATGGTGAGCGGTACGCCTTCCATCAGTACATGAACGGCTTCGCGCAGCAGCCGGATCGCCGATACGCTGATCAGCAAGGCAACGAACAGCGATAACAAGGGGTCAATTGGCGTCCAGCCGGTGACGAGAATAACGGCGCCAGCGGTGATTGCCGCCACCGATCCGAGCGCGTCGCCCAGCACATGCAGCAGCGCGGCGCGGCTGTTCAGGGTTTGTTCACCGCGATGCAGGATCCAGGCAACGACGAGATTGACGACGAGACCGATCACCGCGACAACGACCACCGTGCCCCCCGCGATGGGCTGCGGCGCGCTGAAGCGCTGGATGGCTTCAAACACGATGAAACCGATCAGCACCAGCATGGCGAGGCTGTTGATCAGCGCCGCCAGTATTTCGGCACGCACCAAACCATAGGAATGCAGGAGCGAGGGCGGACGGCGCGCCAGCCATGCGGCGCCTGCAGCAAGCCCGAGCGATGAAGCGTCGGTGACCATGTGGGCTGCGTCGGACATCAGCGCGAGCGAACCTGACCACCAGCCGGCAATGACTTCGACGAAGGCGAAGCTCAGGGTCAGCAGCAGCGCGATCAGCAGCCCGCTGTTGCTGCCGGCATGGCCCAAATGATGATGGGTGTGATCTTCGCCGTTTTCGAGCGAGAGGTCGTGGTCGTGTTTATGCGCGGGCACAGTAATCCGTCGGGTCGATTGCCAGGTTGAGATTGCCCGAATCCAGCCCGAGCCCGGCGATGTGATGCAGGGCACCGACATAGCGTGGGGACTCGCGCAGGGCGGTCATGGACATTGGGTGAGGATGGCCGTGCATGCGTGCCAGACGCGCGCGGGCTTGGGCAGGCCAGTCGATTTTCAGCTTGGCCAGCACTTCGTCGGCCAGATCCGGGCGGTTGCACACCAGCGCCATGTCGCAGCCGGCGTTAAGCGCGGCAGTGACACGTTCGACTACGCCGCCGACCACGCCCGCCGCTTCCATGCACAAGTCGTCGCTGAAAATCGTGCCGTCGAAGCCGAGCTGCTTGCGCAGCAGTTTCTGCAGCCAGATGCGCGAGAAGCCGGCAGGTAGCGAATCCACCTGCGGGTAGATCACATGTGCGGGCATGATCGCGGCCAGCCCGGCTTCGATCATCAGGCGGAACGGCACCAGGTCGGCAATCGCGATATCGGCCAGGGTGCGCTCGTCGACCGGTATCGCCACATGCGAATCCGCCACCACGAAACCGTGGCCGGGAAAGTGCTTGCCGCAGGCGGCCATGCCGGCGTCTTTCATTCCCAGCATCACCGACTGGCCCAGCTCGAATACGGTGTGCGGCGTGCCGTGAAAGGCGCGGTCGCCAATCACCGAAGACGCACCGTAATCAAGGTCGAGCACCGGGGCGAAGCTGAAGTCCACGCCGTGCGCGCGCAGTTCCGCACCCAGCACGTAGCCGGTTTCGCGTGCCAGGTGCCTGGCCTGTTTCGGATGCTCATTCCAGATTTCGCCGAAGGTGCGCATCGGTGGCAGCCGCGTAAAGCCTTCGCGGAAGCGCTGCACCCGGCCGCCTTCGTGATCGACGCCGATCAACAATGGCGCGGGCTTCAGGGCGTGGATATCGGCGGTTAACGCTTCAAGCTGCGCCGGATCGCGGTAGTTGCGGGTGAACAGAATCACTCCGCCTACCAGCGGATGCGACAGCCGGCGGCGGTCGTCATCAGTCAGTTCGGTACCTGCCACGTCGAGCATCAAGGGGCCGAGCGTCATGTCTGTTCCTTAGTCATTGCGTCATGTTGACTTCAATTATTCCTGCTGCGGACTGGATTGTTCCAGCACGACAAAGGCCAGCACCAGATCGCCCTCGTCCGACAGCGAGACATGATGCCCTGCCACGCCGCGCGCCGCCAGCCAGCTGGCGAGTTCGGGCGCGCATTCGAAATGGGGTTTACCGAGCGCGTCGCGCAGCACGGCCAGGTTTTGCAACGACACCGGCGCGCGCAGCCCGGTTCCTGCCGCCTTGGCAAAGGCTTCCTTGGCGGCAAAGCTTTTTGCCAGAAAGCGCCCGGGGTCGCGGCTGGATTGATAGCCCGCCTGTTCCGCCGGGGCGAGGATGCGTTCGGCATAGGCTGCCCCAAAGCGCGCGAGGCCGCTGCGGATGCGCCCGGCGTCGAGCAGATCGGTTCCGATGCCATGAATCATTGTGTTGGCCTCACAGCGAAACCTTCACTGGCAACCCGGCTGCGCGAATGCGCTCGGCAAAGGCATTGAGCCATTCGGCGGGCAACGCGGACAGGCGACTGGCCTGCGGCTGCAGCGACGGTCGCGCCAGCCCATAGAGCAGTACGCCCTGAACGGGGAGGGCTTGTTCACGGATGCGAGTGACGGCGGCCAGGTAGGCGGCTTGTTCGGTCTCGCTGGGTGGGGTGTCATCCAGCGCAAAGACGCAGGTTTGCAGCCAGGTCGGGCACAGCGATGCAGCCATTTTCAGGCGCTCGAACTGCTTGTCGGGGGAGATACGCGTCTGGTTGGTGGCACGCATGCCACTGGCCGTCGCGCTGTCGAACTTGAACCACACTTCGCCATTCAAGGCTGCCATTTTTGCCAGGCCGTCCCGCACGCGTGGGCGGTCGATCAGGCTGCCGTTGGTGATCAGCACCAGCTTGATCTTTCCATTCAAATCGAACTCGGCCATGACCCGGCCGATCAGTTCGATCACCTGCGGGAAGGCCCTGGCGCTGGTCGGCTCGCCATTGCCCGACAGGGCAATGTCGTTCAATCGTCTTGCTTCTTCGGGAACCCGGGTTTGCATGAAATCGCCGTGCAGAATGTCGCCCAGCAGCGCGCGCAGTTCGGCTTCCAGCTGCGCCAGATCGATCTCCGGCGCAGTGCCGCGCACCAGGTCCGGCACCTGGCAATACACGCATGCCCAGTTGCAGGCGTTGTTGGGATTGAGATTGATGCCGACCGATACCCCGCCCGCGCGGCGTGATACGACCGGATAGACATAGGTCATCCCCGCGCTGTCGCGGTCGTGATTGATGGGTGTCAGAGGCGTGGTTGCAGTCATGGGGCAAGCCGTTCGATGGAGACGACAGGATTCAATAAGGGTGCGGCGGGGCTTCAATGAAACAGGCCGCTGTTGTAGCGGCCTGTTTCATTTATACATCCGATTTATACACCAGAAGACCGTCACGCCAGGCGGCGGTTCGGGTTTATAACACTTCAGCCGCGAAATCGGCCAGCCGTGAACGCTCGCCGCGTTGCAGGGTGACATGACCATTATGCGGCCAGCCCTTGAAGTGGTCGACCACGTAGGTGAGGCCGGAACTGCCTTCGGTGAGGTAGGGCGTGTCGATCTGCGAGATGTTGCCCAG
>JAHJRA010000032.1:0-34566 GCA_018831045.1 Gammaproteobacteria bacterium | reverse complement strand
GAAGCGCTGTTCGCGTTTGCCCAGGCCAGCGTCGACTCCAGCCGCCACGGCCGCCGTGTGGTCATCTCGCCGAATCCGTTTTATCAGATCTACGAAGGCGCCGCCCTGCTGGCGGGCGCCCGCCCCTTCTTCCTCAACACGCTGCCGGAAAACGATTTCAGGATGGACTGGTCGCGGGTGCCGGACGATCTGTGGGAACAGGTGAACCTGGTTTACGTCTGTTCGCCCGGCAACCCTACCGGCAAGGTGATGTCGCTGGACGACTGGAAGCAGCTGTTCGATTTGTCGGACCAGCATGGCTTCGTGATCGCGGCCGACGAATGCTATTCGGAGATTTACTTTGAAGAGGGCAAGCCGCCGCTGGGCGCGCTGACCGCCGCGCAACAGCTTGGTCGCGGCCTCAAAAACCTGATCGTGTTCAACTCGCTGTCGAAGCGCTCCAACGTACCCGGCCTGCGCTCGGGCATGGTGGCGGGCGACGCCACCCTGATGAAATCATTCCTGCTCTACCGTACCTATCACGGCAGCGCGATGAGCCCGGCGGTTCAGGCGGCCAGTATTGCGGCCTGGAACGACGAGGCGCACGTGATCGAAAACCGCCGCCAGTACGCTGAAAAATTCGCCGCCGTGATGCCCATGTTGAAAGACGCGCTGCAGTTCGACGCGCCCGACGCTGCCTTCTATCTGTGGGCACGCGTGCCGGGCGGCGACGATGCCGCATTTGCGCGCGAGCTGTATCGCACCCAGCACGTCACCGTGCTGCCCGGCAGCTATCTCGCGCGCGACGCGGCCAACGTCAACCCGGGTCAGGGCTTTGTGCGTATCGCGCTGGTCGACAGCCTGCCTGCCTGTATCGAAGCGGCCAAACGCATGCTCGGTTTTATGGGCGAAGCCGCCTGATCCTGTTCAATCAATTCACCCCTCTCTTACTTTTAAGGAATCCCCATGCAAGACCTGCAAGCCATCATCGAAGAAGCCTTTGAACGCCGCGCCGACATCACCCCACGCAATGTTGAACCGCAGGTCAAGGATGCGGTCATGGCCGTGATCGACCTGCTCGACATGGGCGAACTGCGCGTCGCCGAGCGCACGGATGGCCAGAACTGGATCACCCACCAGTGGCTGAAAAAAGCGGTGCTGCTGTCGTTCCGCCTGGAAGACAACGCCTTCATCAAGGGCGGCTACACCAATTACTACGACAAGGTGCCTTCCAAGTTCGCCGACTTCAACTCCAAGGATTTCCGCGAGGGCGGCTTCCGCGTGGTGCCGCCTGCGGCCGTTCGCAAAGGCTCCTACATTGGCAAGAACGTGGTGCTGATGCCGAGCTACGTCAACATCGGCGCCTATGTCGGTGAAGGCACCATGGTCGACACCTGGGCCACGGTCGGCTCCTGCGCGCAGATCGGCAAGAACGTGCACCTCTCCGGCGGCGTCGGCATCGGTGGCGTGCTCGAGCCGGTGCAGGCCAACCCCACCATCATCGGCGACAACTGCTTCATCGGCGCGCGCTCCGAAGTGGTCGAAGGCGTGATCGTCGAGGACAACAGCGTGATTTCGATGGGCGTCTACATCGGCCAGTCGACCAAAATTTACGACCGCGAAACCGGCGAAGTCACCTACGGCCGCATCCCCGCCGGTTCGGTGGTGGTGTCCGGCAACCTGCCGTCCAAGGATGGCAGCTACAGTCTATATTGCGCAGTGATCGTGAAAAAGGTCGACGCCAAGACGCTGTCCAAGGTCGGCATCAACGAACTGCTGCGCGGCATCTGAGCCCTTTCCCGCAAGCGCGGGAAAAGTCATTCTGTAAATGGAGACGACGCCATGAAACGCACACTCATCATGACTGCCCTGCTCGCCGCCAGCCTGGTCGCGTGCCAGGCCAACCCGGTATCCGGCCGCAACCAGCTGGTGCTGGTCTCTGAAGAACAGGCGCAAGCCTCGTCAGTACAGGCCTACGCGCAAACGCTGAGCGAAGCGCGAAAGCAGGGCAAGCTCAGCACCGATGCCGCGCTGAACGGCCGCGTCAAGCGCATTACCGACCGTCTGATCGTGCAGGCCGGCAATATGTATGCGCCCAGTCGCCAGTGGAAATGGTCGGTTGCGGTGATCGACGAGCCTACGCTCAACGCCTGGTGCATGCCCGGCGGCAAGATGGCGATCTACACCGGCATCGTCGAGAAACTGAAGCTCAGCGACGACGAAATCGCCCAGATCATGGGCCATGAAATCGCCCACGCGCTGCTGGGACATGGCCGCGAACGGATGTCGCGCGCCATGGCCATGCAGGGCGGCATGACCCTCGGCTCCATCCTCGCCGGACGTGACCTCAGCGTGCTGGCGCCGGTGGCCGACGTTGCGTTGACCCTGCCCAACAGCCGTGAAAACGAAAGCGAAGCCGACCGTTACGGGATCGAGCTCGCTGCCCGCGCTGGCTACAATCCGCGCGCTGCGATCAGCTTATGGGAAAAAATGGGCACCGCCAGCGGCAACAGCACACCCACCTTCCTCAGCACCCACCCCGCGCCCGGCAACCGCATCCAGGCGCTCAATGCCCAGGTGCCGAAAATGATGCCCCTCTATGAGAAAGCCCGTTAATGGACACGAACCTCACACCCGGTACTGACGACAAGCTCGCCAGCCTGAAAACCCTGACCACGGTCATCTACGCGCTATACGCACTGTCGCTGTTTATGGGCGTTACGGCCATCGTGGCGATCGTACTCAATTACATCAAGCGCGAAGAGGTGCAAGGCACTTGGCTGGAAAGCCATTTCACCTGGCAAATCCGCACTTTCTGGTGGAGCGTGCTGTGGTGTGTGCTGGGCGCGATCACCTGGATCATCCTGATTGGCTGGGTGATTCTGGGTGTGGCGTTCATCTGGTTCATCTACCGCATTGCCAAGGGCTGGCTCAATCTCAACGACAACAAGCCGATGCCGCTCTGATCCAAACCGAATGGTCCGCCGCAGCCCGCGCGCTCGTAGCCGGCTGCGGCGCACGATTGGTTGCTTGCCCAGGATCACTGTAAGCTTGACTCTGCTCCGGCATGGAGCAAAAGCACGAACCGATTCATCATCAAGGAGAAAACATGTTCGATCCCGTCAGCATTCCCTACGGCTGCAAGATGTTGTTCAACGCGGTCAAACTCAAGCCCGGCATCACTATGAGCGATGTCGAACTCGCCCTGGGCGAGATGTGTCACGTCGTGAAGGAAACCTACGGCAATGAGGCCGGCGGTTTTATTGCCGGACAGGTATTCAAATACGACGGGTTTGTGAGCCAGGAGGGCTCGATCAGTTCGCTCAAGGAGCCGGACTATGACGTGGCGATCGTCACCTACTGGTCTTCATTCGAGCAGCACGAAAAATCCCACGCTGACACCACCTTCAACGAGAAATTCAAGGCCGTGGGCGAAATGTGCAGCGACAGCACCGAAATCGGATTCAGCATGTTGTGGCAGGGCGTTCCCGAGCATTGATTGCCCGACCCTGAGCGCGAAACCCGGCGCCAGGCAGCTGCGGCGTGGCGACGCTAAACCCCGTCCCATGCCGCCACCGGCAACTCCGCCTCAAAAATCAAACCGTTGCGCAAACAGCGCTGCCACCTTGTCGGGCGGCAACGGTTTGGCAACCACATACCCCTGAATCTCGTCACAGCCCTGCTTTTTCAGGAACGCGACCTGTTCGACCGTCTCTACCCCTTCTGCAACCACCCGCATATTGAGGGCATGCGACAGGCGGATGATGGCATTGACGATCTCGGCGCCGTCGCTGTCCACCAGCACATCGTCGATAAAGCTCTTGTCAATTTTCAGCGCATCGATCGGCATCCGTTTCAACTGCCCCAGATTGGAATGCCCGGTGCCAAAGTCATCAATGTAAACATGGAACCCGCGTTGCCGCAGCGCGTCCAGCATGTCGAAGGTCCGCAACGGATTTTCCATCGCCGCGCTTTCCGTCACCTCCAGCTGCAGATGCATGGCCTCCATCCCCGTGTCGACCAGAATGGCATCAATGTCCTCGATCAGATGCACATCGCTGAACTGTCGCGGTGACAGATTGATGGCAACCGGCGGCGGATTGAGGCCGGCATCGCGCCAGGCGATCCATTGTTCGCAGGTCGCCCGCGCTACCCAGCGCCCGAGCGGCATGATCAAACCGGTTTCCTCGGCCACCGGGATGAAACGGCTGGGCTCGATCATGCCACCCGATCGTGGCAGCCAGCGTGCCAGCACCTCCAGCCCCACCACCCGGCCACTGGCCAGATCCAGTTTGGGCTGGTAGGCCAAGGCCAGCTCGCCGTGATCGAGCGCCTGGCGCAACCCGTTTTCCAGGCTCAATTGCTGCTGCGCAACCGTGTTTAGTTCGTCACTGAAATACTCAAACCCGCTGCGGCGCTGCTTGGCCTGATACATCGCTAGGTCAGCCTGGCGCAGCAGGGTATTGGCATCCAGGCCGTCATCCGGATACACGCTGATTCCGATGCTGGCGCCGATGGCATAACGCCGATGCTCAAGCTTGAACGGTTCTGAGAGTGTTTTGAGCAGCTTGCGCACCACCCTGCTGGCTGCGCGCGAAGCGGGAGGATGCATCAGGATGATGGCAAATTCGTCGCCCCCCAGGCGAGCGACAAAATCATCCGCGCGCAACTCTTCGTCGAGACGACGGCCAACCACGCACAACACCTGGTCGCCTATTTCATGGCCCTGCGAATCGTTGATGTGCTTGAAGCGGTCAAGATCGATGAAGAGCAGCGAAACCTGGCTTTTTTCGCGCTGCGCACGCGCCAGTGCATGACCCAGAAAATCCTGGAAATACGAACGATTCGGCAGCCCCGTGAGCGGATCGTGATTGGCCAGCCGGTCGAGGCGCATTTCGGAATAGCGACGCTCAGCCAGCGCGGCGGACACAAACAATCCGGCAAGCGCCATGGCGATCATGCTGATCTGCAAGGCAAACAATTCGCGCGGCGAGGTACTGCTGATCGCGCCCCCCGAGGAGACCACCGCCACCCCCAGCACGATGAGCGCCGACAGGAAAATGGCCAGACTCGCCCCAGTCACCGAAAACCGCAATGCCGCCCACAACACGCCAGGCACCAGCACGAACAGCACCACCTCGCTCGGGCGCAGGGGCTGAAGGTTCGACAGCATCGCGTAGGTCAGCAGCAGCATGCTCAGTATCAGCACCAGCCCTTCCACGCGTGCGGTCTTGCTGGTAGGCAGCAAATCCCAGCGCGAGGCCGTCAGCAAGACCGGCGCGATGAGATACACCCCCAGCACATCCCCCAGCCACCAGACCCACATGCCCTGCAATATCTGGTCGTCTGCCAGGATTCCGCCAGCGTTGAGGCTGAACACCCCGAGCAGCGCACTCACCCCGCAGCCCAGCGGCGCGGCCACCAGCGCAAACTTGGCCACGCTGGGAACCGATTCAAGCGTGGGACTGAAAGGCTGAAGATAGCGCGGCAGATAGCCCATGATCGCCGCACTCGCTGCCGCGCCGAGGGCGAGGCGAAGGGCAGCGTCTGCAGGCACAACCTGGCTGATGATGACAAATGCCCCCACCAGCACACCGATCACGCCGGCCAGACCGAAACGCAGGCACGCCATCGCGCCGATGCCTGCAGCCAGCCAGACGGCAGCAATCACGCCAGCCACATACGTGGCCACTTTGAGGCTGATCCATCCGGCCAGCGCATAAACCAGCGCGGTCAGCGCAACAATCAGCGCAAAACGCCTGGCATCAGCAAGGGTGGGCAATACCAGACGGAGGAACACGTGATTCCGACTTATACCGTCGGATCAAGCTCGGCGCGCACCGACTCCAGGGCGTCCTTGAGGGTTTCTTCAGACAAGCTGTTGAGTTGTTCAGCCAGCATTTCAGCCGCATCGATGGTGTCGGCTTCATCCGGCAAGCTGTCCGTATCCAGATTGGCAACGAATACCGCCGCCGCGCCTGTCACCTGCAGCAGTTGGCGACGCTCGTTCATCAGCATTTCAATTTCGTTGCGCAACAGGCCGACGTCGTCTTCTTTTATCGCGTGCACGGTCATCTATAAATCCTTTTCTTGATCAGCCAAACAGGGTCAAAACCCCGGTGTAGCCATATAAGCGATTGTGCGAAATTTCGCCATTGGCAAAAAAACCCACCAGCGGGAAGTCTCCCAGGGCATCCCGAATCAGCCCCAACTCCCGGTTCGGCGCGCCAAACATATGCTGGCCACGACCGAGGCAGGAATAATACACGCCGCCCCGGATCGGCGCGTTCAGTTGCGCCTTGATCGCCGCCAGCATGCGCAGCAAATCCTCTTCGGCGGATTGCTGGTCGCGGCGACAAAACAGGAGTTCGTCACCCGGCTCGACATATTCACCGATCGCCACCAGATGATTGTGCGGATCGACGCCGAGAATATTGCGCACCAGATAATCACCGGTATCCGAGCCGCGCACCGGCAAGCCCACAAAAATGTAGCCCGCCGCGCGCTGCAGGTCGCGCGCCAGCACCTCGCCGATTTCGTCCTTCATCACCTCCAGCGCCGGACGGTGATCCAGGCTGCCCACAATGTTTTTATTCGCGGTGGTTATGATGTGACGCGGGCCCAGCGGCGAAATACCCTGCGTCAATCGTGTCGCCAGCTTCACCCGCTCGCTGAACAGCACGCCCGACAACCCGCCGCTGACGACGCCATCGCTGATCTGCGCCGTTTCACCGCGCGAACTCGACAGCCCGCCGACGACAAACCCGCTGGTGACCTGCGCGGACAGGCCGTCAATCAGTTCCTGCATGCGAGCGTTCGCCGGGTCGCCGTGTACCAGCGCAAAGTAGGCATCGGACGGCTGTGCCGCGATGTCATGCGGGATGCGCAGCACCGGCAGCATGCTGAATTCGGTGAGTTCAAATTCGCCCAGCATCACCGCCATCGCCGGCTCTTCCAGGAATTCCACGCCTGTTGCACAGATCCCCACGCCCACGCTGCCGGTCCAGTGCGGAACCCCGGTCGCGCTTTTGAAGAAGTCCAGAATCGCGTCGAGCTCGCCCACGAAAGCATCCGCCACGTACAAAAACCCCAGCGTGGCTGCGGCCGGGATGGCGCCCAACTGGCTCATGCAGGCCTGTGCAGCCTGGGTCCAGTCCGCACCCGCGGCATGAGCAGATTTGAACGGCGTCATCAATAGCCCGTTTGTTCGCTATGCGGCAATTCGCCTTCGCCAAAGAAATTCCACAACAAATGCGCCACCACTTCGGGTGCAATCACGGTGTGCTGGTTATGGCTTTCCTGCATCGCGGCACGCAGCTTTTTACGCAAATCGGGATCACCGGTCAGGTCGAAAATGATGTCGACTTTGGCACCCATCGACACCACGTCCAGCGCGTCCTCGAATACCGGCACGCCGTTCTGGATAAAGCCCAGCGCAACGGGTGACTCCAGATTGCGATGCGCAGCCGCGACAATTTCCACCTTGACGTGCTCTTCCTGGATTTTCTCCAGGAAATGTTCTGCAAAGGTTTCACCCACATCACCCAGCCCCAGCAGGGCGACCTTGACAACCTGACTCATGGTAGTACTCCTCATTGATATATTGGCTGGAAATTGCAATGCCAAGCTGCTTCATCGGCAGTTTTAACGTTGTTCTTGAAGAGAATACCTATCCTGACCCGCTCAGTCGATCAATCCCTCTTCCCGACTGATGGGTTTCTTCGTGTCCCCCGGCAGGCGATATGATTCGGCCTGAAGATTCAAGGCTCCGTCCATATCCGCTATGACCCTGCTCCACCCGCCCCTTACCCCTTACGCCAGCGGCATGATGGAGACCGCCGGCGTCCATCGTGTTTACTGGGAAACCTCCGGCAACCCGGACGGCATCCCGGTGCTGTTCGTCCACGGCGGCCCCGGTTCAGGCACCTCGCCCAACCAGCGGCGCTTCTTCGACCCGGCGCGCTATCGAATCATTCTGTTCGACCAGCGTGGCAGCGGCCGCTCGACGCCACACGGTGAACTCACCGACAACACCACGCCGCACCTGATTGCCGACATGGAAGCGCTGCGGCTTGAGCTTGGCATCGGCAGCTGGCTGGTGTTCGGCGGATCGTGGGGATCGACCCTGGCGCTGGCCTATGCCGAAGCGCATCCCGAGCGCTGTCGCGGGCTGGTGCTGCGCGGCATTTTTCTGTGCCGCAAAAGCGAGATCAACTGGTTTCTTGATGGCATCCGCGCCTTCTTTCCTGAGGCGCAGCGGCAACTGGCTGAATTCATCCCGGCAAGCGAACGCGGCGACCTGCTCGCCGCGTATTACCGCCGCCTCGTCGATCCCGATCCGGCCGTGCATCAGCCCGCCGCGTATGAGTGGGCGACTTTCGAGGCCTCGTGTTTGACCCTGCTGCCCAGCCCCGAGCTGGTTTCCGCGTACGGCAACGACAAGATAGCCTTGTCGTTATCGCGCATCGAGGCGCATTACTTCGTCCACAACATCTTTCTGCCCGACAACAGCCTGCTCGCCAACCTCGACCTCATCCGCGCGGTTCCCGCGATCATCGTGCAGGGGCGCTACGACGCTGTCTGCCCCATCGTCACCGCCGACGAACTGGCGCGCGCCTGGCCCGAGGCGCGCTATGTGATCGTGGCGGACGCTGGCCATTCGGCGTTCGAGCCAGGAACCTGTCGCGAACTGGTCGCCGCGTGCGACCGCTTTGCCGCCACCGGATCCTTTGCATCATGAACCTGTCACCTTACGTCTTCGATGCCAGCGCCGACAACTTCAACCGGCTGGTGCTGGAAAACTCGCACAAAGGTCCGGTGCTGGTGCATTTCTGGACCCCCAAGGCCGGTCCCTGTTTCATCCTGATGCCGCGCCTGGTCAAGCTCGCTGCCGAATATGGCGGCAAATTCCTGCTGGTGATGCTGAATACCGACGACCTGCCGGAACTGGCGCGCCGCTTCAGCGTGAACTCGGTTCCGACGGTGAAGTTTTTCTGGCGCGGCGAAGTCGCCCACACCATTCACGGTGCCGACCCCGACAGCAGTTTTCGCGAAGTGCTCAACCGCTTCATCGCCGGCGACGCCAACCGCGCCCACGCGCTGGGCGTGGCGGCATGGCAATCGGGCAACATTTCGCAGGCGCGCATGCTGCTGGCCAACGCAGCGATGGCCGAACCCGACAACCTCGCCATTCCGCGCGACCTGGCCAAGCTGTTGTGGTCGACAGGCGAAGGCGAGCAGGCGCTGAAGCTGCTCAACAGCCTGCCGCCCGAAGCCCGGCTGGAACCCGAACTGGCCCGCCTGCACGCGCACCTGAGTCTGGTCGAGGCTGCACGCCACGCACCCTCGCTGGCCGAAATCAATGCACGGCTGCTCGCCGACGCCAGCGACCTCGATGCGCATTACCAGCGCGCCGCTGTCTTGCTGGCAAACGACGACTTCGACGGCGCCCTGGCCGACCTGCTGTTCATCACCCGCACCGACCGCAGCTACCGCCACGATATCGGCCGCACCAGCCTGCTTGCCCTGTTCGACCTGCTCGGCAGCGCGCATCCGCTCACGCGGCAATACCGCCAGGCGCTGTCCGAGTCGCTGCATTGAAATTCGGCCATCCCGCCTTTGCGCCCTACCGGCAGCTGATCGATGCGCTTGATCTGGGGCGTGTTTCGCCCACGCTGGATGGACTTAACGCGCTGGCCAGCGCCCGCCGCATCACCCAGGCAAAGGGGCATCCCCTTCGCTTTGTCGCCGCCAAAGGCCACCTGTCAGCACGCGATTACGAAACCCGGATTCTGCACAGCGGCCAGGTGCCGACACGCGCCGACACCTGGCACGATGTGATGAACGCCCTGGTATGGCTGCGCTTTCCCCGCTTCAAGGCGGCGCTGAATGCGGCCCATGGCGAAGCGATCAGGCTGGAAATGGATACCACCCGCGGCCGCCGGCGCGATGCGCTGACCATGCTGGATGAATCGGGTGTGTGGGTGATGAGCCGCGATCCCGCTTTGCCTGCCCTGCTGGCTGATCATGCCTGGCAGGCGTTGTTTTGGGATCGACGTCGTGCCGTCGAAACGGCGATGGACTTCGTGGTGGTCGGGCATGCGCTGCTGGAAAAACTGCTGGCGCCCTATCCGGCGATGACCGGAAAGTGCCTGATGCTGGATGCGGAGGCAGGTGATCCCGATGCGGAGTCACACGCAGTCGCGGCACTGCAGACTATCGATTCGCCGCACCAGCTTGCAGCCTTGCCGGTGCAAGGTGTTCCGGGATGGGATGCCGCCAACGCGGCGGCAACGTATTACGCCAATACGAGCATATTCCGCCCTGCGCGCATCAAGCCGCCGGCAGCGGCAAATCCCCTCCAGCCACCCACGCCTGCGCCATCTCCAGATCGTCAAACAGGTGAATCTCCGCCGACATGAACGAGCGGTTGAGCCACATGCTCCACGCCATCCATTGATCGTCGGTGAGGATGGCGATGCGGCCGAAATCGTTTTTGTGCTCGCGTGAGAACTTCAATTCTTCCCACGCCACATCAAGGCTGTATGACAGCATGTCGCGCAGATCAAACAGCAGGTCGACCTTGCCCTGAAACTGGATGCCGTAGCAGACGGCCTGTTCGAACTCACGATAATCATCGAGCGTGAATTGCCCCATGACGGAAACTGAAATCAGATTGTTTTTAACGTCGAGACTGATCATGTATTGCTCCTGAAGTGAGTTGACCTAACTATAGCGAATCGGCTGGCACAGAAGCGCGTACCGCCCAAATACCTGCCAGTGCTACCACCGCCATGCCCAGCCACGCGGACACCGGCAACTGCTCGCCAAACAGGATCAGCCCATACAGCGCCGAGAAACCCACCGTGGAATAGGCCAGCGCGCCCACGATCAGCGTGCGGCCCCGATGATAGGCACGCGTGAGCGACAGCTGCGCCAGCGTGGCAGTTACGCCGATGCCGATCAGCCACGGCCAGTCAGCCGCGTGCGGACGATGAAAGCCCGCCAGCAGCATCCACACCCCACCGCCTAGCGTGGCCAGCAACGTGAAATAGAACACCACCCGCCACTCGGGTTCACCCAGCCGGCCCAGCTGTTTGACGTTGACATAGGCCACCGCCGCCAGCATGCCGGACACCAGCCCCGCCAGCGCGGGCAACCAGGCCTGATCCTGCACCTGCGGGCGCAACACCAGCACAATGCCGACAAAACCCAGCGCTACCGCACCGAGCAGCCCGCGGCCATGTTTTTCATGCAGCCACCAGCCCGACAGCGCCGCAAGAAACAGCGGTGCGGTGTAGTTCAGGGTCACCGCCGTGGCAAGCGGCAGGCGGGCGATGGCATAAAAGAACAGCACCAGGGCAACAAAACCCGACAGCCCGCGCCAGAAGTGCGCCTTGCGATACGGCGTGGCGAGCGGTTTGCGCAAAGAGCCGTGCTGGACGGCGATCACGCCGCCGATCGCCAGCAGACCGAAAATCGAGCGGTAGAACACCAGCTCCGCGCTCGAAAAATTCGCCGAGGCGTGTTTAACCAGCACGCCCATCAGGGCAAACAATGCGGCTGCGACAAGCATCCAGCTGGATTTCATTACGGTGTGTGGGAACGGCCTTGAGTAAGTGAAGCGCGGGCTCAATCTGATTGCGCCGCAGGGTGCAGCGGAATCAGGATTTCAAAGCGTATCCGCGACCACGGATCCCGTCCCTCGGCCAGCCGACTGATGCGCGCCCTCAACACCTGTCCGCTGTCCATGAAGCGCGCCGCATCGGCGTTGTCGCGACGCGGCACGTAGCCAATCTTGTGGCCCTGCCATTCAATGCGCACGGCTTTTGCGTCATGAAGATTGTCCGGCTCGCGGGTCAGGGTGAGCGCGTCTCCCACCCGCATGTGCGACCACCATTGCTTGCCCGCGTGATACTGAAAGCCAGCTACCGGCGCATCCTGCAACAAAATATGCGCAGCAACCTGGGCGTGGAGCGGCGCTGCCCACGCCCCCATCACGATCAGTAGACATCCAAACAAACGGTTCATGGCGGCCATTCTACTGAGTCGCTTGCGTAAAATGGGCGTGATCGGGGTCGCCCGAGCTCATCCATTCATCCAGGAAATTTATTTATTGATAACCGTTATCATTTGCAGTACGATATTTTCATTCATTCAATACAGGAGTGCCACCATGAAACTGACCCGTCTTTTGGCCGCAATGACGCTGGCCGTTGCCGCTCTCCCCGCCCTGGCTGAAGAAGTCGTGGTGTATTCCGCACGCAATGAACAGCTGATCAAACCGCTGTTTGACGCCTACACCAAGGACACCGGTGTGGCGGTGAAATTCATCACCGACAAGGAAGGCCCGCTGATGGCGCGCCTCAAGGCCGAAGGCAAGAACACCCCGGCCGACGTGCTGCTGACGGTGGATGCAGGCAACCTGTGGCAGGCATCCAATGAAGGCCTGCTGCGCCCGATCCAGTCGAAGACCCTGCAAACCAACGTGCCTGCTCACCTGCGCGACCCCGACAGCGAGTGGTTCGGCCTGTCGGTTCGCGCCCGCACCCTCGTCTACAACACCGCCAAGGTCAAACCCGCCGAGCTGTCGACCTATGAAGACCTGGCCAACCCGAAATGGAAAGGCCGCCTCTGCCTGCGCACCTCGAAAAAGGTCTACAACCAGAGCCTGGTGGCGATGATGATCACCGAATACGGCGAAGGCAAAACCGAGGACATGGTGCGCGGCTGGGTCAGCAATCTGGCCACCTCGCCCTTCCCCGACGACACCAAGGCGATGGAAGCCGTGGCTGCCGGGCAATGCGATGTCACCCTGGTCAACACCTATTACTTCGGCCGCCTGATGGAAAAATCACCGCAGCTGCCACTGGCGATTTTCTGGCCCAACCAGAACCTGAAGAACAAGGCCGCTGGCGTGCACGTCAACATTTCCGGTGCCGGGGTAACGAAGTACGCCAAGAATCCGGCCGGCGCGCAGAAGCTGATCGAGTGGCTGTCGTCCGACAAGGCGCAAAACCTGTTCGCCGACGTCAATCTGGAATACCCGGTCAATCCGAAGGTCGCGCCAGACAAGACGGTGGCGGCATGGGGCAGCTTCAAGCAGAACCTCGTCAACGTGAAAGAGGCTGGCAGCCTGCAGACCAAGGCCGTAAAATTGATGGACCGCGCCGGCTACAAGTAATGCTTATACGTGAGCTGGCCACACATTTCTGGAACTGATCCATTTTGTCTGACACGCTTGCCGTCTCTTCAAAAACGCCCGCTGCGGGCGTTTTTGTTTGGTCCCGCCCCAGCGGCTGGATGCTGTTCGCCCTGGCGATCGCCGCGCTGGTGCTGGTGCCGGTCGTGGTCACGTTCTCGTCGTTCGCCGAGGTCGAGGGCGACATCCTCGCCCATCTGACCGAATTCGTACTGCCCGAACTGGTGGGCAACACGTTATGGCTGATATTCGGCGTGGGAATCGGCGTCAGCGTGCTCGGCGTCTCGCTGGCGTGGCTGACGGCGATGTGCGAATTCCCCGGCCGCCGCCTGTTCGGCTGGGCGCTGTTGCTGCCGCTGGCGCTGCCTGCCTACGTTACCGCCTTTGTCGCCATCGGCCTGCTCGATTTCACCGGCCCGCTGCAGACCTGGCTGCGTGACGGCTGGGGCATCAGCGGGCTGCCCGAGATCCGCTCGCGCAGCGGCGTCATTCTGGTGATGTCGCTGGCGCTCTATCCCTATGTCTACCTGATCGCCAAAAACGCCTTTGCGACGCAGGGCGCAATCGCGCTGGAAGCCGCGCAGTCGCTCGGACTCTCGCGTACGCAGGGTTTCTTCCGGGTGGCGCTACCCATGGCGCGACCGTGGATCGCCGCCGGCCTGATGCTGGCACTGATGGAAACGCTGGCCGATTTCGGCACCATGGCCATCTTCAACTACGACACCTTCACCACCGCCATCTACAAGGCGTGGTACAGCCTGTTCTCGCTGGCGGCGGCCGCGCAACTGGCCTCGATCCTGATCCTGTTCGTGCTGGTTGCGGTGGTGTTCGAGCAGCGCTCACGCACGAAGATGCGCTACGGCGCAGTAGGCCGCAGCGCCGCCTCGCGCCGCATCAAGCTGTCACCCGGCATGGCCGCGCTCGCTTTCCTTTACGCGGCGGCAGTCCTGGCAGTGGCCTTCATCATTCCGGTGACGCAACTGGCGCTGTGGACACGCGACGTCATCGCCAACGACCTCGACAGCCGCTACTGGGCATTTGCCTGGCATTCGGTGCTGCTGGCCAGCCTCGGCGCGCTGATGGTGGTGGCGGTGGCGCTGCTGCTCGCCTACGCCGGCCGCCAGCGCCCCGGCAGCGCGATGCGATGGACGCAGCGCCTGGCCACCCTCGGCTACGCCTTCCCCGGCGCGGTGCTGGCGGTGGGCCTGTTCATCCCGGTGGCCGCGCTCGACAACTGGCTGATCGACAGCGGCCGCGCCTGGTTCGGCTTCGACGGCAGCGAAATTCTCAAGGGCACGCTGCTGGTGATGCTGCTAGCCTATCTGGTGCGCTTTCTTGCGGTGGGCTTCGGCCCCATCGACAGCGGCCTGCACCGCATCAGCCGCAACATCGACGAGGCGGCAAAAAATCTCGGCACCGGTGCGGCCGGCCTGCTGACGCGGGTACATCTGCCGATGCTGCGCGCCAGCCTGTTGACCGCTGCCACGCTCACCTTCGTCGACATCATGAAGGAAATGCCGATCACCCTGATGACCCGTCCGTTCGGCTGGGACACGCTGGCAGTACGCGTGTTCGAAATGACGTCGGAAGGCGAATGGGAGCGTGCCGCGCTGCCTTCGCTCGCCATTGTCATAGCCGGTATCATTCCCATCCTTCTCCTGACCTGGCGCGGCAACGCTTCCCACGATTGAATTGACATGGCTGAATTGATTCTCGACTCGGTTTCGCAGTCCTACGCCAAACGACAGATCATTGCCGACCTCTCCTTCACCCTGCCCGAAGGCGCGATCGGTTGCCTGCTCGGCCCCTCGGGTTGCGGCAAGACCACCGCGCTGCGCAGCATCTCCGGCTTCGAGCCGATCCAGACCGGCGAGATCCGCATCGGCGGCGAGGTCGTCAGCCGTCCGGGCTGGATGCTGGCCGCTGAAAAGCGCCGCGTCGGCATGGTGTTCCAGGATTACGCGCTGTTTCCGCATCTGAGCGTGGCGAACAACGTCGGCTTCGGCTTGCGCGGCGAATCCCCCTCCGCCCGCCAGGCCCGCATCGCCGAACTGCTTGAACTGGTCGGCCTGGCGGGACACGCCGGGCAGTTCCCGCACCAGCTATCTGGCGGCCAGCAGCAGCGGGTAGCACTGGCTCGCGCACTCGCCCCGCGGCCGCGCCTGATCCTGATGGACGAGCCCTTCTCCAACCTCGACGTCGAACTGCGCGAGCGCCTGTCGATCGAGGTGCGCGACATCCTCAAGCGCGAAGCCACCACCGCGCTCATCGTCACCCACGACCAGCACGAAGCGTTTGCGCTGGCCGACTGGGTCGGTGTCATGCACGAAGGCCGCATCCAGCAGTGGGACACGCCCTATAACCTGTATCACGAACCGGTCAACCGCTTTGTCGCCGACTTCGTTGGCCAGGGCGCGCTCGTCACCGGCGAGGTCATCAACGATCATCAGGTAGAAATCGAACTCGGCGTGCTCAACGGCCACATCCCGGTAGAGTGCGGCGCGCTGGGCTGCGACGCTTGCGTGCGTAACTGCCACGTCGACGTGCTGCTGCGCCCCGACGACATCATTCACGACGACGACAGCCTGCTGCTGGCCGAAATCGAGAAAAAGGCGTTCCGCGGCGCCGAATTCCTCTACACGCTGAAGCTGCCAAGCGGCCAGCGCGCGCTGTCGCTGGTGCCCTCGCATCACAACCACGCCATCGGCGAAAAGATCGGCATCAAGCTGGCGGTCGATCACGTGGTCGCCTTCCGGCAAGAGTAATGCCGCTGTCCCCGCTGCGCGGCCTGCTGTTCAATGTCGGGCTCGGCTTCACCGTCGCCCTGTTGCTAATGCTGGTGGTGATCGGGCTGGGCGTCACCCAGATGGCGCAGCTCAACAGCGAACTGGCCAATGTAGTCACCGTCAACAACCTCAAGACGCGGCTCGCCTCGCGCATGCGCGACACCCTGCGCGACCGCAGCGTGCTGATGCACACCATCGTCGCTTCAAAGGATATCTGGGAAAAAAACGAACTGTTCGAGCAATTCATCCTGTACGGCGAACGCTACATCAAGGACCGCAACCAGCTGGCCGCCATCCTCCATTCGCCGGAGGAAATCCGCGTGATGGAAGAACTGGACATCACGACCTCCAACAACCAGCCTGCAGTGTTCAACGTCATCGAAGCGGCACTGGCTGACAACAATTACGAGGCCTTGCGGCAGTTGCAGCAGGAAGTCATTCCGCTGCAAAACCAGCTGGTGGAAGCGCTCGACAACATGACCAGCCTGCAGCGCGAGGAAAACGAGGCCGCGCTGGCGCAAACCTACGCCGCCTACCAGGCCACCCGCAAGCTGATGCTCGGGCTGGGCATTCTGGCCACGCTGCTGGCCACACTGGTCGCCGTGCTGGTTGGCCGCCATCTGCTGAAGCAGACGCGGCAACTCGAAACCGAACGGCTGAAATACCAGACCCTGTTCGAAACCAACTCCGACGCGGTCGTCATCCTCAACGACAAGACATTTACCGACTGCAATCCGGCCACCCTCGCCCTGTTCGGGATGGATTCGGTCAAGGATTTTTTGCAGATGCCGATCCAGCAACTCGGCACCACGATGCAGGCCGATGGCACCACCGCGAAAGACCATGCCATGCGCTATATCTCGCTGGCGCGCAAACAGGGCCATGCGGTGATGGACTGGCAAGGCTTGCGGCAGGATGGCTCGGTTTTTTCAGCCGAAATCGCCCTGCACGCGATGCAACTGGAAGGCCAGCCGGTGATTCAGGCCATCATGCGCGATGTATCGGAGCGCCGCGCCGCCGAAGCCGCCAAGGAAGCTGCACGCGAAGCCGCGCTGAAAATCGCGCAATCCAAATCCGAATTCGTCGCCAACGTCAGCCACGAAATCCGCACGCCGATGCACGGCATTCTGGGGATGAGCAGCCTGCTGCTCAAAACGCCGCTCAACGGCCAGCAGCGCGAGTACACCGCCACCCTGAAAAGCTCGGCGGAAAGCCTGCTCACCATCATTAACGACATTCTCGACTTCTCCAAAATCGAGGCCGGCAAACTGGTCATCGAACACGTCGCCTTCTCGCCAGTGGCGCTGGCACAGGGCGTGGTCGCTCTGTTTCAGGCACGCGCGCTAGAAAAAAACCTGCATCTGAAACTCGTCCTCCCCGAGGCAGCCCCCGCTGCCCTGCTCGGCGATCCCACCCGCATCCGCCAGATTTTGCTCAACCTGGTGGATAACGCGATCAAGTTCACCCAGCACGGCGAAATCGAGCTGGCGCTCAAGTTCGAAGCCTGGAACGAAGGGTTCCGCTGCCAGTTCAGCGTGCGCGATCACGGCATCGGCATGAGCCTCGAAACCCGGGAGCATCTGTTCCAGGCCTTTTCACAGGCTGATGCTTCGACCACGCGACGGTTCGGCGGCACCGGACTCGGGCTGGCGGTGAGCAGCCAGCTGACCGAGCTGATGGCAGGCAAGCTCAGCGTCGAGAGTACCCCCGAGCAGGGCAGCTGCTTCACGCTGACGCTGACCCTCCCCATCACCACCCTGTCGCTGGTCGAGCTGCCCTCGTCTGCACTGATCCAGTTGCAGGGGCGCATCCTGGTTGCGGAGGATCACCTGGTCAACCAGAAAGTTCTGGCGCACCAGCTCGATGCCATGGGCCTGCAGCATGTCATCGTCGCCAATGGCACCCAGGTGCTTGAGCGCCTGGCGAACGAAGCCTTTGACCTGGTGTTGATGGATTGGCAAATGCCGGAAATGGATGGTCTCGAAGCAACCCGGCGGATACGCCAGCTGCCAGGCGACCGCCGCCACCTCCCCATCGTCGCGCTCACCGCCAATGCCAATGCGGAATTTCGCGACACCTGTCTGGCGGCGGGGGCAAGCGATTACCTTGCAAAACCCTATACCGAAGCTGCGCTGGGCGCGCTGCTGGCTCAGTGGCTGCCGCAAGTCGGGACCGGTTCGGTGGTGACGGACGCGCAGCCCCCTCCCCTGCTCGACCTGCCCGCCCTGCATGCGCGCTACCCCGACAATCCGGTCCTGGTGAACGATCTGGCCGGCCTCTTTATCAGCACGACCGAAGCCAGCCTGGCCGTACTCAAGCGCGCCATCGAGCAGGGTGATATCGAGGTCTGCCGCAAGGAGGCGCACGCCCTGAAAGGTGCTGCCGCCAGCGTCACCGCCTACGCGGTTCAGGACGCTGCCACCCGCATCGAAAGCTGTTTGCGCGACGGGGATTTTGCTTGCGCCGCCACCGAACTGAGCGAACTGGAAAGCACCTTTCGCGCGCGCGCCTGAACCCCGTTGAGGCACGCGCCGTATCCCATTTGACGCAAGCGTCCTGGCGCGTACGATAGACCCACCTTTCGCAGGAGACCCATCATGAAGCGCCTTGTATCGTTCGCCTTCGCCTCGATGTGCGGCCTGTCGGCAGTCGCCGCCGACCTGCCCGCAACCCCCGTCAAACCCGACCAACCTGCCCAGCCAGCCTCCAGCTGGGTCGACACCGCCCCGACCCCCTACGGCCCGGTCATGATGCAGCAAGCCGCGCCCCCGCCTTATCGCGACTACCAGATGAACCGCATCCTCACCCCCGAGGAAAAACAGCGCTGGCAGCAGCTGGCCATGCCGATGACAACCCACATGGCGGAAGTAGACGCCCGCGAGGCGGTGAACCATTTTGCCGTCAAATATCAGGCCAAGCCCGGCGTGTCGTTTGATGAAGTGGTCGAATCGATGATGCTGCGTGCCAACCAGATCAACCTGAAGTACGTCGGCAAAAATCAGATTTCGAAAGACTTCAAGGTCATCCTCAACGACGGCAACGCGCCACGCATCGAGGTATTCAGCTTCTGCGACATCGCCGTCGGCCGCGACATCCTGCGGGTCATCCCCGAAATGGTGGTGTTCATGCCCTGTCGCATTGCCGTGATGGAAGACGCCGACAAAAAAATCTGGGTGCTGACGCTGGACTGGGACGTGACCGGCATCAACCTGGCAGGCAAACAAATGAACATCACGCCCGAGCTGCGCGCGGGTGCGCTCGCCATCCGCGACAAACTCGACAGCGTCATGCGCGCAGGCGCCAACGGCGATCTCTAGGCGCGCCCCGGACGTGCCTCGCCCGATGACGGCAAGCCTCCAGCCTTTTGCCTCGGCCCCCGCACTTGAGAGGGCTTTTGCCAATAGCCTCCATGCGATGCTGGAAAGCCATCGCGGTCTCGGCGTTTACATCCTGGTGCTGGCCAACGCCGTCTACGACACCGGGCTGTGGGCGCAATTCGCCCCCGCCCTGGCGGCACGCCACACTGAACTCGCCGACGCCCTGACTGCCGCCTTGCGCCAGGGCCGCAGCCTCAGCGAACCCGACGACGACATTCTGGTTTTTCTCAAGCTGCACGCTATCGGGTTTGCCCATTTGCAAACCCTGCAAAGCCGCCGCGCCGGGCATTGGGACATGCAGTTCAACCCCCTCCGCGCCCTGCGCCCGCCCCGCATCAGCGGGCTGCGATTCAACAGCCTGCTGTGTCCGTTTGACCCGGCCGGGTTTCACTTCAATCGGCCCTTTCTGGCCAAGGAAGTTTTCTGGGAGGGCGAACTCGCCGGCAAGCCCGCGCGCCTCCTCTACAACAAATTCCCCTTCGCCCGCCTGCACGGCCTGCTGGTGCCGGACCCCTTGCGCCAGCTGCCGCAACACCTCAGTCCGGAATGGCACCGCTGGGCGTGGGAACTGTGCGAACAAGCCAACGTACCCGGCCTCTGCCTCGGCTACAACAGCTACGGCGCAGGCGCATCGGTCAACCACCTGCATTTCCAGAGCTTTGTGCAGACCCGTCCGTTGCCGGTGCAAGCAGCCTGTTTTATCCATAATGGCGGCAACGAGCGCTACCCCCTGCCCTGCTACCGCTACACCGATCCCGAAACCGCATGGGCTCAACTCGATCACCTGCAGCGGCACAACACACCCTACAACCTGATCTACAGCCAGGCTTGCCTGCACCTCATTCCCCGCGTCCCGCAAGACAGCCCCAAGCTGAACGCCCAAAGCCGGGGCTATGGCTGGAGTGAAATGGCGGGCGTCGTCACCCTGTTCAGCCGGGAAGCGTTTGACGCAATGACTGCCGCGACGTTTGAGGCGGAACTGGCGGATTTCGCGCCGTTGGGCACACCCAACGTCCTGGTGGGTTGATTCGGCGGCAGGGCGGTTTGCGACCCACTCAAATGGTCGGGGTAGCCGCCTAACCATCCGGCCAGGGGTCAAGGCAAGCCACGTTTTCAAACGCAAGAGGCGGCTTCACCATGGATATCGTTTTACTGCTGTTTCTTATCCTGCTTAACGGCGTTTTTGCCATGTCGGAAATCGCGGTGGTCACGTCCCGCAAGACTCGTTTGCAGACCCTGGCCGAAAACGGCAGTCCGGGTGCCCGCACGGCCTTGTCGCTGCATGCTGAACCCTCCAACTTTCTGTCCACCATTCAGGTGGGAATCACGACCATTGGTATTTTGAGCGGCGCCATCGGCGAATCGGCGCTGGCTGATCCGCTGGCGGCATGGTTGTCTGGCTTCACGCCCGCGCCCTATGCACGGGGTATCGCGCTAACGGTTGTAGTGGCAGGACTGACCTACTTTGCCGTCGTGGTCGGGGAACTGGTGCCCAAGCGCCTGGCACTGATGGCACCGGAGGGCATCGCATCGCTCATCTCCCGGCCGATGATCTGGCTGTCGCGCGCTGCGCGCCCCATGGTGTGGCTGCTGTCCTCCACCTCCAGCCTGCTGCTGCGCCTGACCGGGGCGCGCCGCAAGGATGAGCCACCGGTGACGGACGAGGAAATCAGGGGGTTGATGGAGCAAGGCTCCGAGGCCGGCGTTTTCCACGCAAGCGAACGGGCGATCGTCTCCAACGTGCTGCGGCTCGACGAGCAGCGTATCGAGTCGATCATGACGCCGCGCAAGGACATCTATTTTCTCGACCTCAACGAACCGGATGCGGACATTCGCCGCCGCATCGCGGACAGTACCTATACGCGGATCATCGTATGTCGCGACGGCCTGGACCATATCGTTGGCGTATTGCGCACATCCAGTCTGCTGAAGTCGGCACTGGACGGCCAGCCGCTCGATGTCGAACATGCGATACGCTCGCCGCTCTATGTGCCGGCCGGGGTCAGCACCACGCAATTGCTCGAAAATTTCCGCATGGCACGGCTGCAATCTGCCTTGATCGTGGACGAATATGGTGAACTGCAGGGGCTGGTCACCCTCACCGACGTGCTGGCCTCAATCGTCGGCGATCTGCCTTCCGACGACGTTCATGAGGAGCTGGACGTCGTGGAGCGGGAAGACGGATCGTGGCTGATGGACGGTGGCGTAGCGGTCGAACGATTCAGGTCGGTGCTGGAAATCGACAAGGATTTGCCCGGTGAAGCGGAAAACGCCTTCAACACGCTCGGCGGCTTCGTCATGCACAGGCTGGGGCGCATCCCTGCCGTGACCGACCATTTCGACTGGAGTGGATGTCGCTTTGAAGTCATGGACATGGACAAGAACCGGATCGACAAGGTGCTGGTGACCTGCGTCAACCCGCCCCCCACAGATGAAACGGAAGCACGTGCGTAAGCCGTGTTGCACCACCGCTGGACTGACACATGGGCCATCCGGACCCTCAGCTGCCGGGGATCATTGCGATCAGCCGGATGACCGCAATGGGTCGAACGCGCCGGTTCAACACAGTTGAAAAAGTGCTGCTGCCAACGCGTGTCAATGCGCCTGGTTTTTGACGCCCACGCCAAAAAACTCGCGCTTCAAAAAATCCTCGAGTTCAGCCGTGTCCTCCTCGCGCGCAGACAACACCACCACCTGCCCCAGCCGTTGAGATTCCCAGTTGAAATCCCCCTTGAAGTAGCCGCGTATCAAGCCAATCATCCGGCGAACGATCGCCAGTTGAATATCCCCGTCCGGCCCGGCGTTGACACGGATGGTTTCGCGTTGCGGATTGCTGGCATTCGTGGTCCACGAGCGGAATGAAAACCGCGCGCTGCGCGGCTGAAGCTCGAGTATCTGGAATACCCCGTTGGTGCCGACAGGTTGCAGGTTGCGGCGGATGTTGGCCATACGGATTTCGTCTGCGCCGGGTGGCTGGGCGCTGTTGCCCGCGTCCGTTTCCTCCGCCTGGCGACGCGCTCTTTGAGCGTTGAGGTACGACAGCATGTCGGTCGGCGCAGGCTCGCTCGGGCGTTCAAGATTCAATGGCAGCGTAGGCTCGGGCAGGGGTTCGGGTAGCGCGGGCGGCGCAGGTTCGGGCTGCGGCACCTCGGGACGGGGCGGCGCAAGCGGGGGGGCGCGCAATTTTGGCTTGGCCGCGACACGGGGTTGCGGTTTGATGGCTGCACCCTGCACCGATTTCCGGGCGGGCTGGACTTCGGTCAGCTCCACCAGCCGCGCGTCGATGGCAACAGGCGGCGGCTCAATTCGGGGGGATGTCAAAACAAAGCCCATGCCCCACAACAGCGCCAGCCACAGCAGGATCGCCAGTGGAACCGACCACCAAAATGATGGTTCTTTCGACATCATTCCGGGCATGCTTACCGCAATGTCACTGATGATTGACGGCGATCAGGAAATGAACGGCGCCCGCCTCGCGCGCCCGCAGCATGGCCTGTACGACCAGCCCCTGTGGCGCATCGTTGTCGGCAGACACGACCACGTTCTGCCTGGCATCGCGGATCAGCGGCCTGAGCGTGGCGGCGAGCGTCTCGAGCGTGACCGGCGTCTGGTTGACGAGAATGCGGCTGTCACCGGTGAGGGTGAGCGTCAGCGGCTGCTCGAGCTTGAGTTTTTCGGCTTGCCCCTGCGGCAGGTTGACCTTGATCGAATCCAGGTTCTGCATCGACAGCGACGCCAGCATGAAGGTGGCGAGCAGAAAGAACATGACGTCGATCATCGGGATGATCTCGATCCGCCCCTTGCGATAGGTGCGCAGCTTACGGCGCTTCATGCGTGCGGCCTTCCTGGTCGAGGCGAATGTGATCGATCAGGCGGGTGCCGAGGCGCTCCATTTCATCCATCGTTTGCGACTGCAGGCGCGAAAAATAGTTGAAGCCGAACAGCGCGATCAACGCGATCAGCAGACCAATCACGGTGGCAACCAGCGCCTGCGCCACGCCGCCGGTCACGCCGGTGGGATTGACGATGCCTTCGCCACCGATGATCTTGAAGGCATCCATCATGCCGAGCACGGTGCCGACCAGCCCCAGCAGCGGCGCGGCGGTGACGATGGTTTCCAGCATCCACAGCCGGCGGGCCAGCGAGGCCTCGATCAACTGCGCCTCGTCGGCGGCGCGCGATTCGGTCCACCACGAAGGGTGATGCCGGTTGGAGATCACCACCTCAAAAAACCGCTTGAAGTAGTGGCTGCGGCTCAGCCCCGACAGGATTTTTTCCAGATCGGCCCAGGCAAATCCATAGGTTTCGACCAGGTTCAGCACGTCGCTTGAAAGGCGCGCATAGCGCCAATACACCACTGCTTTTTCCAGCATGATGGCCAGCGCAATAACAGCCAGCACCGACAAGGGCAGGACGATGAATCCGCCTGATTTCAATGCCACCCAGCTTTCGTTCAATTCTTGCATGTTGGATTCCTGCGGAAAGTGCGACAAGACGGTTAGCCCGGAACGCTATGACTGCTGCAGCGGCTTAAGGTTCGGGAGGGGGAGGGAGGTAGCGCTGGATGCGATGGCTGCAGGGGCGTGATAAGTATGTGTGGAGCCAGGCAGTTGATGGCACCCTGCTCCGGGGCCGCACGACTGATGGGCGCATCCAGACGTCAGCGTGCCGCATCCAGCACGCTGACGCTTCAGCCGAAGGTCAGCCCCATCGACTCGCGCACATCGCGCATCGTGTCGCGCGCCAGTTCCTGCGCTTTTTCGCTGCCGTCGGCCAGGATATTGCGCACCTGATCCGGGTTTTCTTCATAGAAAAGCGCGCGTTCGCGGATCGGCGCGAGTTCGGCCAGCACGGCATCGATCACCGGCTGTTTGCATTCGAGGCAGCCGATGCCGGCGCTGGTGCAGCCTGCGGTCGCCCACTGCCGCACGCTGTCGTCAGAATACACCAGATGGAACTGCCACACCGGGCAGTTGGCCGGGTTGCCCGGATCGGTGCGGCGTACGCGCGCGGGATCGGTCGGCATGGTGCGGATTTTCTTCGTCACCATGTCGGGGTCTTCGCGCAGGGCGATGGTGTTGTTGTACGACTTGGACATTTTCTGGCCGTCGAGCCCGGGCATTTTTGAGGCTGCGGTCAGCAAGGCTTCGGGCTCGGCGAGGATCATCTTGCCGGAGCCTTCAAGGTAGCCGAACAGGCGCTCGCGGTCGTTCATCGACAGGTTCTGCGCGTCGTTCAGCAAGGCCTGGGCGGATTCCAGCGCTTCGTTGTCGCCCTTTTCCTGATACGCGGTGCGGCATTCTTCGTACAGGCGGGCTTTTTTCGAGCCGAGCTTTTTCACCGCCGCGCGTGCCTTGTCCTCGAAGCCGGGTTCGCGGCCATACAAATGGTTGAAGCGGCGGCAGATTTCGCGGGTGAATTCGATGTGCGGCACCTGGTCTTCGCCTACCGGCACCAGATTGGCGCGGTAGATCAGGATGTCGGCGCTTTGCAGCAAGGGATAACCAAGGAAGCCGTAGGTGGAGAGGTCCTTCTCGGAGAGCTTTTCCTGCTGATCCTTGTAGGTCGGCACGCGTTCCAGCCAGCCGAGCGGCGTCATCATCGACAACAGCAAATGCAGTTCGGCGTGTTCGATCACGCGCGACTGCACGAACAGGGTCGCCTGTGCCGGATCAACTCCGGCAGCCAGCCAATCGACCACCATGTCCCGCACGTTGTCCTCGATCGCCTGCGGGCTGTCGTAATGCGTGGTCAGCGCGTGCCAGTCGGCGACGAAAAAAAGGCACTGGTATTCGTTCTGCAAGTGCAGCCAGTTTTTCAGCACGCCGTGGTAATGGCCAAGATGCAGGCGTCCGGTGGGACGCATGCCGGAAAGTACGCGGTCAGAATACATGTGGGTGAGTGGTTAGCAGTGAAAGCGGAAGGATCAGGACAGCACGACCTGGATCAGGCCGAGCAGTTGCGGGGTGTCGAGGCCGGTGACAAAGGCGATCAGGCCGATGAACAGCTCGATCAGTGGCCACATGATGATGCCGAGAATGCCGCTGAACAGCAGGCCCAGCAGGATGAAAAAGCCATAGGGTTCGATTTTCGAAAAGCTGATCGCCTGTTTCATCGGCAGCAAACTCACCGCGATGCGGCCACCATCGAGCGGCGGCAAGGGGATCAGATTCAGCGCCATCAGAATCACGTTGATGAACACACCCGCCGCGCCCATCAGCATCAGCGGTGTGCTGAAGCTGTTGCCGAGCGCGTGGCCCAGCTGGATCATCAAGGCCCAGAACATCGCCATGACAAAGTTCATGCCCGGGCCAGCAGCGGCGACCCACAGCATGTCCTGTTTGGGCCGGCGCAGGTTCGAGAAGTTGACTGGCACCGGCTTGGCCCAGCCAAACAGGATCGCCCCGCCGCCGAGCAGTTTGCTGGTCAGCAGGATCGCCAGCGGCACCAGGAGGGTTCCCACCAGGTCGATGTGCTTGAGCGGGTTGGCGGTGATGCGTCCCTGCATGGCGGCGGTCATGTCGCCAAAAAAACGCGCGACATAGCCGTGCGCCGCTTCGTGCAGGGTGATGGCAAAAATCACCGGCAACGCAAAGACGGCGACTTTCTGGATCAGGGTCAGCTCCATCATGGGGCGGCTCAGTCCTCGATATCCGTGACTTCGCCCTTGCCGTAACGCAGCACGACCGGGGTATCGGTGGTGAGGTCGATCACGGTGGTGGGCGTGAGGCCACAGGCGCCGCCGTCAATCACCAGGTCGATCTGGTGTTCGAGGCGCTCGCGGATTTCCCACGGCTCGGTCAGCGGCACGTCTTCGCCCATCAACAGCAGAGTCGACGACAGGATCGGCTCGCCCAGTTCGGCCAGCAGCGCCTGCACGATGGGATGATCCGGCACGCGCAGGCCGATGGTGTCGTTCTTTTTATGCAGCAGCCGCTTGGGCACTTCGCGGGTGCCGCGCAGGATGAAGGTGTAGGCACCCGGCGTGTGCGCTTTCAAATAGCGAAACTGGGTGTTGTCGACCTGGGCATAGCGCCCCAGTTCGGACAGGTCGCGGCAAATCAGCGTGAGATCGTGGCCGGTATCGAGTCCGCGCACCGACAGCAGCCGCATCGCCGATTCCTTGTCGCCGATGTGGCAACCGAGCGCATAACACGAATCCGTGGGGTAGACGATGACGCCCCCGCGCTTGAGGATGTCGACCGCTTGCTGAATGAGCCGAGGCTGCGGATTGTCCGCATTGATATTGAAAAACTGCGCCATCATTAATGAGTGCTCGTGATCAGGATGAATAAGAAGCCAGTTCGGGCCAGCCTTGCCACACCGGCTGACAGTAGTAGGGCAGCGCGGGTAAACGGCCGATGTCGATGCCCTCGCCCGGCGCGTGAAAGTCTGCGCCGCGCGAGGCTTTAAAGCCGAACGCCCGCGCCAGCTCGGCAAACTTTTCATATTCGGACGGATGATGGCTGCCGGTGATCACTTCGATGCCCTCCCCGCCCAAGGCGCGGAACGCATCCAGGAACAGATGCAGCTGGCGTGCATTGAAAGCATAGCGACCGGGGTGAGCAACCACGGCCATGCCGCCACTGGCGCGTATCCAGCCGACGGCATTTTCCAGCGTGGTCCACTCGTGTTCGACATAACCGGGATGGCCGCTGGTGAGAAAACGCTTGAACGCCGTGCGGATGTCGGATACATGCCCCCGCTCCACCAACCAGCGCGCAAAGTGCGTACGCCCTACCATCTGCTTGTTGGTGGCGCAGTCATAGGCACCTTGATATGCCCCCGCGATGCCCACGCGCGCCAGATCGTCGCCCATGCGCTGGGCACGTTCGATGCGGCCAAGACGAATGGCATGCAAGCCTTCAGCCAATGCGGGGAAAGCTGGATCAATGCGCAGGCCCACGATGTGTACGGTCTGGCCGCTCCAGGTCACCGAAATTTCCACGCCGTTGATCAGCGTCAGCCCAGCCTCGCTGGCTGCTGCCTGCGCGGACAGCAGACCCGACACATCATCGTGATCGGTCAGCGCAAGCGCTTGCACGCCATTGGCGGCCGCGCGCGCAACCACTTCAGCGGGCGACAACACACCATCGGATACATTGGAGTGGCAGTGCAGATCGATATTGAGCATCGATAATCAGGTTCGGACAACCAAGGCCAAAAGCGCTTGGTCAAGAGGGGGAATCATAGCAAAATAAGCGCCCACCCGAATTGAGCTGCGCGGTTCCCCCCAGCCGCCCCTGACCAGAAGCAATCGCGATAATGAAAAAAATACTGTTCGATCTGTTCCCCGTCATCATTTTTTTCGTCGCCTACAAGATTGGCGACGCCAATGCAGAAGCCTCACGCGCCTTGTTGGCGTCGGTGGGCCTCGCCATGAGCGCAACCGAAAAACCCGGTATTTATCTCGCCACACTGGTCGCCATCCTCGCCAGCGTCGGTCAAATCGGCTGGGTCAAGCTGCGCGGCCACGCGGTTGAAACCATGATGTGGGTCAGTCTTGGCATCATTGTCGTATTTGGTGGCGCCACCCTGTGGCTGCATGACGAAAGCTTCATCAAGTGGAAGCCGACCGTGCTGTACTGGCTATTTGGCGCGATCATCCTGGGCTCGATGCTGTTCGGCCGCAATGTGATCAAAAGCCTGATGGGGTCGCAAATGGAACTTCCTGAGCCTGCATGGAGTCGATTGAACCTCAGCTGGGGCGGATTTTTTATTTTCATGGGGCTTGCAAACCTGTTTGTCGCCTTCAACTTCTCGACAGACGACTGGGTCAACTTCAAGCTGTTTGGCAGCATGGGCTTGATGCTGTTGTTCGTGATTGGCCAAAGCCTCATGCTGAACAAATATCTGGATAAAGCCGACCCGGATCAAGAAAACGCAAACAAGAAAGAAAACCAATAATGCTTTATGCCATCGTCGGACAAGACGTACCCGACAGTTTGAATCAGCGGCTAGCCGCCCGCCCCGCTCACCTGGCACGCTTGCAGGCACTGCAGCAGGCCGGCTGCTTGCTGCTGGCGGGTCCCTTTCCCGCACTCGACAGCAACGACCCAGGCCCTGCGGGCTTTACCGGCAGCCTCATCGTCGCCGAGTTCGACGACCTGACCAGCGCACAAACCTGGGCGGATGCCGACCCTTACGTTACGGCTGGCGTCTACGCCAGCGTCAGCGTCAAACCCTTCAGGAAAGTCTTGCCCGCATGAGCACCGAAGAATTGATCCGCCAACGCCTCAACGTGCTGGAACCGGAAACATATACCCTCGAAGACGAAAGCGCCCAGCATCGCGGACATGCCGGTGCCGCCTCAGGGGGTGGGCATTTTCGCCTCACAATAGTGTCACCAAAATTTCGTAATCTCTCGACCCTTGCCCGTCACCGGCTGGTCTACGAATCCATGGGCGAAATGATGCAGCGCGAAATACATGCGCTTTCGATCACGGCCTTAACTCCGGAAGAACTCTGAAAGGAAAAACCGAATGCGTATTGCTCCTCTTGCTGCCCTGATCCTGCTGTCGCTGTCTCCAATGACACAGGCACAAACCCCTGCCGCAAAACCCGCGGCTGCCGTTTCCGACAAGCCGCTGGCGGTGGTCAACGGCAAGGCCATCCCGGCCTTGTACGCTGACCTGGTCAAAAACCAAATGGCACAGGGTCAGCCCGATTCGCCACAACTTGATACCCGTGTGCGCGATTCGCTCATCAACCTGGAACTGCTGTCACATGCCGCCACCCAAAAGGGGCTGGACAAGGAGCCACGCGTCGCTGCCACGCTGAACATTGGCCGCATGGACCAACTGGCCAAGGCCTATCTGGAAGACTATGTCAAAGCGCATCCGATCACCGATGCCGAAATCAAGGCCACCTACGACAAGATCAAAGCCGAAGCCGTTGAGCCGGAATATCTGGCACATCACATTCTGGTTCCCACCGAAGCCGAAGCCAAAAAGCTGATTGCCAGCCTCAACAGCAAAAAAGCCAAGTTCGATGATCTGGCAAAGAAACACTCAAAGGATCCCGGCTCGGCCAAGAATGGTGGCGCGCTGGACTGGTCGGACCGCCGTGCGTATGTCCCCGAGTTCTCAACCGCACTGGTCGGCCTGAAAAAAGGCGAAACGACCCAGACACCCATCAAGACACAATTCGGCTGGCATATCATTCGCCTCGACGATACGCGCAAGCCGCAGATTCCGGCGCTGGATGCCGTGCGTGGCCAGATCACCCAGCAATTGCAGCAGCAACGTGTGCGCCAGGCCATTGAAGCCGTTCGTGCCGGCGCAAAAATCGAATAATTACGCGTAAAATCATGCGGGGCGTCGTCCCGCCAAACTCAGACAGGGAGCCATCATGGCCGGAAAAGAATATAACCACCTGCAAGACGTTTTTCTCAACACCCTGCGCAAAGAGCGCATTCCGGTGTCCGTTTTTCTGGTAAACGGCATCAAGCTGATGGGCCGAATCGAATCGTTCGACCAGTTTGTGGTCCTGCTGAAAGGCAACGACCAGGCTGCCCAGATGATTTTTAAGCACGCCATTTCCACCATCTCGCCCTCACGCGAAGTGGTATTGCCGCAACGCGACGCCGAGGCCTAAGCCCCGCGGTTATTCAACATGGGCGGCCAGGAGACTGGCCGCCGTTTTTGCGTCTACAAGAACGGCCGCTCCGCCCCGGTACAGCTGTTTGTGACGGGCATCTATCCCGGCCAGACGTTGCGTATCTTTAAGATACACCACGACATACGCATGCGAATGGGCTTCCAGCCAAGGCGCCAACTCAGCGCCACGCAGTTCAACCAGCGGCATGTTCAACCGTCCCAGGAATTGATACTGCGCGTGATATTTAGCCGCATTCGCTACAGGAATCCCTGCGTCCTGCACCTGCTTGATCGCCAACGCCATGGGTTTGACGTCATACAAGGGCTCGATCGAGCGCATGGCTGCAAACTGCACCAAAGCCAGCATCCCGACACCCAGCACGGCCAGACTCAGCATCGGCGAGACGCCACGCCGGCCGCCTTGCCAAACCCCCAGCGCCAGCAACACCAGCACCGCGCCTGGCCACATTGGCGGCAATGCAGCAACCTGATCACGTAGCGAAGCAATCTGTCCGCCGGCTGCCAGCATCAAGGCGCCACCCAGCGCTGCCGCCAGCAAAGCAGGCAAACCGACGCGGGAGTCCAGGCGATGGGTCAGCACGCGTGCAGTCAAGAGTGCAAACGCTGGAAACAACGGCACCAGATAGTGCGGCTGCTTGCCGCTGATGAAGGAAAACGCGATGAATACCGGCAGCATCCAGGCGAGACAAAAGCGCGTGCCGCGATCCAGCCCTTCGCGCCGGTGCTGCGCCAACGAGCGCCACCAACCCGGCCAGACAATCCAGGGGAACAGCAATACCGGCAACAGCGGCACATACCACCAGACAGGACGCCGGTGAGCAAAAGACTCGACCATGCGATCGGCGGTCTGCCCCCAGAAAATCGCATTGCGATAGGCTTCGCCGCCCGCCATCCCGGCCGGCAATGCCCAAGCCAGCGCGATGGCAGTACCCAACAATATCGCCAGCCCCACTCCACCGAACCAGCGCGCCCACTTCAGCCCGGGATTCCACCAGGGTGCCAGCACCGTAATGGGAAGCAGATTCAGCAGGATGACCGGCCCTTTGGTCAACACACCCAAGCCAATTGCGATCCCCAGCATGACAAAGCCGCGCCGCTTGCCGTCAGCCGCAGCCAGGACGCCGTGCATGCCCAGCAATACCCAGAATGCCAGCATCACATCGAACATGATCGTGGTGGAAAAAAATATCCACAACAATGCGCTTACCAGCACCAGCGACGCCTGCCCACCAAGGCCGGGATGTGTCGGCCATAAACGGCGTGAAAGCAGGTAAGTCAGGACCAGTGAGGCAGCGGAAAACAGCGGTAACACCAGCCTTGGCCACCAGTCATTCACACCAAACAGCGCCCAGCCGGCATGAAACATCCAGAACATGAACGGCGGCTTATGGCTGTAGGGCTCGCCATTTTTGTAGGGAACCAGAAAGTCGCCGCGCAGCCACATCTCCCATGCAGCGCTGACATAGCGTGTTTCGTCAATGGGAGTCAGTGGTCGGGCCAGTAGCGCCACCGCGGTGAGCGCCAGCAAAAAAAACAGGCTTAACAGCAGCAGATTGCGGCCGGAGGGTTCAGCGTGGCGTTGAGGATTCATGATGGGGAATGAGAGGTTCGTCCAGTGCGGCATCAACCTGTGCGTCAAGGCTCTGGCCATGCCGGAAATGGCGATAGAGATAAGCGCCCAGCAGTCCGGATATCAGAAACAGGCCGATAGCCAGCGCCAGTTTCAGGGCAGGCGCAATATGCACGCCGCTGCCAACCAGGGCGAACACCAGCGTCTGCGGCAGATAGCCGAGCAAGGTGCCAGAGAAAAAATACGCCGGACGGATGCTGGAAATTCCCGCCGCCAGATTGGTGAGGAGATTGCTTCCCACAGGCAACAGGCGAATCAACACCGTCATGGAAAACGGGTGATCGTGGATGAAGCGGTCGAAACGCCCGGCGCGTTCCCCCAACCGTGCACGCAACAGCCCCTTGCCGAAAAAGCGTGCGTAGAAAAAGCTCAGCATGCACCCCAGCAACGCGGCCAGCGCACCGAGTACCGTCCCCAGCCCAATGCTGAAAGCATAACCGCCGAGAAAGGCGATGATCTGGCGCGGCAGGCCGATGGCCGTAAATATCCCGCCCATCAGCAGGAACAGCAGCGCACCGTTGATGCCGTGGCCGCGCACCCGCGCGTCAATCCAGGCTTCGTTGACGCTATTGCCGAGATCGCTGGTGTTGAACAGATAGCCCAGCAAGGCCAGGCTCAGCATCAGCGCCAGGCCTTTAAGAATGACGCGCACTTTCATTTACAGGTCGGAATCCGGCTCGATCAACGGCAAGCGCACCCGCCGCTGCAGCCAGGCCACGCCGAACAGGTCGACGATGCCCACCCACAGGCGGTTATGCACACCGTATTTGGAGGTGCCGCGTTCGCGCGCACGATGGTGGACCGGCACCGACACCACCGCGCCGCCGTTGCGCATCACCAGCGCGGGCAAAAAACGATGCAAGTGATCGAAGTTGGGGAGTTGCAAAAATGTCTCGCGCGCAAATACCTTGAGTCCGCAGCCAGTATCTGGCGTGTTGTCTTTCAACATGCGTGAGCGCACGCCGTTGGCGATTTTCGACGACAGGCGGCGCAAAAAGGTGTCATTGCGCTTGGCGCGCCATCCGGCCAGCAACTCCAGGTTGGCGGGCTGCGCGGGATTGGCCAGCTCGGCCAGTAGCGCCGGAATATCGGCCGGATCGTTCTGTCCATCGCCGTCGAGCGTGGCAATCCATTCGTATCGCGCCGCGTTCACCCCGGTCGTCACCGCGCGACTTTGCCCGCAGGACTCCCGATGCCGGATCACCCGCAACATCGGAAATTCCGTCTTCAGCGCCGCCAGCCGCGCTTGCGTGGCGTCGGTGCTGCCATCGTTGATATAGAGGATTTCGAACTGGGTGCTGCCAGACAGCGCCGCTGCGATTTCGCGCACCAGCGGCTCGACGTTGTCCTGTTCGTTCTTGACGGGTACAACCACGGACAGCCTGCCGTGATAGGCATATTTAGGCATTGCGATGTTCTTCGATCGAAGGATTCGGGCAAGCCGGCTCGCACCAAACTCGCTATGAATGATACAAAACCGGGATTAATTTTTCCCTAAAACCGGGCTTTGAGACGGCACAAGACACCCTGAATTAAATCATGAAGGTCAACACTCTAAATGGGTTTCCCGGGTTGCGCACGCCCCGCGCGCCAATTCCCGAACCCACCCAATCACCCCCTGCCTACTGCCATAGGCACTGGGCGTCTCCCATCCCCATGAGCGAATCGACCGTTGTACAGTGCAAGGCAATCGACTGGATATGACTGGACTCCGGGCACGGAGACGAGGCGAACCACAAGATCAGGCACCGCCATAAAAATTGAAAAACCCGCACAGCCAATAGCCATGCGGGTTTTCAGGAATAACTGGCGGAGAGGGCGGGATTCGAACCCGCGTTAGGATATTATCCTAAACACGCTTTCCAGGCGTGCGACTTAAACCGCTCATCCACCTCTCCGGGAGCCGGGCATCATACCGGAAGCCCCCACCTGCAGCAAACTGAACTTGCGCTAATTAACCCTACTCGCCGCATAAAAAAGTTGACGTCCGCCACTTGAATCTCCGTCGACCATCCCCATTTGTTCGCGAGATCAATTGGGAGTGCATATGCAGGACGACATCGAAATCAATGCAGACGCGGCTAACGCTCCAACTGCTCACACCAAAGAAACCATGCCCAGCCTGGAAGAAATGCTGAAGGCGTCAGAGCTTGTCGCAGCCGAACATCATGACGCCTGGCTGCGTGCCAAAGCTGAAACCGAGAACATGCGCCGTCGCGCGGCAGACGACGTCGACAAGGCGCGCAAGTTCGCAGTGGAAAGCTTCGCCAGCGAACTGATGGCGGTCAAGGACAGCCTGGAAGCGGCACTCACAGTTGAGTCTCCGAGTGTCGAAAACATGAAGGACGGCGTCGAACTGACACTGAAGCAGCTGGTTGCCGCATTCGCTAAATTCAGCCTGAACGAGATCAACCCGGTGGGTGAGAAATTCGATCCGCACCAGCATCAAGCCATCCAGATGATCGAATCCGATCAGCCCGGCAACACCGTGGTCACCGTATTGCAAAAAGGCTATCGCCTGCATGAGCGCACGCTGCGCCCGGCTCTGGTCATGGTGGCAAAAAACAAAGATTGAACGCCTGGATGCGCCGATGCTATTGAAACCGGCACGGCGCTCCCCACATATCACCCCATTCAAACACTATTAGAAGGAACGCATCATGGGACGCATTATTGGAATTGACCTCGGCACCACCAACTCCTGCGTGGCAGTGATGGAAAACGGCAAGCCGAAGGTGATCGAAAACGTCGAAGGCGCACGCACCACGCCGTCCATCGTCGCCTACACCGAAGACGGCGAAATCCTGGTCGGCGCACCGGCCAAGCGTCAGGCCGTTACCAATCCCAAGAACACGCTGTACGCGGTCAAGCGCCTGATCGGCCGCCGCTTCGATGAAAAAGAAGTGCAGAAAGATATCGGCCTGATGCCCTACAAGATCGTCAAGGCCGACAACGGCGACGCCTGGGTGGAAGT
>JAHJRA010000031.1:0-101281 GCA_018831045.1 Gammaproteobacteria bacterium | reverse complement strand
TGAACCGCCCCGGGAATCGTGGAGGCCATTTGGTTTAAGTGCAGGCCGTTGACTCGGCCTGTTCGGCGAGTTGCCGATAGTAGTTTGCCTCAGCTTCGGCGGGCGGGATATAGCCTATCGGTTCGAGCAGCCTGACGTGGTTGAACCACGCTACCCATTCCAGCGTCGCCAGTTCCACCGCCTCCCGCGTCTTCCACGGGCCGCGCCGGTGGATCAGCTCCGCCTTGTACAAGCCATTGATCGTCTCGGCCAGCGCGTTGTCGTAGCTGTCGCCCTTGCTTCCCACGGAGGGTTCGACACCTGCTTCGGCCAGACGCTCGCTGTAACGGATGCTGACGTACTGCGAGCCCCGGTCTGAGTGATGCACGAGGCTGCCGTCGCGTTCGGGCTGACGGGCGTAGAGCGCCTGCTCCAGTGCGTCCAACACGAAATCCGTCGTCATGCTTCGACTCACTCGCCAGCCGACGATGCGCCGGGCGTACACGTCGATCACGAACGCTACGTACAGCCAGCCCTGCCAGGTTGAGACATAGGTGAAATCCGAGACCCACAACTGGTTCGGACGATCCGCCTTGAACTGACGATTCACCCGATCTAGCGGACACGGTTGTTTGGGGTCGGACACCGTCGTACGCATGATTTTGCCGCGTACCGCGCCGCGCAATCCCAGGTGGTTCATCAGGCGCTCGACGGTGCAGCGTGCGATGTCGGTACCTTCGCGCTTCATTTGCCGCCAGACCTTGTCCGCGCCGTAGACCTGAAGATTGGCCTGCCAGACGCGTTCGATCTCGAGCATCAATACATCGTCGCGTTGCGCACGCGCACAACGCAGCGCGGGATCGCGCTGGCGCGCGGCATGGCGTCGGTAGCCCGACGGGGCGACCTGCAAGACTCTGCAGATCGGCTCGACCCCGAAGGTGTCGCGATGCCGGTCGATGAAACCGTTCAGGACTTGAGTCGGCGGTCGAGCTCCGCCTGGGCGAAAAACGCACTTGCCAGCTTCAGGATCTCGTTGGCACGGCGCAGTTCCTTGTTCTCGCGCTCCAAAGCCTTGAGGCGCTCACGTTCATCGCTGGTGACACCATCGCGCAGGCCGGTATCGACCTCATGCCGTTTGACCCATTCATGCAGGGTATGGGGCGAGCAACCAATCTTGGGAGCAATGGACTCGACCGCCGCCCAGGGCGAGGGGTACTCGCCTCGGTGTTCCTGCACCATGCGCACCGCGCGTTCGCGTACTTCAGGAGAATATTTTTTCGTCGTGGGTTTCTTCATCATGGCTCCATTCTCTTGGGAAAAGGAGCCTCCTCAAAACCCGGGGCGGTTCAGGACTCTGCAAGCAGGGTCTCCTCTGTAGTGCCCGCTTGCAATTGCTTGAGGATGTGGCTCGCTAGTTTCTTGAGCAACCAGGGCAAGCCTTGTGAATACTCGCGCAGCCGTTGCTTTAAGTCAGCTGAGAGTGACGTTCCCGCCACCCTAGCGAGACGATTTAGAAGTGTGCCAACCTCACGGGGCCCGAAAGGTTCAACATTGATAACTAGTGATGCCCCTCGAATTTCGTCCCGCAGTCTGTAGGGGTAGTTCTCCGTGAGTCCCACAAGGTCCGTTTTCCAGCAAAATCCAAGCAAGAGGGGCACGGATAGTTCTCTAACAGAGAGCGCCAAATCCCGGAATTCTTGTGTAAGCCGAGAATCCCGGAAGACATTCTCGAATTGGTCGAAGAAAACAACTAGTGGTGCCGTTGGGTGCCAGGCTGAGGCCTGGAGAGTTCGAAGGGCGCTTTGCAGAGAGGCAAAAGAAGCGTCGGAGGGAAGCGATAGCTTTCCCTTAGCCGCTGCCTCGGTCATCGCCTTACGCAAAGCGGCAGCTACATAAGTGGGCGAGGCGGCAGTACGGGTATCGAAGACAGCAGCGACCCCCCCAGCGGTTTCAACTTGATAGGCGATCCGTAGTGCAAGTGAACTCTTACCCCAACCGGACTGCGCATTGAGAACGATGATGCGACCACTCCCGTTAGCATCATCTGAGACCTTCTTGACCCGAGCCAGCAGTTCCTCTCGGCCTACGAAGAACGCTGGAGCGGCGGGAAACTGGTACTCAAAGTCAGCGCCACTTCCTACTACGGTAACCAGAGTCGGGACGTCGGAAGGTTGAGCAAACATGTCAGGAACGGTTGGCGCTGCATAATCCTGCACCGAAAGCCCGCCGGCATAGTCGGTAGCCGCTAACAAAGTGAGTTCTGATGCGGTCATATTGCCGCTATTGCGCCAGACAAGCACCCGAATCGGGAGTCTTGTCAAAGGGTCCAATTGTTTTGCCAGAGCAGCCACGCCGTTCTCGGTAAGCAATAGTGCGTGGTCGGAAAGCACGCGCCCGTCTGACGCGGAAATGGGGTGGATCCATGATTTTTTCTGGACTAGCTCGTAAATGTGCGTGGCGGTAACGAGCCTGAACCGCTTGTCCCCGGCCTCCAGCTTTCGCGAAAACTCGTGACCATCGGCGGTCATGCCGGGAACCGCGACAAACCAGCCATGCACGGATGGATTGTCAAGACGCTCCGCTCCGAGCTTCCCATAAAAGTTACTGAGCGCCGAGAGGGGGAGCACCGAGCTATATGCTTTGCACTCAGCGATCGCAGGTTCACGCGAAAGGGTAAAGTTCGTTGAGATGTCAACCTCATAACCGCTTTGACGAACGTTCAAACTACTCTTCGTTGGTGCGTTACACCCAAACGCTTCAAAGAGCCGCGCGACGAACCGCTCGAACAGGTGTCCTCGTGCATTCGCTTGGCTATTTGGGGTATCCCCTTCTGCCACGATGATGATCTGAGGTGCCGAGATGTCTAAAGTCGGTAAGTTGTTGGTCATTCTTATTTGCTAATGTCGGTGTACTCGTAGTGTACGACGGAGTAGCTTGTTGGCCATTTTCGCAGCTCTATCAACAGAGCGTTTTGTGCCGAATCTAGCAAATTTGACCTTGGTTATTGAAGACCGATTTGGCCGACTAAGAGACTGCCGCCAACAGTTCTTGAGCTTCCAGTTTTTGCAGGTCAAAGGCAGTAAGCGCACGAATATTTGAACGCTGGTAGCATCAAGTGTCCTCAGCCAACCCATGGAACCGTTGTGCCGCGTCGGCAACTTTCACGTTACGCATCAAACCCGGCGCCGCTGAGCCCTACGCCCACCAATGAATCCCGCCTACGCCCAAACCCTCCGCGCGCTTTTGCAAACCCAGCAGGTGGCGGCCCTCGGCACGCTGCACAACGGCCAGCCGTATGTATCCATGGTGCCCTTCGCCATGCTGCCCGGCGGCTCGGGTTTCGTCATTCATGTCAGCCAGCTCGCGGCGCACACCCGGGACATGCTGTTGAGCCCGCACGTGAGTCTCCTGGTCGTTGCGCCGCCGACGCCCGACGTGCCTGTCCAGGGCTTGGCCCGGATCACGGTGCAAGGCCGGGCGGTGCAATACGCCGATGCGACCGAGGGCCATGCCGAGGCCAAGGCCGCCTACCTGTCCCGCTTTCCCCAGAGCGCGGAGTTGTTCGGCTTTGCCGACTTTTCCCTGTTCGCCATATTGCCGGACTCGATCCGCTTCGTCGGCGGGTTTGCCCAGGCCACGACGCTTTCGCCGGAAACGCTCGCCGAAGTGCTGGGCGAAGGCTGAGCACCCTGTTTCGTTCGTCTTTTTGGAGCCGCGCTCCGCTTGCCGAATACACGTCATCTGTTTGGGTGCCGTGGCTGACAATCCCATGTGACCTGTCGGTCGTTGCATGAAGCCCGGCCGCAGAGCGGCGTGCCCGTTACTCGGGCCGGTTGCGCATGAAGTCTGCCGTCTTGAAGAAGGCGTGCTGCAATTGCATCCGCAGGTCATCTTCAAGTCCGACATCCTGCATGGCGCGCACCATGCAGCCCATCCATTGATCCCGCTCGCTGATGCCGATGGAAAAGGGCGCATGGCGACGGCGCAGGATGGGCTGGCCGACGTGTTCGGCGAACAGTTTCGGTCCGCCCATCCACTCGCTCAAAAACCAGAACAGCTTGTTGCGCGATTCGCTCAGGTCCTGCGGGTGCAGTTTGCGGATGCCGAAATAATCCGGGTCTTCGTCCATCAGGTCGTAGAAGCGGTCGACCAGTACGCGCACGCCTTGAGCCTCGCCGATACGACCGTAGTGGGGGTTTGCGTTGACGATCTCAGGGTTCATGGCGACGGCCGTCCTGGTATGCGAAGGGACTGCGGGTTCGCCGCACGCGCCGATGATGACGCCTGCGGCAGGCGGATGGCCGCTTAAACCGGCCGGCCTTCGTTGGGATTGCGCACCGGGCCCATGCGGCTCAGGCCTTCCTCGTAGCTCATGGCGGGGAAGGTGTCGGAGAACGTCATCGCCTTGTCGGCGATCCGGTTCACCTTGCCGGCCGAATCCAGGCGCTTGAGATCGATGCGTTCCAGATACAGCAAATCCAGCAGCTCGTTGTAAACCGTCGCCTCGGAAATCGGCAGCACATAAAACGTCGCGCCGTTGTAGGGGACCTGATAGCGCTTGGACAGGTCGATGTTGTCGCAGAACAGGAAATATTTTCCGTCCGCAGTCAGCGTGGAGCCCATCGCCTCGGCCAGCGGCTTGAGCGACTCGAAGGAAAGCAGATAGGCCGCCATGAAGTCGATGCCGGTCTTGCCTTCCTGCGCCACGGCAATCACCTGATCGGCCGTCAGTTCCGGCGGGCGCGCTTCGTCGGCGAATTGCTGCGCAAACTTGATGGCGATTTCGCCGCGGAATCCAAAGCGGCCGGTTTCACCGGTGGCGTCTTTGAATACCGGGTTCTGCAGGCGCTTTTCAGCTTCGAGTTGTTTGAAGGCGGTCTGGTCTAGCGTGGTCATGGCAGGCTCTTTGCAAAGGTTGAAGGAAAGAAGTTCAAACCTGTTCCAGCAAAACCGGTGCCAGCAAGCGATGCGGTTTCAAGTCGATGATATTTAAATGTAAATCGCGAAATTCACGACATTTTTCGCATGTCGTGAATGCTACAAATGCTGCATTTTGTAGGGGAAATCCGGCAAATGCGTCTCCCGCTCAAGTCGACGAGCGGGTTCGTCGTTGCGCGGGTGGCGGGCGAGGGGGGCCGCTTTCGTGATGTGCCGATCGCGCGCTGAAAACCGACACGCGTCGGGAAAATGGCCGTGGGTTTGTCGCAAAACAAACAAATCCTACACAGCGAAACGCGACGCGACTGGGTGTTTTTATTTCGTTTATTCAATGGCTTATCAGGATTTATCAGACGTGGCACATGAGTTGCTTTTAGTCAGGCATGAGCGGCGGTACACGACACCGCCATCCAACGCAAGCCAACCCGAGCGAGACGTTCATGCCCACGTTGCCCATTTATCTCGATTACTCCGCGACCACGCCGATCGACCCGCGCGTGGCGGAAATCATGATTCCCTACCTGACGGAAAAATTCGGCAACCCGGCTTCGCGTTCGCACGCGTTCGGCTGGGATGCCGATCAGGCGGTGGAACGGGCGCGCGAGGAAGTGGCCGGCCTGGTGAACTGCGATCCGAAGGAAATCGTCTGGACCTCGGGTGCGACCGAATCGGACAACCTCGCCATCAAGGGCGCGGCACAGTTTTACAAGGGCAAGGGCAAGCACCTGATCACCGTGCGCACCGAGCACAAGGCGGTGCTCGACCCGATGCGCGAACTGGAGCGGCAGGGTTTCGAAGTCACCTATCTCGATCCCGAACCCAACGGTCTGCTCGATCTGGATAAATTCACGGCCGCCATCCGGCCTGACACGATTCTTGCCTCGGTCATGCACGTGAACAACGAAATCGGCGTGATCCAGGATATCGAGACCATCGGGGAAATCTGCCGCGGCAAGGGCGTGCTGTTCCATGTGGATGCCGCGCAGTCCACCGGCAAGGCGCCGATCGATCTCGCCCGCCTCAAGGTGGATCTGATGTCGTTCTCCGCCCACAAGACCTACGGGCCAAAAGGTATCGGCGCGTTGTACGTGCGGCGCAAACCGCGCATCCGGCTGGAAGCGCAAATGCATGGCGGCGGCCACGAGCGCGGCATGCGCTCCGGCACGCTGGCGACGCACCAGATCGTCGGCATGGGTGCGGCCTTCCGCATCGCCGCCGAGGAAATGGCCACTGAGAACGAGCGCATCCGCATGCTCCGAGACAAGCTGTGGGCCGGCGTCAGCACGCTGGACGAAGTGCATCTCAACGGCGACATGCAGCAGCGCGTGCCGCACAACTTGAACGCCAGCTTCAATTTCGTCGAGGGCGAATCGCTGATGATGGCGATCAAGGACCTCGCGGTCTCCAGCGGCTCGGCCTGCACCTCGGCCAGTCTGGAGCCCTCGTATGTGCTGAAGGCGCTGGGCCGTAACGACGAGCTGGCGCACAGCTCGATCCGCTTTTCCATCGGCCGCTTTACCACCGAGCAGGACATCGATTTCGCCGTGCAGCTGCTCCACAAGCACGTGGGCAAGCTGCGCGATCTGTCGCCGCTGTGGGATATGCACCGCGCCGGCATCGATCTGAATTCAGTGCAATGGGCTGCTCACTGAGCGCCGCACACCAAGGAGAGTCACATGTCTTACAGCGACAAGGTTCTGGACCATTATGAAAACCCCCGCAACGTCGGCGCGCTCGAGGCGAACGACGCTTCGGTGGGCACCGGCATGGTGGGTGCGCCGGCCTGCGGCGACGTGATGAAGCTGCAAATCAAGGTGAACGACGCCGGCATCATCGAGGAAGCGCGCTTCAAGACCTACGGCTGCGGCTCGGCGATTGCCTCCAGCTCGCTGGTGACCGAATGGGTCAAGGGCAAGACGCTGGACCAGGCGCTGGCGATCAAGAACACCGCGATAGCCGAGGAGCTGGCGCTGCCGCCGGTCAAGATCCACTGCTCGATTCTGGCCGAGGACGCGATCAAGGCCGCCGTCGCCGACTACCGCAACAAGCACGAAGTCGTCAGCGCCGGCTATGCAGCCTGCGACCCGGCTGCCGCCTGAACCCCTGAAGGAGAACGCACCATGGACATGCAGACGACCGACATGCAGACGGCAGCCAGCCCCATCCTCTTCACCGATGCGGCGGCAACCAAGGTCAAGGAAATCATCTTCGACGAAGGCAACACCGCGCTCAAGCTGCGCGTCTCGGTGTCGGGCGGCGGCTGTTCGGGTTTCCAGTACGGCTTCAGCTTCGACGAGAACAGCGCTGCGGACGATACCGTGGTGGAGAACTGCGGCGTCACGCTGCTGGTCGATCCGATGAGCTACATGTACCTGATGGGCGCCGAGATCGACTACAAGGAAAGCCTCGAAGGCGCGCGCTTCGTGATCAACAACCCGAACGCCGTGTCGACCTGCGGCTGCGGCGAATCGTTTTCGGTATAAGGGGGCGGGACATGGCTATTACCCTTTCCGAAAGCGCTGCCAACCGGGTGCAGAAATTTCTCGACCAGCGCGGCAAGGGCGTCGGCCTGCGTCTCGGCGTGCGCACCAGCGGCTGTTCCGGGATGGCCTACACGCTCGAGTTCGTCGATGAAACCCTGCCCGACGACATCACGTTCGAGTCCTTCGGCGTCACCGTGCTGATCGATCCCAAGAGCCTGGTCTTCCTCGAAGGCACCGAACTGGATTTCGTGCGCGAAGGCCTCAACGAAGGCTTCAAGTTCAACAACCCCAATGTGAAGAATTCCTGCGGCTGCGGCGAAAGCTTCAACGTCTAGCGAGCACATCCAGAGAGGTCATCATGGCACTCCTTCAAATTGCAGAACCGGGTTTAAGCGCCGATCCCCACCAGCACCGGCTGGCGATCGGCATCGACCTGGGCACCACGAATTCCCTGGTCGCCACCGTGCGCAGCGGTTCGGCTGCGGTGCTGGAGGACGAAGCCGGGCGCGCGCTGCTGCCGTCGGTGGTGCGCTACGTGCAGGTGGGCATTCCGGAAGTCGGAGTGGAAGCGCAATTGCGCCAGACCGACGACCCGCATAACACCATCGCTTCGGTCAAACGCTTCATGGGCCGCGGGCTCAAGGATGTGCCGGGCGCAGCCGCCACGCCGTATCGCTTCGTCGACAGCCCGGGCATGGTGCGCATCGATACCCGCGCCGGCCTGAAAAGCCCGGTGGAGGTGTCGGCCGAAATTCTGCGGGTGCTGCGCGGCCGCGCGGAATCCAGCCTCGGCGGCGAGCTCACCGGGGCAGTCATCACCGTGCCGGCCTATTTCGACGACGCCCAGCGCCAGGCGACCAAGGATGCCGCACGCCTGGCCGGGCTCAACGTGCTGCGCCTGCTGAACGAACCGACCGCCGCCGCCATTGCCTATGGCCTCGACAACGCCTCGCAGGGCGTGTTCTGCATCTACGATCTGGGCGGCGGCACCTTCGATGTTTCCATCCTGCGCCTCAGTCAGGGCGTGTTCGAGGTGGTCGCCACCAACGGCGATTCCGCGCTCGGCGGAGACGATTTCGACGAATGCATCTACCGCTGGATCGTCGAGCAGGCCGTCATCGTCGACCCCACCGTCACGGATGCCCGCCTGCTGCTGAGTCTGGCGCGCAAGGCCAAGGAAACCCTCACCGATCACGACGAGGCACGCATCCGCGCCACGCTGTCGTCGGGCAAGGAAATCGATCTGGTGCTGAGCGCTGAAACCTTTTTCATGCTGACCGCCATCCTGGTCGCCAAGACCCTGGCCCCCACCCGCAAGGCGATGCGTGACGCTGGCCTGGGCATGGATGATATCGACGGCCTCGTACTGGTCGGTGGTTCCACCCGCATGCGCCACGTGCGCCGCGCGGTGGCGGATTTTTTTCAGCGCGAGCCGCTGACCAACCTCGACCCTGACAAGGTGGTGGCGCTGGGCGCTGCGATGCAGGCCAACCTGCTGGTGGGCAACCACAAGACCGACGACTGGCTGCTGCTGGACGTGATCCCGCTGTCGCTCGGTCTCGAAACCATGGGCGGGCTGGCGGAAAAAGTCATCCCGCGCAATGCGACCATCCCGGTTGCCCGCGCCCAGGAGTTCACCACTTTCAAGGATGGCCAGACTGCCATCAGCATCCACGTGGTGCAGGGCGAACGCGAACTGGTCGGCGATTGCCGCTCGCTCGCGCGCTTCGAATTGCGCGGCATCCCGCCCATGGTGGCGGGCGCGGCGCGCGTTCGGGTCGCCTTCCAGGTCGATGCCGATGGCCTGCTGTCGGTTTCCGCCCAGGAGCAGATCAGCGGCGTGCAGGCCACGATCGAGGTCAAGCCTTCCTATGGATTGAGCGACGACGAAATCGCCCGCATGCTGAACGACTCCTACAGCAATGCGCAGACCGACATGGACGCACGCAACCTGCGTGAGCAGCGCGTGGACGGCCTGCGCCTGCTCGAGGCCACGCAGGCTGCGCTGGATCAGGACGGCTGGCAATTGCTGTCCGAGGCGGAACGCGCCACCATCGAGCGCGCCATGGAAACCCTGCGCGTCATGCTGAACGGCCAGGATCACATTGCGCTCAAGCGCGCGGCCGAATCGCTCAACCGGGCCACGGCCCAGTTCGCCGCCCGCCGCATGGACGCAAGCATCCAGCGCGCCCTGAGCGGCCAGCGCCTGGACACGCTCGAGGTCTGAAATGCCGCAAATCATCGTATTGCCCCACGCCATGCTGTGCCCCAATGGCGATGCCTTCGACGCGGAGAAGGGCGCCACCCTTTGCGACAGCCTGCTGGCCGCCGGCATCGAGCTCGACCATGCCTGCGAGATGTCCTGCGCCTGCACCACCTGCCATGTCATCGTGCGCGAAGGGCAGGACTCGCTCAATCCCTGCACCGAAATCGAAGACGATCTGCTCGACAAGGCCTGGGGACTGGAACCGCAGTCGCGCCTCGCCTGCCAGGCCATCGTCGCCGCCACCGATCTGGTGATCGAGATTCCCAAATACTCGATCAACATGGTCAAGGAAGGGCATTGAGCTGAATCTTCCAGGCCGCGCAGGAAATATGCGCTCCGCGCTGGCGTACCGACAAGTCGACCGCTTCTCCGTTAAAACCCAGGCCGATACATCGCTTTCGGGATCATCACCGATGACCTGGAAGCAGTACGGTGCTCGACACCAATCTGGCGCGTCTGCGTGATCTGGACGACGCCTCCATCCTGACGCTGACGCAGGCGACCTTGCCGATTGCGCTGGAACTTGCTTGCTCCATTCACGTTTTAAAGCGTTTTTCGTCACCGCGCTGGCGGCTTGGACTGTCGTGTCGCAATCCTTACAAACCCCGACAAATGTCGTTTACGCGCCCTTGGCCGAATTGGCTATTGTCAGTTAAGCGACTGATTCAATAGAGAAACTTACCCTGGCACGCCGCTTGCTGATTGCTGGGTGCAAGCATTCTTCTTAGGAGCGGACATGGCCCAATCTTCTGTAGTCGTCAACGACACGACCCTGCGCGATGGCGAGCAGACCGCGGGCGTGACGTTTACTGCGGAAGAACGCATCGCCATCGCGCGCGCGCTGGCCGCCGCCGGGGTGAAGGAAATGGAAGTGGGCATCCCGGTCATGGGGCCTGAAGAGCGCGACAACATCATGGCGATTGCCAGCCTTGGGCTGCCGTCGAGCCTGATGGTATGGGGCCGCATGAGCGAGCCCGATCTGGCTGCCGCGGCCAGCTGCGGCGTGCCGCGCGTCAATCTGTCGATTCCGGTTTCGGATATTCAGATCCGCCACAAGCTGGGGCGCGATCGCGAATGGGTGCTCGCCACCATCGGCCATTTCGTCCGCCGCGCCCAGGATCTCGGCATGGAGGTCTGCGTCGGCGGCGAAGACAGTTCGCGCGCGGATATCGATTTTCTGCTGCGCGTGCTGGAAGCGGCCGAGGCTGCCGGGGCGCGGCGTTTCCGCTTTGCCGACACGCTCGGTCTGATGGATCCGTTCAGCACCTACAAACGGATCGATCAATTGCGCCAGGCAAGCGATCTTGAACTCGAAATGCACGCCCACAACGATCTGGGGATGGCGACGGCCAATACGCTGGCTGCGGTGCTCGCCGGCGCCAGCCACATCAACACCACGGTCAATGGTCTGGGCGAGCGGGCGGGCAATGCCGCGCTGGAGGAATCCATCACCGCGATGCATCAGCTCTACAACATCGAAACCGGCATCGACAGCTGCCACTTCCCGGAAATCTCGCGCCTGGTCTCGATTGCCTCGGGGCGTCCGATCCCGGTCAACAAGAGCATCGTCGGCGAGGCGGTGTTCACGCACGAGGCGGGCATCCATGTGGATGGCCTGATCAAGAATCCGCTCAACTACCAGGGCGTGGCGCCGGAATCGGTCGGGCGCAGCCACAAGCTGGTGCTCGGCAAGCATTCGGGCTCCAGCGCGGTCAAGCACGCCTACGCCGGCATCGGCATCGCACTCACCGAATTCGAAGCCAAGGCCATGCTCGCGCGCATTCGGCAACACGCCGTGTCGACCAAGCGCACGCCGAGCACGGACGACCTCGAACGCTTTTATCTGGAAGCGATGCCGCGCGCATCGATCCAGTCCTGACGGAGGTGCCGACATGACCGCGATGATCGATCCCCAGACGCTCGCCACTCCGGCGCCGCAACCGGTTCCGGGCTTGTTCGCCTTGCTGCGCGAAGACGTGTCCTGTGTATTCCAGCGCGACCCGGCCGCGCGTACCACCTGGGAAGTCATCACCACTTACCCCGGCGTCCATGCCCTGTTCTGGCATCGACTCGCGCACGTGATGTGGGGGCGCCACTGGCGCTTCCCTGCGCGTTTCGTCAGCTTTTTCGCGCGCATGTTCACCCAGGTCGACATCCATCCCGGTGCCACCATCGGCCGCCGCTTTTTCATCGATCACGGCTGCGGGGTCGTCATCGGCGAGACCGCCGAAGTGGGCGATGACGTCACGCTCTATCACGGCGTCACCCTCGGCGGCGTCTCCTGGAATGCCGGCAAGCGTCACCCCACGCTGTGCGACGGCGTGGTGGTGGGGGCGGGCGCGAAAATCCTCGGCCCGATCACGGTCGGCCGCAGCGCCCGCGTCGGCGCGAATTCGGTGGTGATCCAGGATGTGCCGGACAGCATGACCGTGGTGGGTATCCCGGGCCGGGTGGTGTTGCCCGCGCATCAGCGGCGCACCCAGCAGGGCATCGACCTCGATCACCACCTGATGCCGGATCCGGTAGGCAAGGCGATCGCCTGCCTGCTCGAACGCATCGCCCATCTGGAACAGCAGCTGGGCGTCACGCCAGAAGGCGAGGCCGCAGCAGCGCCGAACGATTGCGCCACCTGCGGCGATGTCTGCGAACCGGTTGTTCCGGCCAGCAGGACGAAACGCATCACTCACTGAATGTCACGGACGGGAAAACCATGAGCGACTTATTCAAAACCATGAGCACCTTGTCGGCAGCGGAAGAGTTTCTGGACTATTTCCAGATTCCTTACGAACAGCCGGTCATCAACGTGAACCGGCTGCACATCCTGAAGCGTTTCAACCAGTACCTGCGGGCCACGCCGGGAACGGCGGAGATGGACGACGACACGCTGCGCGGGGTGTGCCGGGAGGCGCTGGGCAAGGCCTATAGCGACTTCGTGAGCTCGACGCCGGCGCAGGAAAAGGTGTTCAAGGTGTTTCAGGACACCGATGGCAAACAGCACATATCCCTCGACAGCATGCGCTCGTCGCTGCCGTCCCGTTAGGAGTCGACACCATGCATATCGTCGTTTGCATCAAGCAGGTTCCGGACAGCGCACAGATCCGCGTGCACCCGGTGACCAACACCATCATGCGCCAGGGCGTGCCGGCCATCGTCAATCCCTACGACCTGTTCTCGCTGGAAGCAGCGCTGCGCCTCAAAGACGAATACGGCGGCCGCGTCACCGTGCTGTCGATGGGACCGCCGCAGGCCGAGGCCGCGTTGCGCAAGGCCATCTCGTTCGGCGCCGACGACGCGATTCTGGTGACCGACCGGGCCTTCGCCGGTTCCGACACCCTGGCAACGAGTTTCGCGCTGGCTTCGGCGATCCAGAAAATTCACGAAGACATGCCGGTGGACATCGTTTTTGCCGGCAAGCAGACCATCGACGGCGACACCGCGCAGGTCGGCCCCGGCATCGCCAAGCGCATGGACCTGCAGTTGCTGACCTACGTTTCCAGCATCACCGATCTCGATCTGGAGAACCGGGAAATCACCCTGCATCGCCGCGCCGAAGGCGGCGTGCAGGTGCTGAAAACCCGCCTGCCATGCCTGATCACCATGCTCGAAGGCACCAACGAAATGCGTTTCGCGACCCTGCCCAACATATTCCGCGCGGCGCGCTACCCGCTCAAGCTGTGGGACAAGGACGCCGCCGGCATTACCGACGTGAGCAAGATCGGCCTCAAGGGCTCGCCCACCATCGTCAGCAAGGTGTTCGCGCCGCAGCCCAAGACGATCCCCGCCGAAATCATCGACTGCGAGAGCAAGCAGCCGAAGGATCTCGCGGTCACGCTGCTGGCCAAGATGTTCACCAGGTTTCCCAATCTGCATGAAGACATTGCCAAGGCCAACGCCTAGAACGACCCCAGGAAGGATTGAGTCATGAGTGAAGAAACCGAAAAAGACGCGCCGAAAAAACCCGCCGGGCGGCGCAAATTCGAACTGGACCCGCGTCTGGCGTCCTACAAGGGCGTGTGGGTGTTCGTCGAGCACGAGCGCGGCGTCGCCCATACCGTGTCATGGGAACTGATGGGCGAGGGCCGCAAGCTCGCGGACACGCTGGGCGTGCCGCTGGCGGGCGTGGTGATGGGCGCGCCCGGCATCCAGACGCGGCGCTTCTGCGAGGAGGCCTTCCATTACGGCGCCGACCTTTGCTACCTGATGGAAGACCCGCTGATGGCCGACTATCGCAATCAGCCATTCACCAAGGGGCTGACCGATCTGGTCAACGCCTACCAGCCGGAAATCCTGCTGCTCGGCGCCACCACGCTCGGCCGCGACCTCGCCGGCAGCGTCGCCACCACCTTGCAGACAGGGCTCACCGCCGATTGCACCGAGCTCAACATCGATCTGGAAAACCGCAGCCTGGCGGCCACCCGGCCCACCTTTGGCGGCAGCCTGCTGTGCACCATCGTGACCCTCAACTACCGGCCGCAGATGGCTACGGTGCGGCCCCGGGTGATGAGTCTGCCGAAGCCCGATCCGACCCGCACCGGCAGCATCGTCGAACACACGCTCGGCATGACCGAGAGCGAGATCGTGACCAAGGTGCTCGAATACATTCCCGACAACCTGCAGGACAAACCGCAGTTGCCCTTCGCCGACATCATCGTCGCCGGCGGACGCGGCATGAAGCGGCCCGAAAATTTCCAGCTGATTTGGGACCTGGCTAAGGTGCTGGGCGCCGAAGTCGGCGCAACCCGCCCGGTGGTGCAGGCCGGCTGGGTGGAACTCGACCGGCAGGTCGGCCAGTCCGGCAAGACCGTGCGTCCCAAGCTTTACATCGCCGCCGGCATATCCGGCGCGATCCAGCACCGGGTGGGGATGGACGCGTCGGACGTGATCATCGCCATCAACAGCGATCCCAATGCGCCGATTTTCGACTTCGCCACCTACGGCATCGTCGGCAACGCGATGACGATCCTGCCGGCGCTCACCGAGGCCTTCCGGCAGCAGCTCGCAACCTTGAAAGTGGCCGTCTAGCCGCGCCCGTACAGGAGAACAACCATGGAAGAAAAATTCGACGCCATCGTGATCGGCGCGGGGCCATCCGGCAACGCGGCCGCCTACACGATGGCCAAGGCCGGACTCAAAGTGCTGCAGATCGAGCGCGGCGAATACCCCGGCTCCAAGAACGTGCAGGGGGCCATCCTTTATTCGAATGCGCTGGAGGAAATCATTCCGGATTTCCGCGAGGATGCGCCGCTCGAGCGTCACCTCATCGAGCAGCAGATGTGGGTGCTGGACGACGAATCCTACATTGGCACCACCTACCGCTCCGCCGAGTTCAACCAGGAGCCGTTCAACCGCTACACCATCATCCGCGCCCAGTTCGACAAGTGGTTCTCGAAACGGGTGCAGGAGGCGGGCGTGCTGCTGGTCTGCGAAACCACCGTCACCAACCTGCTGATGGACGGCAACCGGGTGATCGGTGTGCAGACCGACCGCGAAAACGGCGCGATCTACGCCGACGTGGTGGTGCTCGCCGACGGCGTCAATTCGCTGCTGGCCAAGAAGGCCGGATTCCATGCCGAACTCGAACCCAAGGACGTGGCGCTGGCGGTGAAGGAGATCCACTTCCTTCCGGAAGAAACCATCCAGAGCCGCTTCAACATCGGCGAGGGCGAAGGCGTGGTGATCGAGATGGCGGGCAAGATCACCCAGGGCATGATGGGCACCGGCTTTCTCTACACCAACAAGGATTCGCTGACCATCGGCGTCGGTTGCATGCTGTCCGATTTCAAGCAGCAGAAAATCACGCCCTACGAACTGCTGGAAAAGATGAAAGCGCACCCTGCGATCAAGCCCCTGCTCGCCGGCGGCGAGATGAAGGAATACACCGCGCACCTGATCCCCGAAGGCGGCTACAAGGCGATGCCCAAGCTCTACGGCGAGGGCTGGATGATCGTGGGCGATGCCGGCATGTTCGTCAACGCGGTGCACCGCGAAGGCTCCAACCTGGCGATGACCACCGGCCGCTACGCAGCCGAGGCGGTGATCGACCTGAAGGAAAAGCAGCTGCCGATGACCGCAGCCAACCTCGCGCGCTACCAGGGCCGGCTGGAAGACAGCTTCGTCATGAAGGACATGAAGAAGTACAAGAACATGCCGGAGATTTTTCACAAGAACAACCATTTCTTCACCACCTATCCCGAACTGCTCAATCGGGCCGCCCACACCATGCTGACCGTGGATGGCGTGGACAAGAAGTCCAAGGAGCGTGAGATTCGCAAGAGCTTCAAACAACGTCGATCCCTGTTCGGGCTGATGGGTGACGCGTTCAAAATGTGGAGGGCATTCGAATGATCCCCGTCAAGATCGAAGAAAAACTGTTCCAGAACCGCTACCGCGTCGACGCCGGGCGGCCGCACATCAACATCATCAATCAGGAGACCTGCCGGGTGGAGTGCAAGACCCAGGAATGCACGGTGTGCTGCCCGGCGGGTTGCTACACCGCCGAAGGCAACGGCCAGGTGGTGCTGATTACCGACGGCTGCCTGGAATGCGGCACCTGCCGCATCATCTGCTCGACCTACCGCAACGTGGACTGGGAGTATCCGCGCGGCGGCTACGGCATCCTGTTCAAGTTCGGCTGAAGCGGATGGAAGACATCAACCTATTCCTGGCGCACGCCGTGGAACTGGAACGCGAGGCGGCGCGGCGCTACGAAGAGCTGGCCGACAGCATGCGTACCGACGGCAATGTGGCGGTCGAGGCTTTCTTTCGCCAGATGGCAGTCTTTTCGCGCAAGCATCTCGCGCTGGCGGTGGAGCGGGGCGGCTTTCGCCAGATCCCTGCGCTGACGCCCGCCGAATACGTCTGGCCGGACGGCCTGAGCCCCGAGCAATTCGACTGGATCGGCGTCGACTGCCTGATCGATGCGAACAATGCGCTTGCCCTGGCCCTCGATGGCGAGCGCCGCGGTCGCGCCTTCTATGCGGGCATCGCGGCCGCCACCGGCGACCCCGAGGTCAGGACGATGGCCCGCGAGTTTGCCGAGGAAGAGGCGGAACACGTGGCCGAACTGGAAAAATGGATCGGCCGTTATGCGCCGCAATCCACCGCCTCTCCGCTTTCCTCGAACGCCCACCCAGCCAGCGGTGGGTGAGCCGCATCTGCGGCGACCTGCAATTCGTCCATTCATCTTGATAAGTGAGCACGCGCATGCCGAAACCTGAAAAACACGTCTTTATCTGCGTCCAGAACCGCGGCCCCGGCCATCCTCGCGGCTCCTGCACGCAAAGCGGCGCCGCCGAAATCTGGGAGGAATTTGCCTACGCGTTCCAGCAGCGCAATCTGAACGGCCGCTTCGCTCTCAGCAACACCGGCTGCCTCGGCCCCTGCAACGGCCCCCATGTTCTGGTGTACCCCGAGGGGGTCATGTACGCCAAAGTCACCAAGGACGATGTCGCGGCCATCGTCGACGAGCACCTGCTCGGCGACCAGCCGGTGGCGCGTTTGCAGTTGCCGCAGGAAATCTGGTGAACGTCATCCCCGGCATCGCCGAAGGGGCGGTGCCGCCCGGGGTGGCAGACTGGCTGGCGCAGGCCGTCGCCTCGTATCACAACACTGAGCGCACGGAATTCCTGCTGTGCACCGCGCAGGCGCTCGCGCCCGGGTGCCTGCCGGTGTATTTCTCCCTGTACAAGTTCTACTTCTACAAGCGCATGTTGCCGCAGGCCGAGGAAGTCGCCCTGCGCGCGCTCGACATCGCTGCCAGCCAGGGCGGGTTCAGCCCGGACTGGAACGGGCTCGACGCGCATTCGACCGACTGGCATCGCGTCGACGCGCCGCAGCACTTTTACCTGTTCACGCTCAAGGCGCTCGCTTTCATCCGGCTGCGGCGCGGGCAGCGCGCAGCCAGCCATGCCATCCTCGCCAAGCTGCAGGAACTCGATCCGCTCGATACGGTGGGGGGATCGGTGATTCGGGATCTGGCGGCGAGATGAACGCCCCGTTTTGTTTGTATGGATAGGGTTCAGCCATTTTTCCGGTCATGGAGGGCCACAGGGGATGTCAGACGAATTCGGCGTCTTGCAGACGCATTTTCAGGCTGGATCAGAATTTGCTTATTTTATGAAAGATGCTTGAACTGTTTTCATACTTGAAGGTCTTTAAAGCATTCAATAGGGGGTGCGCACATGGGCACGTTGACAGGGCATGAGTCGGGTATCGAGCTCACGACTATCTATGAAATCAGCAAGATACTGAGTTCTTCTCTTGATCTGAACAAGACTGCGCGGGATGTCCTCGGCGTGCTTTCCTCGCATCTCAAAATGCGGCGGGGCATGGTCAGTTTGGTGCAGCCTTCCGGTGATCTGCACGTTGTTGAGGCGACCGGCATGTCGGCCGAGGCGGCCAGCCGGGGGCGCTTCCGCAAAGGCGAGGGCATCACCGGCAAGATTTTGGGCACCGGCGTGCCCATCGTGGTGCCGGACGTGGCGAAGGAACCGTTGTTCCTCAATCGAACCGAGTCGCGCAGCATGGTGGGCGGACGTGTCGTGGCCTTTATCGGCGTGCCGATCAAGGTCGGACGGGAAACCGTGGGCGTGCTGAGCGTCGACCGCGAAATGGACGGCGAGCCGGGCAATTTCGAGGCCGACGTACGCTTTCTGGCCATGGTGGCGAACCTGATCGGCCAGACCACCCGCCTGCACAACAATGTGGCCGCCGAGCGTGAAGAATTGATGCAGCGCCAGCATCGCCTGCAAAAGGAATTGCAGGGCAAGTACAGCCTGAATAACGTCATCGGCCACAGCAAGCGGATGCAGGACGTGTTCGCCGAAGTGCATCAGGCCGCGCCCGGCAGGTCGACCGTTCTGCTGCGCGGCGAAAGCGGCACCGGCAAGGAAGTCATCGCTCGCGCGGTGCATTATCTGAGCCCGCGCAAGGACGCCCCGTTCATCAAGGTCAATTGCGCCGCGCTGTCGGAAACCCTGCTCGAATCCGAATTGTTCGGCCACGAAAAAGGTTCGTTCACCGGTGCGACGCAGGAACGCAAGGGACGTTTTGAAATGGCGCAGGGCGGCACCCTGTTCCTGGACGAAATCGGAGAGGTCTCGCCGCTGTTCCAGACCAAGCTGCTGCGCGTGCTGCAGGAGCGGGAATTCGAGCGGGTGGGCGGCAACAAGCCGATCAAGGTGGACGTGCGCCTGATCGCCGCCACCAACCGCAATATGGAAGAGGACGTGGCCAAGGGCACGTTCCGCGCCGACCTCTACTACCGTGTCAACGTGGTGAGCATTTTTCTGCCGCCCTTGCGCGACCGGCGCGAAGATATTCCACCGCTCATCGAGCACTTCCTGGACAAGTTCAACAAGGACAACGACCGCAAGCTTGCCATCACGCCCGCCGCGATGGAGGTGATGCTCAAGTGCAACTGGCCCGGCAACGTGCGCGAGCTGGAAAACTGCATTGAGCGCACGGCGACGATGACCCGAACCAGCACGATCCAGGATGTGGATTTGCCGTGTCAGCAGAACAAGTGTTTTTCGCAGGTGCTCCAGCACTATGGAGAGGCGCAGCACGCTTTTCCGGCTGCACTCGCCATGCCAGCAGCCAGCGTGCCTCAGGCGGTCGGCGATGCGGATGAAGCCGGCGCCGGGATCGAACCGGCGCACATGACCGAGCGCGAGCGTCTGGTGTGGGCGATGGAACAGTGCGGCTGGGTGCAGGCGAAAGCGGCGCGTCTGCTGAACCTGACGCCGCGTCAGATCGGTTACGCCCTGTCGCGTTACAACATCGAAGTCAAACGTCTTTAAGCCGGGTGCGCGCTGCGCGCCGCACCCGGTTTCCCCGCTGTTTCCCCCTGTAGCCTTCCCGACAATTTCATTCCGCCGCCTTCACGTTTTGTCGCAACTGCGACAAAGGCGTGTCAACTGTAAGTCATTAAATTAAAAGGGTTTTATCGATAAATAGCGAATGGCACGCTTGTTGCTGAATGCTTGTACGTGAACGCATATAGCGGGCGATTACGTGAACGCATATAGCGGGCGATCGGGATCTTGATCGTCACAGGATGAGGTTGAAACGGACAGGAGCCAAGCGTGGATATTCAAGCAAGTGGCGTAGAGAGCAGCCAGGGCAAGCCCCTGGATCAAGTCTTGCAGCAGATCGCGGAGCATAAGGGGTGCGGTACTTCCAGCGAAGGCGGAAAAGCCAGCTGCGGATCCTCCACCGCGCCGGAAGACATGGATCCGGCGATCTGGGAAAAAGTGAAAAACCATCCTTGTTACAGCGAGGAAGCGCATCACCACTTTGCCCGCATGCACGTGGCGGTCGCGCCGGCATGCAACATCCAGTGCAACTATTGCAACCGCAAGTACGACTGCGCCAACGAATCGCGTCCCGGCGTGGTGAGCGAAAAGCTCACGCCGGAACAGGCCTCCAGAAAAGTGCTGGCAGTGGCGTCCACCATTCCGCAAATGACGGTACTGGGCATCGCGGGGCCTGGCGACCCCCTCGCGAATCCCGAGAAGACCTTCAAGACCTTCGAGCTCGTCGCCGAGACCGCGCCGGACATCAAGCTGTGCGTGTCCACCAACGGTCTGGCCCTGCCGGAGCATGTGGAGCGTCTGTCGCAGTTCAACATCGACCACGTGACCATCACGATCAACATGGTCGATCCAGAAATCGGGCAGCACATTTACCCGTGGATCTTCTGGAAGAACAAGCGCTGGAAGGGCATCGACGCGGCGCGCATTCTTCACGAACACCAGATGCGCGGGCTGGAGATGCTGACCGAGCGCGGGATTCTGTGCAAGGTCAACTCGGTGATGATCCCGGGCATCAACGACAAGCACCTGGTCGAAGTGAACAAGGCGGTCAAATCGCGCGGCGCATTCCTGCACAACATCATGCCGCTGATTTCCGCGCCGGAGCATGGCACGGTATTCGGCCTCAACGGCCAGCGCGGCCCCACCGCGCAGGAGCTGAAAGCGCTGCAGGACAGCTGCGAGGGCGAGATGAACATGATGCGCCATTGCCGCCAGTGCCGCGCCGATGCCGTGGGCCTGCTGGGCGAAGACCGCTCGTCCGAGTTCAGCACTGAAAAAGTCATGGAAATGGACATTCAGTACGACGCCGAGGGACGCAAGGCTTACCAGGAAAAAGTGGAAGAAGAGCGGCAGGCGACTGTGCTGGCCAAGCAGGCCGAGATGGCGGGTCTGGAGGCCGAGTTCAGCGATCTGAAAGTGCTGATCGCGGTTGCGACCAAGGGTCACGGGCGGATCAACGAACACTTCGGGCATGCCCAGGAGTTCCAGATTTACGAGCTCAGCACCCAGGGTTCCAAGTTCGTCGGCCATCGGCGCGTCGACCTCTACTGCCAGGGCGGTTATGGCGAAGAGGACACGCTGCCGACCGTGATCCGCGCCATCAACGATTGCGTCGCCGTGTTCGTGGCCAAGATCGGCGGTTGCCCGAAGGACAGCCTGAAGGCAGCCGGAATCGATCCGGTGGACAAGTACGCACACGAATTCATCGAACAGTCTGCCGTCAAGTATTTCAAGGAATACCTGGCGAAAGTGAAGTCCGGTGAAGTCGTTCACGAGGTGCGCGGCGATGCCGACATCCGCCAGGGCGCCTACATCGCGGCATGACGACACCACACAAAATTTAAAGCGCAAAACTTAAAGCAATCGTTAGGAGAAACACCATGGCTTACAAAATCATCAGCTCCCAATGTACCGCCTGTTCGGCGTGCGAACCGGAGTGCCCCAACAACGCCATTCGCGAGAAGGACGGCACGTTCATCATCAAGCCGGAGAAGTGCAGCGAGTGTATTGGCTACTTCGACGAGCCGCAGTGCGTGGCTGTCTGTCCGGTCGACGACACCTGCGTCATCGACAACAGCTACCCGCGTTACGTGGCGGCCTAGGAGAACACTATGGAACTCAAATTGACTGCAGCCGCGGAAAAGTTCATCAGCCGCATGGTTCGTTTCGGCGGCGCCGGCGACAATGCAGGCTTCCGTTTGAGTGTGAGCGCGGGCGGCTGTTCCGGGCTGGCCTCTGAATTCACGGTGGAAGCGGCAGCGCTTCCAGGCGATGCGGTCGTCGAGGTCAATACGGTCAAGTTCTTCCTGCCGGCAGAAAGCCGCCTGCTGCTGGAAGGGGCGACCATCGACTTCAGCGAATCGCCGACCGGCGGCGGGCTGAGCTTCATCACGGCCACGCCGTCGACCTGCGGTTCCTGCGGCAGTTCCAGCAGCAGCGCCAGCATCGACATCTCCGGCCTTGGCCACGGTCACGGCCACAGTCACACGCACTGAGACGAGACGGGTGTGAGCGGGCCATGCATACAGGCGAAGCGACTGAGGACAGGGAGGTGACGGCGTCCCCGGACATGCCGGCGGACATGGATCCCGAATGGCTGGCGGGTGCCTGCCTGGGCGGTCACCTTCCGGCAGCCGTCGAGCAGCATCTGCGTCTGGCCGGCCTCAACTACCCGAACGATGCGCTGGCCGAGAACCATCTGTTCCAGGCGCAGGCTTTGGCGCCCGGCCACGCAGCGGTGCTGATCGCCCTGTACCGCTTCTATTTCTACAAGGGGCGTCTCGACGATGCGCTTGAGGTGGCGGACCGCTGCCTGCTGAAAGCGGCGCGCGATAACCGGCTGAACGAGGACTGGCGCCTGGTGCAGCGCGGCGATGCGGAATTCAGCAGCTACGACGCCATCCTGCCGCGCTTCTACCTGTTCACCCTGAAGGCCTGCGGCTATCTGCAGATGCGCCTGGGCCGGCTGGAGATGAGCCACGACATTCTGGCGAAGATGCTGGAACTCGATCCGAGCGACAAGCTGAACGCCACGGTGCTGCTCCAGGTTCTGGCGCGCCATGGCAAGGAGGACGAGGATGATTGAGCCGGGTTTGAACGAGCTGGGTCCGCCCGTCGACTGGCAAGGCGGTGCGGTGGACTGTGCCCGCTGTTCGCGTCAGGCCCTGCTCGCGCAGGATCGCTGCCGCATCGGCCAGGCCTGCGTGGAAGACCGCTATGCCAAGCGGATCGACCGCTTCTTTTTCTGGAATCCGGCGCTCGCCAAGGACTACCTGGCGCATCCCTATTTTGAAGTGCGTGCGGTGGCGGCCAAATACGTGGATGTGTTCCATCTGCCGCAACTGACCCACGATCCGGACGAAACCGTGCGCTGGAGCGCGGCCTTGCGACTGCCGCCCAAACAGTTGCGGGCGCTGGTCAACGACCCGCACCGCGAAGTGCGGATACGCGTCGCGTCGCGCCTCGATCCGCACGATCTGGGCAGCATGGCGGCCGACCCGGATTACTACGTGCGGCTGGTGGTGGCGCGCCGCCTGCCGGAAAGCCTGTTGACCCGGATGATGCGCGACGAGGATGCCGAAGTACGCCACATGGTGGCCGTCCGCATCGGTGATGCGTGGCTGCCGGCCATGTCCAGGGATGACGATTCCGCCGTGCGCTGCGAAGTGGCGAAGCGGATGAAGCCCGGCCAGTTGCACTTGTTGCTGGACGATCCGGACTGGCGCGTACGTTACGAGGTGGCCAGCCGGGCCGAGTCCCGGCACGTGCAGCGGCTGGTCGACGACCCGGACGAACTGGTACGGGATGCTGCCCGCCAGCGTCTGCAGGAAAGCGCCGCCGGCGTCGGCCGGCTGGCGCAGCAGAACCAGACCTGTCACCCCTTTTAATGATCCATTTTCAGGAGTCGGAACATGGCCAAGATCAGTCGTGATAGCGATGTGGTGGAACTCACCGCCCAGCCGATATTCGAGTACGGGCAGAAAGTGAAGTCGCTCAAGGTGGTGCGCAATGACGGCACCTATGCCGGCAAGGACATCGGCGAAATCCTGGTGAAGAAAGGCGAGATTGGCTACGTCACCAGCATCGGCACCTTTCTCCAGCAGTTCTATATCTACGGCACCGAGTTCATCGAAAGCGGCAACCGGGTCGGCATGCGCGGCAAGGAGCTGGAAGCCACCACCGATTCCGTTTCATCCGCCATCGCCGACGCTGCGACCGACGAGGCCGCAAGCCAGCCAGCCGACCATACGGGAGTGACAGCATGATCGAACCACGCGAAGCGAAATATCAGTGGGGCCAGCGCATTCTGGCGACGGTCGACATGTTCAACGACGGCAGCTATCCCGATCGGGAACCGGGCGCCTTGCTGGTGAGTAACGGCACGCCGGGCGAAATCGTCAACGTGGGCTACCACGAGGAATTCAACTTGCCGGTCTACATGGTCGAGTTTCAGGAGAGCGGCGTGGTGGGGTGTCTCGAGGAAGAAATCGCGCTGGCCTGAGCGCGAGCGATCGGGAGCGGAAGGTGGCAAGCCAGGCTGGTGGCATGCATCCGAACGATGTGGATCGCAAGCGCATCGAACGGGCGCTGGCTACACGGGTGCGCTACCGCTACGTCAGCCCGGACGTGCAGGCGGACGAGGCGGGCTACCGGATCCAGAGCCCCTGTTGCTCGCGCAATGTCGATAAGGCGGGCGGGATGATCGATATCGCGCGGCTGGAATATGTCGCCGATTCGGGGGCGTGGCGTTTGTACCGCAAGGACCATGCGCAGCGCGAATGGCTGTTTTACAAAGAGTTCGGCGCCTTACACGCGCTGCTGCAGTTTTTGAATCGCGACCCGGATCGGAGCTTTTGGCAATGACGGAACTGGACACCCGCATTTATCTGGACAACAACGCCACCACGGCGCTGGCGCCCGAGTGCGTGGACGCGGTGCTGGCCTGCCTGCGCGACGCCTACGGCAACCCGTCCAGCAAACATGCCGTGGGCGAGCAGGCCAAGGCGCTGGTGACGCAGGCGCGCGTAGCGGTGGCGCAGATGCTGAATGCCACGCCCGCCGAGATCGTGTTTACCGCCAGCGGCACCGAAGCCAATCACCTGGCCATACTGGGCGCGCTGGCGGCGCGCCCAGGCAAGCAGCATGTGGTGGTCAGCGCGGTGGAGCATGCCTCCACCCTGAGTTTGCTGGCGCACCTGGAAGCGGCGGGCGTGCGTACCACGCTGCTGCCGGTCGATCGCGAAGGGCAGCTCGATCTTGCAGTGCTGGCGCAGGCGATCACGCCGGATACCGCACTGGTGTCGCTGATGTGGGCCAACAACGAAACCGGCGTGCTGTTTCCGGTTGCCGAAGCAGCGCAGCTTGCCCGTTCCCGCGGGGTGCTGTTCCACACCGATGCGGTGCAGGCGGCAGGCAAGTGGCCGCTCGACCTGGCGCAGGCGCCGGTCGACCTGCTGTCGCTGGCCGGACACAAGTTCCATGCACCCAAGGGGGTGGGGGTGCTGTTCGTGCGCAAGGGCTTGAAACTGCAACCCATGCTGTTCGGGCATCAGGAGCGCAGCCGGCGCGGCGGTACCGAGAACGTGCCTGCCATCGCCGGACTGGGCAAAGCCTGCGAGCTTGCGATGCACGGAATGGCGGCCAAAGCCGGGGCGATGGCGGCCTTGCGGGATCGCCTGGAGTCGGGCCTTTGCCTGCGCATTCCGTGCGTCCGCATCAATGGCGGCGAGGCCTTGCGGATCGGCAACACCAGCAGCGTGCGCTTCGGCGAACTGGCGGCGGAAGCGATTCTCGACAAGCTCGACCGTTCCGGCATCTACGCTTCGTCCGGCGCGGCCTGCACCGCCGGCGGCAGCGCGCCGTCCCATGTGCTGACGACCATGGGGCTCTCCGAGATGGAAGCGCTGGCGACGGTGCGGTTTTCGCTGAGCCGCTACACCACCGAAACAGACATTGACGACGTGATTGAGGCTCTGGCTTCAATCGTCAAACGCATGACCGCCGAGGCGGCTTGAACGCTCACCTAACCGTAGCTCACCTAACCGTAGCTCGCCTAACCGTAATACGTACAAGGAAACACCATGAAAGTGATGCTGAGAAAAGACGCTAAGGGAATCCTCTCTGCCTACATCCCGAAAAAGGATCTGGAAGAGCCCATCGTGTCGATGGAACAGGCCGACATGTGGGGTGGCATCGTCACGCTGGCCAACGGCTGGCGCCTGGAGTTGCCGGCGATGGCAGCGGAAACGGCGCTGCCGATCACAGTAGAAGCACGTCGGATGGGAGAGTAATCATGATTAGCGCGGACGATCTGGTACGCATCGATGGCCTGCTGGCTACGCCGGCAGCGGGCAGCAATCCGCTGACGGATTTTCGCGGCACGTTTCCCGGCTTGTCGCTGACGCGTTGCGATGCCTTCGACATGCGCGACGAGCAGGCGTTTCGCGAATACCCGGCCTTCAACCTGTATCTGGTGGATGGCCGCGATCACTGCTGGCACATCACGCAGGACATGAATGCCGCAACCGGCATCGTCGTCGCGGCACGCACCTAAGCTAAGGAACCCTCATGGAACCAGGCTGGATTCCCCTTTCCGATCCCGACATCAGCCAGCAGGAGCTGGATGCGGTGCGCGACGTCCTCACCGCGCCGCGCCTGAGCCAGGGACCGATGGTCGCTGCCTTCGAGTCGGCCTTTGCCGGCTACACCGACCGCAGGCAGGGCGTGGCCGTGGCCAGCGGCACCCTGGGTCTGCTGCTGGTGCTGAAAGCCATGGGCATCGGGCCGGGGGACGAAGTCATCGCCTCGCCCTACAGCTGGCATCAGATCGCCCATGCCATCGTGCTGGCGGGCGCCACCCCGGTCTTCGCCGACATCGAGTACTGGTCGGGCACGCTGGCGCCGGACAAGGTGGCGGCCAAAATCACGCCGCACACCCGCGCCATCCTCGCCGGCAATACCAACGGCCATCCCGCACCCTGGATGGCCTTGCGCGAAATCGCCACCAACCATGGCCTGCGGCTGATCGAGGATTCAACCGAGGCGATCGGTTCGACCTACCAGGGGCGGCGCGTGGGCGGCTTTGGCGATTGCGCCGTATTTGATTTTTCCCAGCCGTCCGCGCTCACCTGCGGCGAAGGCGGCATGGTGGTGACGGACGATGCCGAACTAGCCAGCAAGCTGCGCTATCAGCGCAGCCGCAAGCTCGACGAGCGTTTCTCCGTGGTGATCAGCGGCAACGTGCCGCATCAGGCCGGCATCAGCGAGCTGACGGCGGCGCTGGGCCTGACCCAGTTGCAGCGCATCGACCAGATACTCGACCGGCGCAAGCAGGTCGAGCAGATCTACTACGACTACGTCAAATCATTCGAAGGCATCAAGGATCCCTACATCGGGCCGGACGTGACCGAAGTGCACTGGTTTCTGTACTTGGTTCATCTCGGCACGCGCTTTTCCAAAAGCAGCCGCGATGCCATCGTCAACGACCTGCATACCGAAAAAATCGAGAGCGCGGCGTATTGCCAGCCCCAGCATTTGCAGGCGTTCTACACCCAGCTGGGCTATCGCAAGGGCGATTTCAAGGTCACCGAAAAAGTGGCCGATCGCATCATTGCCTTGCCTTTCCACGCGCATGTGAACGAAGCCCAGGTGGGCTTCATCGTGCAGACCGCCAAGGACGCCTCGATCAACATCGGCGCGGGTGCGGCGATCTACTAACCATGTGGGCAACTTTGAAATCGCAACGTTTGAAACCGTCGCTTTGATTGACCGAGTTGCCCATGACTTATATCCGAATCAGCAAACATCCAAGGAGTAATGCAATGCCCATGTTAACCATCAACCCGTCCGGCACGACCGTCCCCTCCACCGAGGGCATGAGCATCCTCGAAGCCGTGCTCGCAGCCGGCGTGAAGATGCCGCACAAATGCGAAGGCAAGGCCGAATGCGGTTCCTGCCATATCTTCGTCGTCGAAGGCCGCAAAACCCTGTCCAAAACCCAGCGCGCCGAGAATGAAAGACTCGATGCCATCGTCGGCGTCAGCTCGAACTCGCGCCTGGCCTGCCAGGCCAAACTGGGCAGCGAGAACGTGACGGTGGAATTGCTGGACTGACACTGAACGTCAAGGCTATTAAATTCATTCAAGGAGTAACACCATGGAAAACGATCAAGTCATGATTCACGTGCGCTTTGCACCCAACGGCACGGTGGCCTCCATCGGCGAGCGTCCCGGCGCGCTAAGCGAGCAGGACTGGTTCAATCTGCTCGCCCGTTCCACCACCGACAGCTACGAGACGCTGTCCGGCGGCCGCGCCCTGTTCCGCTTGCCGAAGCTGCAGGTCGACCAGCTCAAATCGTCAGCAGCCTGAGGAGAGACCATCATGGACAAGACCGACACCCTGCTGAACGAGATCATTGCGCACCTGGAAGTGGGCGGCATCGTCCCCTATCTGGGGCCGGGGGTGCTCGATCTGGTCCCGGGCGGCAGCCCCGTGCCGAATTCGCCCGAGGCGCTGGTGCAGCAGCTGGTGGCGAAATCCAGCGTGCCGCACAAGATCCGCGGCAACCTCACCGCCGCTGCGCAATACATCGAGAATTTCAAGCACCGCAAGACGCTGGTGGGGCATATGACGGAAGCCTTTGCCCCCGATGTCCCCCCGACCTTTCTGCATCACTTCCTGGCGGGCATCGCGCGCAGGCCCCTGCTGATCGTCGACGCCTGGTACGACAACGCGATGGCGACGGCGCTGCAGTCGCGCCTGCAATCGGGGCAGATGCAAGGGGTCAGCCAGTCTGAGCATTTCGGTACCTGGGTGCATTATTTCCGGCCGGATGGGACGCGGACGGATCCGTTCGAGGCCGACACCTGGGACACCCTGCTATACAAGCCCATGGGTTCGATTGCGCCGACCAGGAATTTTCTGGTATCCGACACCGATTTTGTCGAAGTGCTCACCGAGATCGATATCCAGACCCCGATCCCGGACATCGTGCAGCAGTTGCGCGCCGATCGGCATTTCCTCTTTCTCGGTTGCCGTTTCCGTACCCAGCTGGAACGCACCTTCGCGCGCCAGATCATGAAGCGTTCTTCCGCTACCCACTGGGCGGTACTGCCGGGCGAATTGAGCCGCAACGAAGCCCGTTTCCTGACGGAGCAAAACATCAAGCGCATCGATATGCCGCTGGACGCATTCGCCCGGCTGCTAGTCGGCGCAGGGCAAGCGGAAAAGGTGGCCGCTGCCGCCTGACGCGGTGTTTTCCAACGGAATCGGCTCCGCCCGTCTCAATGGGAAGCCTGCACGGCTGACATCGCCCGGCCCGTTTCAGGCCAGGGCGGGCATCGTGAAGCCACATTTTTTCGTGAGCGGCAGCGCGCGGCCAGGAAGGGCCATTGGTCGAGCAGAAAATCTAGACGAATGAATGCCTTTGTTCCAAGGCTCCCGAGATTGATTGCCTTCCATGTCAGACTCCTTCGTGGTTGATGGGAGTCTGATTGTCTTGCCGAGTCGCGGACGGCTGCTTTTAGGGGACGGACAGGTTGGATGCGTGCAACCGGCCAACAACGGAAGCTTATGCCGATAGGAGTGAACGTCCTTCAGTCGACTAATGCAGACGTTTCGTGAGAGAACCAGCGCAATTTTTCTTGCTGTATGTGCCATATGTGCATAATATTAATGCCAAATGGCACTAACAAAGGATTGACCATGAATCTCACCGGTGAACGCAAGGCGACTGCCACCAAGCCTCGCGCAGAGGTCAAGAAGGCCGCTCCCGCAAAAGCTGAAGCGAAAGCTGCGCCCGTGCGGAAAACTGCTTCGCCCGTGCGAAAAGTCGCTGCGCGCTTACGGAAAGTCGCCGCCCCTCAGTCATACAGGGTTGCGGCGGTGAGAAAGGGCCGGGCTGTCTCGGCAGTATCGCTCCTCGGCGTAACGACGAACGAGAACAAAGAGTTCCTAACCTGGATGGAGTGGGTGTCCGTAATACGCCAAGGCATCCCTTCTACCGCAGTAGATTCGCTCATAGAGTTTCTGTCCATCTCGAAGACCGAGTTTTCGGATGCCATCGACATTCCCTTCCGCACGCTTGTCAGGCGTAAGGGAGAAGCACTACTGGCTAGTGACGAGTCGGCAAAATTGGTTCGCGTTGCGCGCGTGATCGAACGTGCGGAGGATGTCTTTGAGGATCCGGATGCTGCCCGGGTGTGGCTGAAGTCCGCGAACATCTCTCTATCCGGGCAAACACCCATGTCTCTGCTCGACACCGAGATCGGTGCGGAATCAGTCATGAATGCCTTGGGGCGGATCGAGCACGGCGTATTCGCCTGATGACGACGGTTTGGCGCATCGTCACCGCAAGATATGCGGGCACGGCCTTCTCTGGAGAAGGCGCCCGCCTCTACGGTGGACGTTGGAACCCAATGGGTGTGCTGATGGTGTACACCGCGAGCACTCAGGCGCTCGCTACCCTGGAGTTGCTGGTGCAGGACAGCAAACTGGCGGCCAACTACGTCATGGTCCCGGCCATAATCCCTGCCAGAATGAAGATCGAGCGGGTCAGGCCTGAGGATCTACCAGAGGGCTGGCGGAATTCAGAATCAAGGGAACAGCTTCAGGCCATAGGCGCCGACTGGATCAAGCGGCACTCAAGCGCCGTTCTGGCCGTTCCAAGTTCAGTCATTCCGGCAGAAACCAACTACTTGTTGAACCCGCTGCATCCTTCATTCAAAAAAATCGAAATGGGCGAAGCCCAGGAATTTCTGACAGATCTCAGGTTGCCTCGTACTTGATTCCGTCAAAGGCTGTGCGGCTTTTAGTGGGTCGATAGTCGTCATTACTTTTTTAATCCAAATCGCTCCATTGAAATACGGGGCCGTTAAATCTCATTCTGCCGTCTGCAACGGTTCCATTCCCACTCTGCGCAGCAGGCGCAGGCATTCGATGGTCGCGGCCATGTCCAGCGCGCTGAAATCGTCCAGCGTCTTGAGTTGCGGCCTGGCACCTGCGGCCAGGAGCTTTTCCACCACCGCGTGTTTTCCGGTTGAGGCGGCGTACATCAAACAGGTGGCGCCGTTGTCGTTCTGGTGATCCAGGGAACTACCGGCGCGGATCAGCACGTCCAGGGTGTCGAGATTCGCGACCACGCAGGCCAGCCAGAGCGCGTGGTTGCCGTCGCCATTTTGCGTGTGGGGTGATGCGCCTGCCTGGATCAATTCGAGAACGATTGCGGTGTCGCCTGCTTTGCTGGAGCGCATCAGTGGCGTCATGCCGTGTTCGGCTACAGCCTCGAGATTGTTGCCGGGATAGCCGTGTTGCTGCAGCCAGTGTGCAAGTTTTGGACTGAGCACGGGCGATGCTGATGTTGGGTGCAGTTGCTGCCAAGCCTCGAACCCGCCATCCAGGCTATAGATTTCTTTAAAGCCGAAATCCGCGAATATCTGTCCGTAAATCTGGCTGGCGTTGCCGTGGTAGCAGACCAGCAGGATCGGCGTGATCTTGGGCACGCTGAGGAGGGTAATGTCCAGGTTGTCGCCGGACAGGGGGTGCGCGTTTGCGATGTGCGCCAGCTCGAAGCTTGCTGAATCGCGCGAGTCCAGAACCAGCACGTTGTCGCGTGCGAGCAGCTGGCTGGCGGTTGCGGCATCGATGCGCCGGAAGCTTCCTTCGGTTTTCATGGATCTATCTCCTTGCCGGCGGCCGCTACGCGGTCCGGGTAAGGTGGCAGGGTGGTGATGCGTGTATCGCTGAGCGCGCGTCCCACGGTGAAGTGGTAAAGCGACTGGAAGTGTCGGCCGCGCAAGCCGAGCAGTTCGTGAAAGGCGTCGTCGAGAAAGCAGCCGATGCCGGTGCCGCGCAGCGCCAGCGTTTCTGCCTGCAGATACAACACATGGCCAAGCAGGCCCGCTTCCCAGTGCAGTTGGCGATAGCGCCAGGCGTCTTGCCGGATGACGGGTTCGAATTCCGCCAGCATGCCCAGCGCAAAACAGCTGTCGGCGGCGATGGCCTGCTGACAGCAGACGACGCGGGCAAGCTTCTGCCACTTGCCAGCCTGCAGGCTGAACAGGGGCAGCTCCGTGGGGCTGCCCTCCACCCGTTGCCACTCGAGTTCGTCGCTCAATTCCGCACGCAGTCGCGCTTCCGCTCCAGCCTCGCGCACCAGGATGTAAAGCCCGGCGGGTACGCCTTCCACGCGATGGACGAAAAACACCGGGTGGACCTGCGGCGTGTAGTCCCAGATATCCCACGGCAGATGTGAGCGGGGAAGCAGGCTGTCGACGAGGTGATAAAAGTCGGCTGCGGCCATCGAGAACTGCGCGTCGAAGCGCTGGGCGCTGCGCCGCCCCCGGATCACTTCGGCCGTAGGCAAATGGGTGGCGGAGGTTCCGGGTGGGTAATCCTGACGCCGCGTCTCGACAGCCTCGTTGCGATGGCTTTCGGTGGCCGACGCGACTTCGTCGATAACCGGCCAGTGGTACATGGGATGCGGGTCGAGGAGGTTGGCCTGGCCCATCCAGCGTGTGTGAGCGGCATCCCATGGGGCCGGCTCGACCGGCGCCTGCGGCTGCGCCGGGCTGATGCGTTGTGTTGGGTTGATGAGCTGCAGCAGCAGATCCGGTTCCTCCCGCTCGGCAGCGGCGTAATCGTGATCGCGCCCGGTGCCCAGCAATGCCGTCAGGCGCGGGCTGCCGCAGCTTGCCACCAGGCGCACCTGCCAGCCCAGCAGGCCGGCGGCATAGCGCAGCGCGGCCAGCGCGTGTCCGACATCAAGCTGGCAATAGCGGAAGGCGCGTTCGCCGTATTTCCAGGCTTCGCGCCAGTGGATCGAGGTCAGTCCGATCCACAGCCCGGACGGGTGCGTCGCAGTGGAGTCGCAGCGTTGCTCCAGCGCATGGCTGCGGCTGGCATAGTGGTACAGGCCGTCGTCCAGTCCCTGGATGCCGTGTGCAATCACGTAGGCTTCAGTCGGATGCAGATTTCCGCTCGACGGATTGCAGCGCAGCGCCCAGCGATCCGGCCCGTATTCTTTCCAGGCCGACAGCCCCAGCGACAGTTCCAGCAAAGCGCCTAGCGAATCGAGCGAGAGGGCGGGGGAATGCATTTTTTCTGGCGTGCCTGTTTCGCCGCCAGCCAGGGCCATCCGGCTGGCGCATAGCGGCAGGCGGATGGACGGGCTGGCCTTGAAGCTGCGGAAGGGGTCGGGCTGGCTGGTCCAGTCCAGCGTCTCCGGGCCGGAGGCATAGCGATCCGGCCGGTGCTTGGTGCGCTCGTGGTAGTCGAACGCGACCTGTGCGCGCGCGCTGTCGTGCGGCTCGCGGGTTGGAGGCGTGGGGCACGGCGTGGCGGCCTGCGGGCGTGAACACTGTTCCAGGCTCCGCGGCGCGTCGCGGTTATCCGCTACGCCCAGCCGCTGTTCGATCTGCGCCGCGTCGAATCCCGCCAGACGCCAGCCATCTGCCTCGATCAGCGGGCGCCGGATCAGCAATGGATTACTCAGCATCAGCTCCAGTGCAGTCTGGGCGTCGATGCGAGCGGGATCGATTTCGCCAGATTTCAGCTGCGGCGCAGCGCGGTTGAACCATTCGGCAACCGGCAGGGCGGCAAAAAAATCGCGTAGCCGCGGCGCGGTCCATGGCTCGCTCAAAATGTCCCGTGCGATGACCTGGTGGCCGGCATCGATCAGCAGTCGCTTCTGGCGTGCGTTGGTCGCACAGCCCGGTTTTTCGTAAAAAATAAGCGTGCTCATCCGGTGTCCTTTTTTGCGTTTTTCGCGAGCTTGAGCAACGCTTCAGTTTGCACCTCGATCCGGTTCCTGACTTCCTTGTCCAGTCGCTTCAGCCAATACCCCGGAATGCCGGAAACCCCATAGGCCGCGCCCGCCAGTATGCCGGCCAGTGCACCGTTGGAGTCTGCATCCTCGCCGCGGTTCACTACCTCGGTCACGCAGGATTCGAAGCTGTCGGTAGGGAAAAAGGAGTGGAGAACGGTTTGGGTTGTGTCGACGATGTAGCCCGATGCGTGTTTGGGATAGGAGTCGAAGCGGAACAGCGGAAACTCGCCGATCAGGCGATTGGCTTCCGCGCGGCAGCCCTTGATGCCGCTGCCGCGAATCAGGGTTTGAGCCATTCTCCCGAGCGCCAGGGTCGCGGCGTCAGACAAGGGGTGGTGATGGGTGAGATGACATTGCTCGCGGGTTGCCTGGGTGAATGCGTCATCGTCATGCAGTGTCGCCAGCGCCAGCGGCAGATTACGCATGCAGGCGCCGTTGCCGCCATCGCCCTCGTTGGGTGGCCCTGCCAGCGTGCCGTCTGTCATATAGCGCTGAATGCCACGGCGGCAGGTGTTGCCCACATCCACCGGCCGCGTCTTGAGCCAGTCCGCAAAGGCATTGGCGGCGGCAGCCGCGTTCCAGCTGCCGCTGTCGACAATCGATTGTCCGAGCACCAGCGACATCTGCGTATCGTCGGTGACCTGACCCGGCTTGAGCTTGAGCCAGCCGCCGCCGATCATGTCTCGATGCATGCCATACGCGTGCTGGATTTCGGCGGGCGTCATGTATGCAACCGTTGCACCCAGGGCGTCGCCGACGGCAAAGCCGAGATAAGCGCCCAGAGCACGTTCGTGTATTTCATCGCGAATCACGGGTCGCGGGTCATGAGCAATCGACCGTGACGCGATAGCCGTCGCCCATCATTGAGGCATTCCGCTTCGCCTTGATTGCATGGCACGCCAGCGGGGCAGGGACGCCCGCGGCAGAATGGCGGTGCGTTCATTGGACATGAATCGGAATCAGCGCCTGCCTGCGGCCCAGCAGGCCGTCCACTTTCCTGCGCGCATTTTCCACGGTCAGCGGCTTCACCAGCAGGCCATCAATACCTGCGCTCTGGCACGAAGCCACCAGCGGGTCCTCGCGGGTGTCGGCGACCAGCAGGATCTTGGCGCTGGTCAGGCGCGACCGGATCAGCGGCAACACCTCCATTCCGCGCTCGCGCACGACATCGATGCCCAACAGCAGCAGGTCGGGCTTCCACTCGATACTCTTGTCGAATGCTGCCTCGAGGCTGGGTAGGTCATGGGTTTCATTCTCGTCGTGCAACATGAACTGCAGCGCCATGCGCGTGATGTCGTCGTTGGCCACCACGAACAGGCGTTTGTTGTCCACCGCCCTTGCGCTCTCTACGCCGATTTGCATCGCATTTCTCCCCGGATCTGTCACTGGAAATCATTCCACAGCAAGAACTGTTCCGTTTGCCTATTCCACGCGGCATGCGGGCTGGCGCGCTAGCGGCGGTCAAATTGCGTGTTGCATGTCGGACAAGGGATGGGCTTATGTAAGGTTTGCGACAGGCGCTGAATGCTTGTCGTGTAGCCAGGTGGCGGGTTGGCGCGGCATGGGCGTGTGGCACGCGGGTTGCTACGCCTGATGAACGAATCGAGGCCGCCATGTTTTTTTCCCGTACCAGCCAATATGCCATTCAGGCGCTGATCTATCTGGCCGCCCAGCCGAGCGGGCAGCGCGTGCTCAAGCGCGAGATTGCCAAGAACCTGGGGGTGCCGTCTGCCTACCTGGCCAAGATTCTTCAGGATTTGGCACGGGGACAGCTGCTTGTTTCGTCACGCGGGCGTGCCGGCGGCTTCACTCTGCGCCCCCAGGCCGCGCAATCCAGCTTGCTCGATATTGTTCTGTTGACGGAAGGACCCCGCGTCGACCGCGAGTGCCTGCTAGGGCTCAAAGCCTGCTCGGATGAAACGGCCTGCCCGCTGCATCGCGAGTGGAAACCCGTCAAGAAGGAAATCCTTGCCAGCCTCAGCAGCGTCACCCTGATTCAGCTTGCACAAGCCGTTCAAAGCGGCCAATACCGATTGGCCGATCTGCCGTTGGCGCTGTCGCAGCGCTGAAGCGCTGCGGCTTGTCCCCTTCTCTACAGCGCTTTGGCCATTTGTCGTGTTTGCAACAAGTGCAAATCAACCGTTTTCCAGTAAAAAAAACCAATTAAATCAAATGTTTATTGATTTTACGCGCGGGTGGCACGGTCGTTGCTCAGTACTGGGCGTGCAGCGAATGTTTTGCCGGATCCGTATCCGAATAAGAAGAAGAAGAAAGGTGCGCAGCATTTGAATCGGCCGAGTACTTGCTGCCAGGGTGAATCGATTTTGAATTTTTAACTTAAGGAGATACACGTGGCTAAATTAAGGCAGATTGCCTTCTACGGCAAAGGCGGGATTGGTAAATCCACCACCTCGCAAAACACCCTGGCGGCTCTGGCCGACCTGGGCCAGAAAATCCTCATCGTCGGCTGCGACCCCAAGGCCGACTCCACCCGCCTGATTCTGCACGCCAAGGCCCAGGACACCATCCTGAGCCTGGCCGCCGAAGCCGGCAGCGTGGAAGACCTCGAGCTCGAGGACGTGATGAAGATCGGCTACAAGAACATCAAGTGCGTCGAATCCGGCGGCCCTGAGCCCGGCGTCGGCTGCGCCGGCCGCGGCGTGATCACGTCCATCAACTTCCTCGAAGAAGAGGGTGCTTACGACGGCATCGACTACGTCTCCTACGACGTGCTCGGCGACGTGGTGTGCGGCGGTTTCGCCATGCCCATCCGCGAGAACAAGGCGCAGGAAATCTACATCGTGATGTCCGGCGAGATGATGGCCATGTACGCCGCCAACAACATCTCCAAGGGCATTCTGAAGTACGCCAACTCGGGCGGCGTGCGCCTCGGCGGGCTGGTGTGCAACGAGCGCCAGACCGACAAGGAACTGGAGCTGGCCGAATCGCTGGCCGCCAAGCTGGGCACCACGCTGATCCACTTTGTCCCGCGCGACAACGTGGTGCAGCACGCCGAGCTGCGCCGGATGACGGTGCTGGAATACGCGCCCGATTCCAAGCAGGCCCAGGAGTACCGCGACCTGGCGCAGAAGATCCACAACAACGCCGGAAACGGCACGATTCCGACGCCCATCACGATGGACGAGCTGGAAGACATGCTGATGGAGCACGGGATCATGAAGCCGGTGGACGAGTCCATCGTCGGCAAGACCGCTGCTGAACTCGCAGCCGAAGCCGCCGCTGCGTAACCGGGTCCCGTCGCCTGTGCGCGCCCTGTTTGCTGGGGCGGGCAAGGGCGGCGGACTCAACAGAGGGAGACCTCTGCCAAGCGTGCCGACCTTTGGGAACGGTGCTTTTCGCAGAGTTTTCCCGGGAACCGGGATGCCGGTGTTCAGTGTTCACATTAATCAGGAGGGCGAAATGAGCCTCACAGTCGAGCAAGTCAAAGAAAGAAACCAGGACCTCATCAAGGAGGTGCTGGAGGTCTATCCGGATAAAACCGCCAAGCGGCGCGCCAAGCACCTGGGCACCTTCGAGGAAGGCAAGCCCGACTGTGGCGTGAAGTCGAACGTCAAGTCGATTCCCGGCGTGATGACCATCCGCGGTTGCGCCTACGCCGGTTCCAAGGGCGTGGTGTGGGGCCCGATCAAGGACATGATCCACATCAGTCACGGCCCGGTCGGCTGCGGCCAGTATTCGTGGGCTGCGCGCCGCAACTACTACATCGGCACCACCGGTGTGGACAGCTTCGTCACCATGCAGTTCACCTCCGACTTCCAGGAGAAGGACATCGTTTTCGGCGGCGACAAGAAACTGGAAAAGATCATGGACGAGATCCAGGTGCTGTTCCCGCTGAACAAGGGCATCAGCGTGCAGTCCGAATGCCCGATCGGCCTGATCGGCGACGACATCGAGGCGGTGTCGAAGAAGAAGTCCAAGGAATACGACGGCAAGACCATCGTGCCGGTGCGCTGCGAAGGCTTCCGCGGCGTGTCGCAGTCGCTCGGCCACCACATCGCCAACGACACCATCCGTGACTGGATTTTCGACAAGGGCGACAAGCACCCAGAGTTCGTCGGTACCCCGTACGACGTCGCCATCATCGGAGACTACAACATCGGTGGCGACGCCTGGGCTTCGCGCATCCTGCTGGAAGAAATGGGCCTGCGCGTGATCGCGCAGTGGTCCGGCGACGGCTCCATCGCCGAGCTGGAAAACTCGCCCAAGGCCAAGCTCAACGTGCTGCACTGCTACCGCTCGATGAACTACATCTCGCGTCACATGGAAGAGAAGTACGGCATTCCGTGGGTCGAGTACAACTTCTTCGGCCCGTCCAAGATCGAAGCCAGCCTGCGCGAAATCGCCAGCCACTTCGACGACAAGATCAAGGAAGGCGCCGAGAAGGTGATCGCCAAGTACCGCAAGATGATGGACGCGGTGATCGAGAAGTACAAACCGCGCCTGGCAGACAAGACCGTCATGCTGTTCGTCGGCGGCCTGCGCCCACGCCACGTCATCGGCGCCTATGAAGACCTCGGCATGAACGTGGTCGGCACCGGCTACGAGTTCGGCCACAACGACGACTATCAGCGCACCACGCACTACGTCAAGGATGGCACGCTGATCTACGACGACGTGACCGGCTACGAGTTCGAGAAATTCGTCGAGAAGATCCAGCCCGACCTGGTCGGCTCCGGCATCAAGGAAAAATACGTGTTCCAGAAAATGGGCGTGCCTTTCCGGCAGATGCACTCCTGGGACTACTCGGGTCCGTACCACGGCTACGACGGCTTCGCCATCTTCGCCCGCGACATGGACATGGCGATCAACAACCCGGTGTGGGGCCTGACCAAGGCGCCCTGGAAGTAATCGGAACCCTGTAGGTTGGGCTGCAAAGCCCAACGCCCGGAAGCGTCAGATGTTGGGCTTCCTTACGTCAGCCCAACCTACAAGTTAATTTAATAAGGAGTAATGAAATGACTCAGGACGTACAAAACGTAGTCGACCATTTCAACCTGTTCCGTAGTCCGGAATACAAGGAGATGTTCGCCGACAAGCGCAAGAATTTTGAATTCGCCCATCCCGATGAAAAAGTCGAGGAAACGGCCGAATGGACCAAGGGCTGGGAATACCGCAAGCTGAACTTCGAGCGCGAGGCGCTGACGATCAATCCCGCCAAGGCCTGCCAGCCGCTGGGTGCGGTGTTTGTCGCGGTCGGCTTCGAGGGCACCATTCCCTTCGTGCACGGCTCGCAGGGTTGCGTCGCCTACTACCGCAGCCACTTCAGCCGCCACTTCAAGGAGCCTTCCTCCTGCGTGTCGTCTTCGATGACGGAAGACGCAGCGGTGTTCGGCGGCCTCAACAACATGATCGACGGCCTGGCCAACACCCACTCGATGTACAAGCCGAAGATGATCGCGGTCTCCACCACCTGCATGGCGGAAGTGATCGGCGACGACCTCAACGGCTTCATTTCGACGGCCCGCGAAAAGGGCAGCGTGCCGGCCGATTTCCCGGTGCCTTACGCCCATACCCCTGCTTTCGTCGGCAGCCACATCACCGGCTACGACAACGCGCTCAAGGGCATCGTCAGCCACTTCTGGGAAGGCAAGGAACGCACGCCCGGCGACAAGATCAACTTCATCGGCGGCTTCGACGGCTACACCGTCGGCAACCTGCGCGAAGTCAAACGCATTTTCGATCTGATGGGCGTGAACTACACCATCCTGGCCGACAACAGCGATGTGTGGGACACCCCGGCCGACGGCGAATTCCGCATGTACGACGGCGGCACCACGCTGGACGACGCCAAGGCGGCGCTCAATGCCAAGGCCACCATTTCGATGCAGCAGTACTGCACCGAGAAGACGCTCGACTACATCGCCAAAACCGGTCAGGAAACCGTGGCTTTCAACCACCCGGTGGGCGTGGCGGCAACCGACAAGTTCCTGATGGAGCTGTCGCGCATCACCGGCTTGCCGATTCCCGACGCGCTGACCAAGGAACGCGGCCGTCTGGTGGATGCCATCGCCGACTCCAGCGCGCACATCCACGGCAAGAAATTCGCCATCTACGGCGATCCGGACCTGTGCTACGGCCTGGCTGGCTTCCTGATGGAACTGGGCGCCGAGCCGACGCACGTGCTGTCGACCAACGGCGGCAAGGAATGGGAAATCAAGATGCAGGCTTTGTTCGACAGCTCGCCTTTCGGCAAGGACTGCCACGTTTACCCCGGCAAGGATCTGTGGCACATGCGTTCGCTGCTCAACACCGAGCCGGTGGATTTCCTGATCGGCAACACCTACGGCAAGTACCTGGAGCGCGATACCGGCACCCCGCTGATCCGCATCGGCTTCCCGGTGTTCGACCGTCACCACCACCACCGTTATCCGGTGTGGGGCTACCAGGGCACGATGAATACGCTGGTGTGGATTCTGGACAAGATCTTCGACGAAATGGACAAGAGCACCATCGTCCCGGCGAAGACCGACTACAGCTTCGACATTATTCGGTAAGAGGCGAGCGGTAAGCAGTGAGTGGTGGGCGGTCGGCCGGATCAGGGCCGGCCGCAAACTGGGTGCGACAGGGCCAAGGCCGGGAGCAGCAACCATGAGTACATTGAGCAGCAAGGTCCAGGAAGTCTTTGATGAGCCCGCCTGCGGCAAGAACCAGGCAAAGGGTGAAAAGGAACGCAAGAAAGGCTGCACCAAGCAACTGGTTCCTGGTGCGGCAGCGGGCGGGTGTGCATTCGACGGCGCAAAAATCGCGCTGCAGCCGATCACCGATGTTGCGCATCTGGTGCATGGACCGATCGCCTGCGAAGGCAATTCGTGGGACAACCGCGGCGCCAAGTCTTCCGGTTCCAGCCTTTACCGCACCGGTTTCACCACCGACATCAACGAACTCGACGTGATTTACGGCGGCGAGAAGCACCTGTTCAAATCGGTCAAGGAAATCCTCGACAAATACGATCCGGCTGCGGTGTTCGTCTACCAGACCTGCGTCACCGCGCTGATCGGCGACGACATCGAGGCGGTGTGCAAGGCCGCCACGCAGAAATTCGGCAAGCCGGTGATTCCGGTCGATGCGCCGGGCTTCGTCGGCAACAAGCTGGCGGGCGAGGCGCTGCTCGATTACGTGATCGGCACCGAGGAACCCGAGACCACCACGCCCTACGACATCAACATCATCGGCGAATACAACCTGGCCGGCGAGTTGTGGCAGGTCAAGCCGCTGCTGGACGAAATGGGCGTGCGCATCCTGTCGTGCATATCCGGCGACGCCAAGTACAGAGAGGTCGCCTACAGCCACCGCGCCAAGGCAGCGATGATGGTGTGCTCGAAAGCGATGATCAACATCGCCCGCAAGATGGAAGAGCGCTACGACATCCCCTTTTTCGAAGGCTCCTTCTACGGCGTCAGCGACATGAGCGATTCGCTGCGCAACATCGCCAAATTGCTGGTGGACAAGGGCGCGCCCGAGGACCTTCTGGCGCGCACCGAAGCCATCATCCAGCGCGAGGAAACGGCGTGCTGGCAACGCATGGAACCCTACCGGGACAGCCTCAAAGGCGTGAAGGTGCTGCTCATCACCGGCGGGGTGAAGTCCTGGTCGGTAGTGTCCGCGCTGCAGGAAGTGGGCATGGAAATCGTCGGCACCAGCGTGAAGAAATCCACCCTTGAGGACAAGCAGAAAATCAAGGAGTTGATGGGCGACGACGCGCACATGGTTGACGACATGACGCCGCGCGAAATGTACAGGATGCTGAAGGAGGCGCAGGCCGACATCATGCTCTCCGGCGGGCGTTCTCAGTTCATCGCCTTGAAGGCCAAGATGCCCTGGCTCGATATCAACCAGGAGCGCCATCATGCGTTCGCAGGTTACGACGGCATGGTGACGCTGGTGCGCGAGATCGACAAATCGCTGCGCAACCCGATCTGGGAGCAGGTGCGCCGGCCTGCGCCGTGGGATATCGAAGAGGCAAGCTGCACGACACAGGATTCGGGAACGGTCTTGACGCTGCCCGGCAACGATGCTTTGCCTTTGAATCTTGCAGCTTGAACCCTGGATCTGAAAACATGGCCATCGTCACCCACCTCAAGAAATCCTGCGCGGTCAATCCGCTCAAGATGAGCGCGCCGATCGGCGCAGCCCTGGCCTTTACCGGACTGGACAACTGCATGCCCACTTTGCACGGCTCGCAGGGCTGCACCGCGTTCGGGCTGGTGCTGTTCGTGCGCCACTTCAAGGAAGCGGTGCCGATGCAGACCACCGCGATGAACGAGGCCACCACGATCATGGGCGGCTACGACAACGTCGAGCAGGCCATCCTCAACATTCACAAGCGCGCCAAGCCGGCCATCATCGCCATTGCCTCGACCGGCCTCACCGAGACCAAGGGCGACGATGTGGACGGCTATCTGAGCCTGATCCGCAAGAAGCATCCGGAGCTGGATGAGGTGGCGCTGGTGTATGTCTCCACGCCGGACTACGTCGGCGCATTTCAGGACGGCTGGTCCAAGGCTGTGGCCAAGATCGTCAAGGAGCTGGCCGTGCCGGGCCTGCCTGTCGCCGGCCAGATCAATGTGCTGGCCGGTAGCCACCTGACGCCCGGCGACCTGGAGGAAATCCGCGAACTGGTCGAGGCCTTCGGCTTGAAGCCGATCATCCTGCCCAACCTGTCGGGCTCCATGGATGGCCATATTCCGGACAACTTCAGTCCCACCACTCTGGGCGGCACCACGCTGGCGGAATTGCGCGCCAGCGGTTCGTCCGAATTCACCCTCGCCATCGGCGAGCACATGCGCGACGCCGCGCAGACCTTGCAGGACACCTGCGGCGTCCCGTTCGAGGTGCTGGAAAGCCTCACCGGACTCGACACCAACGATCGCCTGATGAGCCTGCTGGCGGAACTGTCCGGCCGCCCGGCGCCGAACAAATACCGCCGCCAGCGCAGCCAGTTGATGGACGCCATGCTGGATGCGCATTTCTTCATCGGCGGCAAGAAGATCGCCATCGGCGCCGAGCCGGATCTGCTGCTTGCCGTCGGCAAGCTGTTCGCCGGCCTTGGCGCGGAGCTCACGGCGGTGGTGACGACGACGGCCTCGCCCGTGCTGGAACACCTGCCGACGCAGGAAGTGCTGATTGGCGATCTCGAAGACCTGGAGCAGCGGGCTGCGGGTTGCGATCTGCTGGTGACGCATTCGCACGGCCGCCAGATGGCGGACCGCTTGCAGTTGCCATTCCTGCGCATGGGTATCCCGATGTTCGACCGTCTGGGGGCGGCGCATCAGGTGACGGTCGGTTATCGCGGCACGCGCAGTCTGATTTTTGAAGTGGCCAACCTGTTCATGGCGGCGGCGCACGAGCCGGGGCCGGACGATTGGCGGCACGCTGCCCCTACAGGCGCGGAATGTGGAAGTTGTACGCCGGCTGCGGCGCATTGACAGCGGTTCGGGTGAATCCTTTTCTAACGGAGGCTATATGAAAGTGGCATTTTGTACGCAGGACATGAAGCGGGTTGACGCCCATTTCGGCTGGGCGAAAAACATCGCCATTTACGAGGTCTCGGCCGACGACGCGCATTTCGCCGAAGCGATCCAGTTCGATGGCGACCTTGAAGAAGACGGCAACGAAGACAAGCTCGCGCCGAAGCTGGAAGCGATCAAGGACTGCGCCATTCTGTACGTGGCCGCAATCGGCGGCTCGGGTGCGGCGCGGGTGGTGGCCAACAAGATTCATCCGATCAAGGTGCAGGAGCCGGAGGCCATCGACGCCATCTTGCTGAAACTGCAAGGCGTGCTGAAGGGCACGCCGCCGCCCTGGCTGCGCAAGGTGATTGAAAAGGGTCAGGAAAAGACCTTCGATTTTGACGAAGATGAGGTTGAACAAAATGCTTGAAGCCGAAGTTGCCGCAGTCGCGGTCGACCCAATGCAGTCGCCGTTCATGAAAGAGCTGATCAAGCAGTGGCGCGCCCAGGACACCCACGGTACGTGGGAGGGCAAGACCGATGCCAAGCTGCTGGAGCCCTACATCATCACCAAGGAGCAGCGCCGGCAATTGCCCATCATCGGCGACCCCGATCCGGAAACCCTGTGGCGCATGGAGCTGTACTACAACGCCATCGGCCTCGCCATCGAGCGGCAGACCGGCGTCATGGTCTCGCCCATGATGAAGATGTCGCACGAGGGATTCGGCCGCCTGGTGCTGCTGGCGGGTCGGCTGGTCGCGGTCAACAAGCAATTGCGTGACGTCAATCGCTTCGGCTTCGAGAGCATGGAAAAGCTCGCTGAAGAAGGCGAGAAACAGGTGGCGGCAGGCGTCGGCATGGTGAATCAATATCCCGACGCGGCCAAATATGAGTAAGCCGCGCGGGCGTGCGGCGAGTGGGCGGACGTGAATCCAAACCCGGGTTCGAGACGCCGAATGATGCTGAAAAGGAGCAAATCATGGCTGTAATTCTTGAACGTGGCATGGACGTCGAAGTCCCCCATTGGATCGACATTATCGAAAACGAAAACTTCGAACAGTTTCTGGCCGGAGTGATGGCGAAATCAAAAGGGATGGACAGCATGGAAGACAAGGAAGCACTCAAAGCCGAAGTGAAAAAACTCAATGCACGCGCCATGGAAGCGCGCATGGCCTTGCACGACCTGTCGGAAGAACTTCCGGCCGGCCTGGACACGGTGATGGACGTGGCGCAGCAAACCGTTGCCGCTTTCATCAGTCTGGAGGCGGCGCGCAAGAAGCTGGCTGCCGCGACGGCGTGAGGTGAATCATGAGCGACCCGGTCACCATCACCCTGCCCGACGGGCGTAGCTGGACGCCGAAGTTCGTCCACGCCATCAACGAGGAAAAGTGCATCGGCTGCGGCCGCTGCTTCCGCGTGTGCGGCCGCGATGTGCTGCAGCTCAAGGGCGTGAACGAGGACGGCGAGTATGTCGAAGTCGCGCTGGACGACGATGACGATGATGGTGAGTACGAGAAAAAGGTCATGACCATCGCTAACCAGATGAACTGTGTCGGGTGCGAGGCGTGCGCCAAGATCTGTCCAAAAAAATGCTATGACCACGAAGTGATGGAGGCGGGCTGAGATGCGTCGCGAGTGGCTCGATTACGCCATGCTGATGCGGCATGCGCGCGATCCCGACGATGTGCTGGCGCAAACCTTTGCGCGCGTCATCATGGCGGCGGCGCGCGGCACGCTCCCCGCGCCCGGCGTGGGCATGGGTCTGGACCGCATGCGCTTTGGCGCGCTGGTGGATTGTTACTTCCCGGGTGCAGACGTGCAGCTGTTCGGTGCAAGCTGCGATCCAGCCGCGCCCTGCGCGGACTGCACGCCGGTGCCTTCGGACGAATTCGATGATCTGGTGCAGTTGCTGCTGGACCATCGCAGCGACGATACCGAGCAGACCGAGTGGCTGGCGTACGCCATCGCCAGCGGCTGCATGGGCGGCGACCATCTGTATCAGGACATGGGCCTGCCCAACCGCGAGGCCTTGTCGGCGTTGCTGGACGGGCACTTTAGTGCGCTGAAGGCGAAGAACAGCGCCAACATGAAGTGGAAGAAATTCCTCTACAAGCAGTTGTGCGATCGCGCCGAAGTACGCACCTGCAGCGCGCCTTCGTGCCAGGTGTGCGGCGATTACCAGGCGTGTTTTGGTCCTGAAGACGACAGTGGACTGGCGCGGCTTTCGGCGCTCAGCCAGCGCGGCCCGGTCCTTGCAAACGCACCGTTGCCGGACTGGATGCTGGATGTGCCGGATGAGTATCGGGCACAGGTGAGCGCGCCGTACCGCCACGAGCGCTTTGACGATGAAGCGTCCCGGGCATACAAGATTCTGGGCTACGACCGCAACGGCGAATGCTGTTACTACCGTCACCAGTATGCCTTGACCCAGGTGGCGCTGGACGACGATGACAACTTCTATGAAGAGCAGGCCTATTTCGAGGAAGTGAAGGCTTGGCGACTGGCGAGCGGCGAGTGGCTGAGCCGGACGACGCGGGGCGGGCCGGCGGGTGACTGCCGCGAGCGCAGCCTGCGTCCGGAGTATGCCGTCCTGCCCGACCGGCCGCGTTGAACGTTTCATGCTGAGGCGGCAGCGATCTGCTTGCCGGCTTCATCCCCAATGAGCGCATGGAACAAGCACGTTCCAGCCATCCGACCAGCGACGCCCCATCATCATCCACGATGCATTCAGGTCATGAGGCACGCGCCACGTCTCAGCCTTGCTCGCCGGCCAGCTCGTTCTGGGCCGGTCTGCTTCGCTCCGGGCGGTGGAAGTCCAGGTCGCCGTCGCCGCCAATTTCACCGCGCCGATGCAGAAAATCGCCGCCGATTTCGGGAAGGCCACTGGCCACAAGGCGCAGCTTGCATTCGGCGCTTTGCTGGCGGCTGACGACGAAACGCCGGCCAAACTGGAAAAAGAAAGGCTCGCCGTGAGCGGCAGCCGTTTCACTTACCCGATCGGGCAACTGCTGCTGTGGTCGGCCAAGCTCGGTTACGTCGGCGCCAGGGGGGGGGGCGGTGTTGGAGCAGGGCGGGTTCGACCATCTGCTCATCGCCAATCCTAAACTTGGCACCGTATGGTGCGGCTGCCGTCGAGAGCCTGACCCGGCTGGGCCTGCTCGGCAGCGTCGAAGGCAAGTTCGTGCAGGGCGAAAATATCGCGCAGACCTACCCGTTCGTCAGCTCCGGCAACGCCGAGCTCGGCTTCGTCGCGCTGTCGCCGATTGTCGAAGGCGGCACACTCAAGCACGGTTCGGCCTAGATCGTGCCGTCCGGCCTGCACAGCCCGATTCGCCAGGTGCTGACGCTGGGTAAAGACAATCCGGCCGCGCGAACGGGCTGTGTTGATTTAAACCTTTAGTTCGGGCGGCAAATGCGGCGCAATGATCTGCAGCATCTGCGCGAAGATTTTCGGCGTGGCGGCGACGATGTTGCCGGAGTCGAGAAACCCTTCGTTGCCGACAAAGTTGCCGACGAAAGCGCCGGACTCTTGCGCGATGAGGCTGCCGGCGGCGAGATCCCAGGGCTTCAGGTGCATTTCCCAGAAGCCGTCGTAACGGCCGCAGCCAACATAGCAGAGGTCAAGCGCGGCAGAACCGGGGCGGCGCAGGCCGGAAGTGGCGTGCATCATGTCGCGGAACATGCCGAGATAGGCATCGGCGAAGCGGAAGTCGGTATAGGGGAAACCGGTGCCGATCAGGCACTCTGCAAGTTTGTTGCGCATGCTGGCGCGGATGCGGCGCTCGTTCAGATAGGCGCCGCGGCCACGGGTGGCGGTAAACAGTTCGTTACGTGCAGGGTCGTAGACCACGGCCTGGGTGATCTGGCCTTTTTGCTTGAGCGCGATCGAGACCGAATATTGCTGCAGGCCGTGTAGAAAGTTGGTGGTGCCGTCGAGCGGATCGATGATCCACTGGTAGTCCTCGTTGTTCTTGGCTTCGGTTACGCCAGACTCCTCTGCTAAAATCCCGTGGTTTGGATAGGCGTCGAGCAGGGTTTCGATAATGGCGCGTTCGGCCATCTGGTCGACTTCGCTGACGTAATCGCGGTCCTGTTTGCTCCGTACGGTGAGCTGGTCGAGGTCGAGCGAGGCGCGATTGATGATCGCCCCCGCCTTGCGAGCGGCTTTCACCGCTGTATTGAGCATGGGATGCATGATGTCTGGCTACAAATTCAAAGAACGAGCCGCCATTTTACTTGATGTATGACGCTATCTAACCCAAAACTTCTCGGCAATATTCGCATCGTGCTTGCACGCACCAGCCATCCCGGCAACATCGGCGCCGCGATGCGCGCGATGAAGACGATGGGCTTGTCGCAGCTTGTTCTGGTCAACCCTGCTGTGTTTCCCAATAGTCAGGCCGACGCCATGGCGGCGGGGGCGACCGACCTGCTGGCGCAGGCCCGGGTGTGCGCCACGCTGGAAGAAGCGTTGGCCGACACCACGCTGGTACTGGGCGTATCGGCGCGCCGCCGCGATATCGTGACCGAGGTGATGACCCCGCCCGAGGCCGCAATCCGCTTGCTGACCGAAGCGCAGGCCGCGCCGGTGGCGCTGGTGTTCGGCAACGAAACCAGCGGTATGTCGAACGAGGAACTGAGCCTGTGTCAGGGGCTGGTGACGATAGCGGCCAATCCCGATTACAGCTCACTCAATCTGGCAGCAGCGGTGCAGGTGCTGAGTTACGAAATCCGTCAGGCCTGGCTGGGTCACCCGGTCTGGCCGCAGCCCGGGCTGGATGCCGCAACGGGCGACGAGGTGGAGCGGTTTTACGCGCACCTCGAGGCCGCGTTGATCGAACTGGATTTCCTGAACCATGGTTCGCCCGGCAAGCTGATGCTGAAACTGCGTTGGCTATTCGCGCGCACCCGGCTGGCAAAAGAGGAAGTGAATATCCTGCGCGGCATTTTGACTGCTGCACAGGCCGCGAAGCGGGGTACGCGCAAGGCCGGCAAGCCAGGCGCATAATAGTTGACCAAATAACTCGGAAATAGCACCCTTTAGCGCATGAGCCTTTTCAGTCATTTCAAGGAAGACATTGCCGTCGTTTTTGACCGCGATCCGGCCGCGCGCTCGACGCTCGAAGTCATCACGCTCTATCCCGGTTTTCATGCCATTGTCATCCATCGACTGGCGCACTGGTTGTGGCGCTTGGGCTTAAAGTGGCTGGCGCGTTTCTCCTCGCATGTCGGGCGCTGGCTTACCGGCATTGAAATTCACCCTGGCGCCACCATCGGTCGCCGTGTGTTTATCGACCATGGCATGGGCGTAGTGGTCGGCGAGACGGCTGAAATCGGTGACGATTGCACGCTTTATCACGGCGTCACCCTCGGCGGTACCTCGTGGGACAAAGGCAAGCGCCATCCCACCTTGAAACCGGGCGTGGTGGTGGGCGCCGGTGCCAAAATTCTCGGACCGATCAGCATTGGCGCCAATGCGCGCATTGGTTCCAATGCGGTGGTGGTTAAAGACGTGCCGGACAATGCCACGGCGGTGGGCATTCCTGCCCGGATTCTTGACAGTGCTGCCGAAAAGCAGCGTCAGCAGAAGATGGTTAACCTGGGTCACCAGGCAGAAAAACTCGGGTTTTCTGCTTATGCCATTTCGGCTGACATGAACGATCCGGTGGTAAAGGCCATTCACGGCCTGATCGATCATTCTGCGCATATCGATGAACGGCTGGAGCAGATCTTTGAGCAGTTACTGAAGCTGGGTGCAGAAATGCCGGCGGGGCAGGACAAGCCGGATGATTTCGATGCCAGTTATCTGAACAAAATAGTTGACTAAAACAGTAAGGTAAGGAATAGTTGAGCGAATCGCTCGGGAATAGATTCTCCGAGTGTCATTCAGGAGAAGTCAAAATGAGGTTGACCACAAAAGGTCGTTTTGCTGTGACCGCGATGCTGGATTTAGCGCTGCGCGGCGGTAAGAATCCAGTGACGCTGGCTGGCATCAGTGAACGTCAGGATATTTCCTTGTCCTATCTGGAGCAGCTTTTCAGCCGCCTGCGCCGCCATGAGTTGGTGGAAAGTGTGCGCGGTCCGGGGGGCGGTTATTACCTTGCCAAAACCCTGGGCAACATCAGCGTGGCTGACATCATTCGCGCGGTAGATGAGCCCATTGATTCGACGCATTGTGGCGGTAAGGAAAACTGCCACGACGAACATCGTTGCCTGACGCATGACTTGTGGATGGGACTCAATGCCCATATTTATGACTACCTCGATAACGTCACGCTTGCCACGCTGGTGGCCAAGCAGGATGAGTGCAAGGAAAAAGTCATGCAGGATCGTCGTACGCCCAAGATGACGCTTGCAGCTTGATACTGGTTTAAGAGATAAGGCTATCACAATGAAAACACTGTACTTTGATTACTCCGCAACCACGCCGGTCGACCCGCGTGTGGCCGCCAAAATGATTCCTTATCTGACCGAGGAATTCGGCAATCCGGCATCGCGTTCACATCCCTATGGCTGGACGGCTGACAAGGCGGTGGAGGCTGCGCGTGCCGAGGTTGCGGCTTTGGTCGGTGCGGATCCGAAGGAAATCGTTTTCACGTCCGGCGCGACCGAGTCGAACAATCTGGCCATCAAAGGGGCAGGGCATTTCTACGCAGGCACCAAGGGTAAGCACATCATTACCGTGCGCACCGAGCACAAGGCAGTACTCGACACCGTGCGCGAAATGGAGCGTCAGGGTTTTGAAGCCACTTATCTGAACGTGCTGGAAAACGGCTTGCTCGATCTGGATGTGCTGCGTGCAGCGATCCGTCCTGACACCGTTCTGGTGTCGGTGATGGCGGTCAACAATGAAATCGGTGTGATTCAGGATATCGAAGCGATCGGCAATATCTGCCGTGAAAAAGGCGTCCTGTTTCATGTCGACGCGGCGCAGGCCACTGGAAAAATGCCGATCAATCTGGCCAAGCTGCCGGTGGATCTGATGTCGTTCTCGGCACATAAGACTTACGGTCCCAAAGGTATTGGCGCGCTGTATGTTCAGCGCAAGCCGCGTGTTCGCCTCGAAGCGCAGATGCACGGAGGCGGTCACGAGCGCGGGATGCGTTCGGGCACGCTGGCAACGCACCAGATCGTCGGCATGGGCGAGGCTTTCCGCATTGCCCGCGAAGAAATGGCGACCGAGAATGAACGCATCCGCATGCTGCGCGACCGCTTGTACGAAGGCCTGAAGGACATCGAGGAACTGCATCTGAACGGCGATTTCGAGCGCCGGGTGCCGCACAACCTGAATGTCAGCTTCAATTTCGTCGAAGGGGAGTCGCTCATCATGGCGATCAAGGATCTGGCCGTCTCCAGCGGTTCGGCCTGCACCTCGGCCAGCCTGGAGCCGTCCTATGTGCTGCGTGCCCTGGGCCGCAGCGACGAACTCGCGCATAGCTCGATCCGTTTTTCGATAGGCCGTTTTACGACTGAAGAAGAAGTCGATTACGCCATCAAGTTGCTGCACGAGAAAATCGGCAAGCTGCGCGAACTCTCCCCGCTGTGGGAGATGTTCAAGGAAGGTGTCGACCTGAATACGGTGCAGTGGGCTGCACACTAATCCGCAATGCGTTTGGCGCAGTTGCTTGCGTATCGTTTTTTCGATCAAGTTTGAAGGAGAACCACCATGTCTTATAGCGAAAAGTTGCTCGACCATTACGAAAACCCCCGCAATGTAGGCTCGTTCACCAAGGATGACGATGGAGTGGGCACAGGTATGGTGGGCGCGCCTGCTTGCGGCGACGTGATGAAGCTGCAAATCAAGGTCGGTGCCGATGGCCGTATCGAGGATGCCAAATTCAAGACCTATGGTTGCGGTTCGGCGATTGCATCGAGCTCGCTGGTGACCGAATGGGTCAAGGGCAAGACGCTTGATCAGGCAATGGAAATCAAGAACACGGCGATTGCCGAAGAACTGGCATTGCCGCCGGTCAAGATTCACTGCTCGATTCTGGCCGAAGACGCGATCAAGGCCGCGGTCGCTGATTACAAACAGAAAAAGGGACTGGTGTAAGCATCATGGCGGTCACTCTGTCCGAACGCGCAGCGCAACACGTCACGAACTATCTGACCAAACGCGGCAAGGGTGTTGGCATCCGTCTCGGTGTGCGCACGACCGGCTGCTCCGGTATGGCTTATAAACTGGAGTTTGCCGACGAGGCACCGGAAGGCGACGAGGTGTTCACCAGCTTTGGCGTCACCGTGTTTGTCGATCCGAAAAGCCTGGCCTATATCGACGGCACCGAACTCGATTACTCACGCGAAGGTTTGAACGAAGGTTTCAAGTTCAACAATCCCAACGTGAAAAACGAGTGCGGTTGCGGCGAGTCATTTAACGTTTAAGGGGTCAGGGATCGGGATTCAGGGGGGCAGGGCTTTTGTGCGGCCTTTGGCCGCGATTTGAGCATTGACGCGCAGCATAAGGCCCCTGAATCCTGTCCCCTGAATCCTGATCTCTGCCATGGATTTCACCCAAACCCACTTCGCATTATTTGACCTGCCGGTAGCCTATGCGCTGGATCGCGAGCAGTTAGACCGTGCTTATCGCGAACTGCAAAACACGGTTCATCCTGATCGCTTTGCGGCGCAGTCCGACGCCGAACAGCGGGTGGCCATGCAATGGGCGACGCAGGCGAATGAAGCGTATCGCACCTTGAAACACCCGGTTGAGCGCGGCGTCTATTTGTTGCAGTTGCAAGGCATAGACGCGCTGGACGCGCATGACACGCAGATGGCCCCGGCATTCCTGATGCAACAAATGGAATGGCGAGAGGCGATTGACGATGCGCGTGTCGCGAAGCGTGTCGATGTGCTCGATGCCCTGATGAATGAATTGCGCATTACGCACCGCCTGATCGAATCGCAACTGGTCGAATTGCTCGATGTAAAGCAGGATTTCGAAGGCGCGCGCGAAGCGGTGCGTCAATTGCGTTTTATGGACAAACTCATCGCCGAAGTCGGCGACGTGTACGAAGAACTCGAAGGCTAGGTATGGCTCTGTTGCAGATTTCCGAACCCGGCATGTCCACTGCACCCCATCAGCACCGGCTGGCGGTAGGCATTGATCTGGGCACCACCAACTCACTGGTCGCCTGCGTGCGTTCCGGCCTGGCAACCATTCTTGACGATGCTGAAGGCCATGCCTTGCTGCCTTCCGTGGTGCGTTATCACGCAGATGGCTTGGTGGACGTGGGCTATTCTGCACAACGCGCGCAAAGTCTCGATCCGCACAACACCCTGATTTCGGTCAAACGTTTCATGGGACGTGGCTTGCCTGACATCGACGATGCTGCCAGCCTGCCGTATCACTTTGTCGATGCGCCGGGCATGGTGCAGATCAAGACGGTTGCCGGGGTGAAAAGCCCGGTCGAAGTGTCAGCGGAAATTCTCAAGGTGTTGCGTGCGCGTGCAGAAGCTGCGCTCGGCGGCGAACTGGTCGGCGCGGTGATCACCGTTCCGGCCTATTTCGACGACGCGCAACGACAGGCAACCAAAGACGCCGCACAACTGGCAGGACTCAACGTGCTGCGCCTGCTGAACGAACCCACCGCTGCCGCGATTGCCTACGGCCTCGACAACACCTCGGAGGGCGTGTTTGCGGTGTATGACCTGGGTGGCGGAACCTTTGATATTTCCATCCTGAAGCTGTCCAAGGGCGTGTTTGAAGTCCTTGCCACCAATGGCGACTCGGCACTCGGCGGTGATGATTTCGACCAGCGCGTGTTCTGCTGGATGGTTGAAAAGGGCCGCTTTCAGCCCTTGTCTGCGAGCGACATGCGGCTGTTGCTGACCAAGGCGCGCGATGCCAAGGAAGCCCTCACCGAGCATATGGACGTCCGCGTAACAGCTGTGCTGTCGACCGGCGAAATGATGGATGCGACGCTGACCCAGGCTGAATTCAATGCCATGTCGTCCAGTCTGCTGAGCAAAACCCTGGCACCGACCCGCAAGGCACTGCGTGATGCGGGTCTGACCGTGGACGATATAAAAGGCGTGGTGATGGTCGGCGGTTCCACCCGGATGCCCTGCGTGCGCCAGGCGGTGGCCGAGTTCTTCAAGCAGACACCGCTCACCAACCTGGATCCGGACAAGGTCGTTGCGCTGGGCGCGGCAATGCAGGCTGATGTGCTGGCGGGCAACCGGGCAGGTGACGACTGGTTGCTGCTTGATGTGATCCCGTTGTCGCTGGGTCTGGAAACCATGGGTGGGCTGACCGAGAAAGTCATCCCGCGCAATACCACCATCCCCACCGCGCGCGCGCAGGAGTTCACCACCTTCAAGGACGGCCAGACCGCGATGAGCGTGCATGTTCTGCAAGGCGAACGTGAACTCGCGGTCGACTGCCGCTCGCTGGCACGCTTTGAATTGCGCGGGATTCCGCCGATGGTCGCGGGTGCCGCGCGAATTCGTGTCACCTTTCAGGTCGACGCTGACGGACTGTTGTCGGTATCCGCGCGCGAACAAAGCACGGGCGTCGAGACCAGCGTGCAGGTTAAGCCTTCCTATGGCCTGGCCGACGACGAGATTACCCGCATGCTCAAGGATGCCTTTACCCACGCCAAGGATGACATGGTTGCGCGTGCGTTAAACGAACAGGTCGTCGATGCGAATGGCTTGATCGCAGCAACCCATGCCGCAATGCGGGAGGACAGCGCGCTGCTCGATGCGGCTGAAGCCGCCGCAATTGAAGCCAGCATTGCCGCGCTTGAAAAACTGCTGACGAAAACCGATCACCTGGCGATCAAGCGCGGTATCGAGGCACTGAACGCGGTGACCACCGACTTTGCGCAGCGCCGCATGGATCAGAACGTGCGGCGTGCGATGGCCGGACAAAAACTGGACACTTTTGGTTGAACGGATTGAACCCCTCATGTTGAACGACGCCTTCATCGAGAGCTTGCGTGTGCGGCTCGAAGCCCATCCGATCTACGCAGCCGTCCGCACCCTGGACGATTTGCGCGTGTTCATGCAACACCATGTCTATTCGGTGTGGGACTTCATGTCGCTGATCAAATACCTGCAAAATGAAATTGCGCCCGCGCGCTGGCCCTGGACGCCTGGCGGCGATGCTTCGGTGCAACGTTTCATCAACGAACTGGTGCTGGAAGAAGAAACCGATATCGCCTTGCCAGGCTGTGAGGGGCACACCAGCCACTTTCTGCTGTATCTCACTGCGATGCGCGAAATCGGCGCCGATGCCGACACCCCGGCACATTTTGTGCAGATCGTGGCCGAGCAGGGCATCACAGCAGGGCTGGCTGCCGGCCTTGTCCCCGCGCCCTCTGCTCACTTCACCCGCACCACTTTCGAGGCGCTCGCCAGCGGCAAGCCGCACACTGTTGCCGCTGCGCTGGCGCTTGGGCGCGAGCATGTGATTCCGTCGATGTTCCGCGCCTTCCTGTCGCGCATGACGGTGACAGAAGCCGAGGCACCGAGTTTTCACTATTACCTGAAGCGCCACGTTCATCTGGACGAGGATTTTCATGCGCCGATGTCGCTGCGTCTACTGGCCGGCTTGTGCGGCGAGGAGGCCGACAAGTGGCGTGAAGCCGAAGCTGCAGCCGAAGCCGCTGTCAACGCGCGGTTGCATTTCTGGGATGGTGTGTTACAAGCATTGCCCAGCCAGCAGGCGCAGGCGGCCTGACCCTATTCAACCAAGCAACACCTAAAATCATGCCCCAACTGATCGTACTGCCCCACGTTGAACTCTGCCCTGAGGGCGCCGTGATTGAAGCCAAAACCGGTGACACGCTGTGTGACACCCTGCTTGCCAACGGCATTGAGATCGAGCACGCCTGTGAAAAGTCCTGCGCCTGTACGACTTGCCATGTGATTGTTCGCGAAGGTTTTAATTCGCTGGAAGCGTCCACCGAAGACGAAGACGATCTGCTGGACAAGGCATGGGGGCTGGAGCCGCAATCACGCCTGTCGTGCCAGGCACGCGTGAATGCCGCCGACCTGGTCATCGAAATCCCCAAATACACCATCAATATGGTGAAAGAAGGACATTGACATGAAATGGACTGATTCCCTGGACATCGCGATCGAGCTTTCCGAAGCTCACCCCGAAATCGATCCGCGCACGATCCGTTTTACCGATCTGCACCGCTGGGTGATGGAACTGCCCGAATTTGACGATGCCCCCGAGCATTCAGGCGAAAAGATTCTTGAAGCGATCCAGATGGCCTGGATTGACGAAATGAACTAACACGATTCGCGCTGTGGCGATTTAGGCCCTATTCTGGAAACGGATGCTGAAGGGGGGTGATATGAGCCATAAACACGAGAGTCTGCTGCATACCATTTTCGAAGGTCCCGTGAGTGCAAATGTTCACTGGCGCGAGGTGGAGTCGATGCTGACGCATCTGGGCGCCAGGGTGGAGCCGCACCACGGTGCAAGTTTTCGCGTGGTCCTGAATGACGTGGAAGGTTTTTTGCACCGGCCCCATAACAGCCCTACCTGCACTAAACAGGAGCTGCGCCATCTGCGCAATTATCTGGTGTCGGCGGGCGTAAGCCTGCCGCATCAGGCCGGTCAATAACCCGGATACGCCGTCAGCTCTCCTGCCCCGGTTTAAACGTCCGCAATTTCTTGGTTTCGCCCTGTCGTTGCTTGCTCTCCAGGCGGCGTTTCTTCGAGGCCAGCGTGGGGCGGGTAGGGCGGCGCGGCTTGTCGACTTCGCAGGCTTCACGAATCAACTCGATCAACCGCTCCAGTGCGTCGTCGCGGTTGCGGCGCTGGCTGCGATAGCGTTCTGCTTCGATGATCAGCACCCCGTCGCGGGTGAGACGACGGCCGGCCAGAATGGCAAGGCGTGCGCGCACCGGCTCGGGGAGTGAAGGCGAGCGGGCTACGTCAAATCGCAGTTGCACCGCAGTCGACACCTTGTTGACGTTTTGTCCGCCGGGCCCCGAGGCGCGAACGAAATCTTCCTGGATTTCGCGTTCGTCGAGCTCGATCTGGGGGTTGATGCGGATCATGTCAGGATGATGTTTACCACTTCACCATATGCACATTGTTCAGGGTACGTCCCAAAAACCGTTCACCGATGGTCTGAAAGCGCAGCGGCACGTCGGTGACATGAAAGTCATAGCGTGGCTGTGCCGGTCCGGGATTGGCGAGATGTTTTTCGGCCAGCAGTGCGGCGACCTGTTCGGCCATGGCTTCGGCGGAGTCGACCAATGCGACGTCATCGCCCACGACCCGCCGCAGCAGCGGTTTCAACAGCGGGTAATGGGTGCATCCGAGCACCAGCGTGTCGATATGTTCGGCCAGCAGCGGTTTCAGGTATTCCTGCGCGGTGAGACGGGTGACTTCGTGATCGATCCAGCCTTCTTCGACCAGCGGCACAAATAGCGCGCAGGCTTGCGAGTGGATGCGTGAATCAGGCGCGTATTCGTGAATGGCGCGTGCGTAGGCATTGCTGTTGATGGTGGTGGGGGTGGCAATGACGCCAATTTTTTTGCCGCCGCGCGCCGCTACCGCACCGGCTTCGATCACGTCCAGCACCGGCACCGATGACAAATCCTTGACCACCTGTGCGGCTACCGCTGCCATGGTATTGCAGGCAATAACCAGCATTTTGACGTCTTTTTCCAGCAAAAACCGGGCGATCTGGGTGGTGAAATGGGTAATGGTTTCGACCGATTTCACCCCGTAGGGCACGCGCGCCGTATCGCCGAAATACACGATATTTTCGTAGGGCAGGCGCTCCATCAGCGCACGCACCACCGTCAGCCCGCCGATGCCGGAATCGAATACGCCGATGGGGGAATGTGCATTCGTGGACATGGGGGCAAAATGGCGGGATGAGAAAGATGGCATTTTACCTGCAGGACTTCACCGAACGGTGCGCGTCATGAGCGGTTGCGGTTGCGATTCCGTGTGTAACGCTGCGCCGCCCGATCCGCGTTATCGGCGCGCACTGTGGATTGCTTTGGTGTTGAATGCGCTGATGTTTGGTGTCGAACTGCTGGCGAGCTTTTCGGCGCAATCTGTTTCACTGCTGGCCGACGCGGTCGATTTTCTGGGCGACGCAGCCAACTACGGCGTCGCCCTGTTCGTGCTCGGTCTGGCGCCGGTGTGGCGCTCGCGCACCGCGCTGTGGAAGGGCTGGCTGATGGTGGGCTACGGCGTGTTCGTGCTCGCCAAGTCGGCCTGGCAGGGGTCGGCCGGCGTGGTGCCGGAACCGTTCATCATGGGCTGGGTGAGCTTGCTGGCGCTGGCGGTCAACGTCGGCGTTGCGGCGTTGCTGTTTGTGCATCGCCAGGGCGACGCGCAGGCGCGCTCGGTGTGGCTGTGCTCGCGTAACGACGCGCTTGGTAACCTGGCGGTGATGAGCGCGGCGGCTGGCGTGTGGGCGACCGCACATGGCTGGCCAGACATTGCGGTGGCACTGGTGCTGGCCGGGCTGGCATTGAGCTCGGGCGCATCGGTGATCCGTCACGCACGGCAGGAGTTAAAGCAGGTTTAGACTTCCTTTTGGCGCGTCAGTGCCCACGCGACATGCTCGCGCACCAGCGTGGATGAGTGGTTCAGCTGCGCGCCGAGTGCGGCTTCAATATCGGGGGAGGACGGCGCATTACCCAGGGCAACGGCAATGTTGCGCAGCCAGCGTTCGTGACCGATGCGACGGATCGGTGAACCAGCCAGCCGTTCGTTGAAATCAGCCTCGCTCCAGGCAAACAAGTCGAGCAGCCGCGGACTGTCAAGTCCATTCCGAACGACAAAATCCGGCAGCGCGGCGGTCTGCGCAAAGCGGTTCCACGGACACACCAGCTGGCAGTCGTCGCAACCGTAAATCCGGTTGCCCATCAACGGCCGCAACTCAACCGGAATGCTGCCCTTGAGTTCGATGGTGAGATAGGAAATGCAGCGCCGCGCATCAAGCGAGTAGGGGGCAAGGATGGCCTGGGTGGGGCAGATGTCGATGCAGGCCTGGCAGGTGCCGCAATGGTTGGATGCGGCCGTGTCCACCGGCAGCGGCAAATCAGTGTAGATCTCGCCGAGAAAAAACCATGAGCCGTGTTGGCGGTTGAGCAACAGGGTGTGCTTGCCGCGCCAGCCAAGTCCGGACTTTTCGGCGAGGGCGACTTCCAGCACCGGCGCGCTGTCGGTGAAAACACGGAAATGATGCGTGTCCACCGCCTGACTGATTTTTTCGGCCAGGCTTTGCAGACGGTTGCGCAGTACCTTGTGATAATCACGCCCCAGCGCATAGCGCGCGAGATAGGCGGCCAGCGGATTGGCTAAAACCTCAAATGGCTCGGTTGCCGCCGGCGGAAAATAATCCAGCCGCGCGCTGATGATGCGGACCGTGCCCGGCACCAGTTCGGCAGGTCGGCTGCGTTTTACGCCATGCGCCGCCATATAATCCATCTCGCCATGAAATCCCCGATCAAGCCACGCCTGCAAGCCCGTTTCGGCTGCGCTCAAGTCGCAGTCGGCGATGCCCACAGCGGCAAAGCCGAGTTCCCGCCCCCACTGTTTGATTTGTTGCGCCAGCTGCGCTAAATCTGTCTCATGCATCCGTCCAATCATACCGTGCGCTTTCATCTGGCAGACGAGGCTGCAACCCTGGCTTTCGGCGCGCGCCTCGCGCGGGAACTCAAACCCGGAATGACGTTCTACCTGGAGGGTGATCTGGGCGCAGGCAAGACCACGCTGGTGCGCGGGCTGTTACGCGCGCTGGGTTACAGCGGCCGGGTCAAGAGTCCGACCTATACCTTGGCCGAAACCTACAGCCTGCCCGCGTTTGAGTTGTATCATTTCGATCTGTATCGCCTGCACGACCCGCGTGAATGGCTGGACGCTGGCTTTCGCGATGTCAGCGGCCAGGCGGTGAACCTGATCGAATGGCCGGACAAGGCTGCGGGTTGGCTGCCATTGCCGGACGTAATCGTCCGCTTGACGATTACGGACGACGCGCGTGATGTCGAATGCGAAGCCAAAAGTCCGCGCGGGACCGACTATCTGGAGACATGTTGTCCACCTTGTTAAGAACTTTTCTGCTGTGTGGCCTGCTGGCATCGGGCTGGGCCCAGGCGCTGCAGCTGTCTGCCACCCGTTTGTGGCCGTCGCCTGATTACACGCGCATTACGCTGGAGGCGACGCAGCCGGTGGCGCACAAATCGTTCAGTCTTGCGAATCCGGACCGACTGGTGATCGATCTTGAAGGTGTGGAGCCGGGCGCGGCACTTGATGCGCTGAGCAGCCAGCTGGCTGCGGACGACCCTTATATCGCTGCGATCCGTGTCGGTACCAATCGACCGGGTGTGATGCGTCTGGTGATCGATCTCAAAATACCGGTCAAGCCCTCGATATTCCAGCTGCAACCGCTGGGGCAATATGGCCACCGGCTGGTAATGGACCTCTATCCTGCACAAGCCGCTACGTCAGCCCAATCCAGTTCAACCCAGTTCAATTCAACCCAGGCAAGCCCCGTTCAATCGATTCAGGCTGAGTCGCCAGCGCCCGCTGTCGTCGACTCGCCACAAACCGCCATGATCGAACCGCGCAAACCCGCCAGAACGGATGGGCCGAAATATGCCCGACTGATCACCGTTGCAATCGATGCCGGTCATGGCGGCGAAGATCCCGGCGCGATCGGTGCTGCCGGTTCGCACGAGAAGGAAATCACCTTGGCCCTGGCGAAAAAGCTCAAGCAGAAACTCGATGCACAGGAGAACATGCGCGGTGTGTTGATTCGCGATGGCGATTATTTTGTGCCGCTTGGTCAACGGGTAGTCAAGGCACGTGCACTGAAGGCGGATCTGTTTTTGTCGATTCATGCTGATGCCTTCATCAAGCCGCATGCGCGCGGTTCGTCGGTGTTTGCCCTGTCCGAAGGCGGCGCAAGTTCGGTCGCGGCGCGCTGGCTGGCGAAGAAGGAAAATGACGCTGACCTGATTGGCGGGATGAACATCGACGTCAAGGACCCTTCGCTCAAGCGCACCCTGATCGACCTGACGCAAACCACGACCATCAACGACAGCATGAAGCTTGGGCATGCGGTACTGAAGGAAATCGGCGGCATCAATACGCTGCACAAAGCGCATGTCGAGCAGGCAGGTTTTGCTGTACTGAAGGCGCCGGACATCCCCTCGATTCTGGTCGAGACAGCCTTCATTTCCAATCCGGAAGAAGAAAGACGCCTTAACGATCCCGCTTATCAGGACAAACTGGTAGACGCCATCGTCAATGGCATCAAGGGGTACTTCGCTACTCATCCGATGGCCTTGCCGACACGGCTCACACGCAATCCGTGATGGTGGAGCGCACATGATAAGCAGTCTGCTGGGTGCGGCTGCGCCCGGCTTTGATCGCCCGCTCGACGTGCTGGAAGCTTGCCATGGCCGCATTTCCAGGCAATGCGACACGCTTGAAAAACTGCGTGCGCACTTGCCGGGCCACGGCGCTGATGCCCAGTCGCGGCAGGCCGCGCACGCGGTGCTGGCGTATTTCGATACGGCTGCGGTACACCATCACGATGACGAGGAGCGCAACCTGTTTCCCCTGCTGGAACAGGCGAACGCGCCTGGGGCCTGCGACCTGGTCGAAATGCTGACGCTGGAGCACGACGAACAGGCGCTGCTGTGGCGGCGGTTGCGGGCGCAACTGCAGCTGATTGAGGCGGGAACGGCCGCCACGCTGGATGGCGAACTGACCACCCGTTTTATCGCAATGAACCGCGCTCACCTCGAATTTGAAAACAGCCATGTGCTGCCCTTGGCGCGGCAGGTGCTGGGCGCGGCCGAAATCGAGCGTCTGGGGCGTGCCATGGCGGCGCGACGCGGCGTCCCTTTTGCCGGTTCATTGTGAGCATTCGTGTTTTACCCGATGTCCTGATTTCGCAAATCGCCGCCGGCGAAGTGGTCGAACGCCCGGCGGCGGCGCTGAAAGAAATTCTCGAAAATAGCCTCGATGCCGGCGCCACCGAGATCCAGATCGAGCTGGAACAGGGCGGCGTGAAACGCATGCGTATCAGCGACAATGGCCGCGGCATTGCCCGTGACGAACTCGTGCTCGCGTTGACCCGCCATGCCACCAGCAAAATCGCCAGCCTGTCCGATCTGGAACAGGTTGAAAGCCTGGGGTTTCGCGGTGAAGCGCTGGCGTCGATTGCGGCCATTGCGCGGGTACAACTCAGCAGTCGCTGCGCGGATGCCGAGCATGCCTGGACCTTGCAGGTCGACGGCGGCCAGTTGGGCGAGCCGACACCCGCAGCGCGTGGCGTGGGCACGACGCTCGAGATTCAGGATCTGTTTTTCAATACTCCGGCGCGGCGCAAGTTTCTCAAGACCGAAGCGACTGAATACGCCCACTGTGCCGAAACTGTGCGGCGGCAGGCACTTTCGCACCCTGATACTGCGTTTGTCTTGAGCCACAATGGCCGGGTGCTGCTGCGCTTCAATGCAACAACAGCCGCCGCGCGGGTACGGCAGGTGCTGGGCGAGTCATTTGAATCCAACACGATTGCGGTCGATGCGGCTGCGGGTGTCTTGCGTGTGTCGGGCTGGGTGATCCGGCCCGGCGCGGCGACGGCTAGCCGCGACAGCCAGCACGTCTATGTGAATGGCCGTTACGTGCGCGACAAACTGATCGTCCATGCCTTGAAAGAAGCCTATCGTGACGTGCTGCATCACCAACTCAATCCGGCCTATTGCCTGTTCATCAGCCTGCCACCAGACGGGGTGGACGTGAACGTCCATCCGGCCAAAACCGAAATTCGTTTTAGAGACAGCCGCGGCGTTCACCAATTTTTGTTTCATGCTGTCGAGCGCTTGCTGGCGGCTCCGGCGGCGTCAGGGGAGGCTGGTGCCGTACTCCCCGAGCCTGCAATGAGCGTGGCTGCCTCGCCGTTTGGTGTGCCACGGCAAACGATGATGCCACTGCAGATCAGTCCCTTGCAGGTCAATGAGGCAATGGCGTTTTATGCCCCGCTTGCGGCGTATCAATCCAATAGCGCATCCCTGGATTCACCCGCCGCGTCAGCCGAAGCTGCGCATGACGCGCCGCCGCTCGGTTACGCCATCGCGCAACTCCACGGTGTTTATGTGCTGGCGCAAAACGCCCAGGGGCTGGTTCTGGTCGACATGCATGCGGCCCATGAGCGTGTCGTTTACGAAAAGCTCAAGGCCGCGCTCGATTCCCGCGCTGTTCCCGCGCAAACCCTGCTCATTCCCGTCGTGCTGAGCGTAGATGCGCGTGATGTCGCAGAAATCAGCCCGCATCTGGATGGCTTGCGTGACATCGGATTCGACGTGTCGATTACCTCGCCCACCTCGGTGGCGGTGCGCTCGGTGCCCTGGTTATTGAAAAACGCCGATCCGGTTGAACTCACGCGTGCCGTACTGCATGAGGTGGCTGAGTTTGGCGTGGTGCGCTTGCTCGCCGAACGCCGCAACGAACTGCTCGCCACCCTGGCATGTCACGGCGCAGTGCGCGCCAACCGGCATCTGGCCGTGGCTGAAATGAACGCCCTGCTACGCGAAATGGAAGCCACCGAGCGGGCTGGCCAATGCAATCACGGCCGTCCCACCTGGTTTCAGGTGAGCCTCAAGGAGCTCGATGCCATGTTCATGCGTGGGCGTTGAGAGTCAGTCGTCCTCTGCCTTCAGACGGGTTGGTCTTAGGGGGGTTAACGACTTCTTGTGGTCAATCGGGGAGTGTTTTGATTTTTTCCCTATTGCTGCTGTAATGCGCTTGGCTCGGTTCAGGTAATACAGAAGAGTGTATCCAACCGCAAAAAATGAACATTCAGCCGAAAGTCGATTGAGGGCGGGAGCGGTGGCAGCAAGCTTTTCAAAACCCTCATATAGTGCAGTCGTTGCTCACACCATGTTTGTGGAAAGGCCTCCTCGAAGTCTTGCTGCACCGGGCGATGAGCCTAGTGTGTGCTGGCGTACAGACTGAATACACATTCGCCCCTAATCTGTACAACAGCTACAAAACAGCATGCAGGCGATCAATTTGTAATGGGGTTGAGAATGTCTAAGCTTGTAATCCAAGTGAGTTGTTCTTGAATAAACAGTATGCAATATCCTGTTCTCGGCGAATGCTGCCGGAAGTTTTTAACATCAATAACGAGAGGGAAAAATCATGAATATCAGTAATTTATCCGCCGAATCAGATTCCACAGACGTGACAAAAGAACAGTTAATCCGCGACTTCAAAGTCGTGGTTGCCGATGCTGAAGCCTTGCTGAAGGCGACCGCCGGCCAGGGTGGCGAAGTGGTGGCTGCAGCGCGTGCCAAGGCAGAAGAGTCGCTTGCCATGGCAAAGGTGAAAATGAGCGAAGCGCAGGCGGCGCTGGTGGCCAGATCCAAGGCTGCGGCCAAGGCGACCGATGAATATGTCCACGTCCATCCGTGGCAGGCCATTGGCGTTGCCGCCAGTGTCGGTGTGGTGATTGGTCTTTTGATCGGCCGGCGCTGAATCAGGCGATGGCTGAGGAATCCCATGCCGAGTCGGGGGGACTGTTCGAGTCCCTGAAAAACCTGTCAGTCAGCCTGGTCGGCATTGTTCAAACCCGACTCGAGCTTTTGTCGGTGGACATCGCCGAAGAACGGGTTCATCAGACCGCCCTGATTGTGCTGGCGCTGCTTGCCCTGTTTTGTTTTGGCGTGGGCGTCGTGCTGCTGTCGATCCTGATCGTGGTTGCGTTCTGGGAGTCTCACCGGCTCGCTGCACTGGGTGGGCTGGCCGGGATTTTTCTGGCAACAGGTGCTGGAGTCGTGTGGTTTGCGTTGCATAAAATCCGGACCAAGCCCAAGTTGTTCCAGGCAAGCCTGGCGGAGCTGGCCAAGGATCGCCAGCATCTCAAAGCGCGATGATGAACAAAAAACTGATCCACCTCGCCGAACGCCGCAGCCTGCTGATCAAGCAGGCTGCGGCGCAACGAAGTGCGCTGTCGTACAACCTGGCGCCGTGGCAGGCACGCCTGTCCTGGGTTGACCGGGGGCTCGCGGGGGTTCGCTATATGCGGAGCCATCCCACCTGGATGGCAGGTTCTGCGTTGGTGCTGGTGGCTTTGTTGCGCCCTTTGCGCGCCAGAAAATGGCTGCAGCGCGGCTGGCTGCTCTGGCAGATCGGACGCAGGCTGCGTAGCCGCTGATTGCGGTTTGCGTCAGCGGCAGGTGTCAGGCTGCGTACCCAAGCACGGCCCAGTAATGGCAGGCCGTACCCGCCATGACAAACAGATGCCAGATGAAATGGCCATAGCGCAGGCGCGAATCGAGCGCAAAAAAAATTACGCCTATCGTGTAAGCTAGGCCGCCCGCGATCAGCCATAGCAGCCCGGATACAGGTATGCGCGCAGACAGGGGATGGGCTGCAATCACAATGAGCCAGCCCATCAACAGATACAGGCCGGTGGAGAGAACGGGATGGGTCATCCGGCTCAAAGCCTTCAGCGTCACCCCAGCCACGGCGATGCCCCAAACCAGTCCAAGTAGCGTCCAGCCCCATGCGCCCCGCAGCACGCCCAGGGTGAACGGGGTATAGGTTCCTGCAATCAGCAGATAGATCGCAGAGTGTTCGATGATCCTGAACACCTGCTTGGCACGGCCGACTGGCAGCGCGTGATACAGGGTGGAGGCCAGGTACAGCAGCACCATGGTGGCGGCGAAGATACTCACGGCGGCAAGGAAACCCGTATCGCCATGGCGTGCCGCATGCTTTATCAGGAACGGGGAGGCCACGACTGCCGCGACCAGCCCAAGCCCATGGCTGAGGCTGTTTGCAACTTCTTCCCCGCGCGACTGGGTGCGTTTGGGTGCAGAATGCGACAGGTTCATGACAGTGCCCCCGTAGGCTGGAACTCAGGCCCGACAGGATGACGTTTTTTCTCGCGCGGCGCACGCTTTGAACTGGACGGACCCGCCCTGTGCGCATTGCCCGCGATCCTCCGCCGGTTGTAGCTGAGGCCGTCGCAGTCGGGCACTTTAGACTGATTTAACGCATGCAAGGAATGACATTGGATCTTTATCCCAAGGGCTTTGCGATCGTCGTCGTGGCGCTCTTCGCTGTTGCGTTGTACTGGATGCTTGCCCCCCTGTGGGGCGCGCTGGCCTGGAGCATTTGCTTCGCATTTCTGCTGACCCCGCTGCACCGCTGGCTGACAGGCAAGCTGAAAGGGCGCGCCAGCATCTCGGCAGGAATGATCACGCTGCTGGTACCGGTGATGCTCGCGGGGCCGGTGGCCAGTCTGGGCGTGGCCTTCACCAGCCAGGTCGGGGATATGGTGACCCGTTTACAAAAACAGTCGCTGGGCTTCGACGCGGGTCTGCTCGTCCAACTTGAGCATTACCCCGTCATCGGGGGGATTGCCGAGTGGCTGCGGCAGAACCTCACTACGACGACCGAACAGCTCGATGGCTGGATGGTCAGCGGGATTCAGTTGCTGCTGCAGTCGCTGGCGGCCACCGGCGGCAACTTTGTGCTCGGCGCCCTTGGCACCCTGATCCATTTTTTCATGATGCTGTTCATGCTGTATTTTTTTCTGCGCGACGGCCGCGCCATGCTCGACCGCACGGTGCGCCTGGTGCCGATGGAAGCGGAGCGCAGAGGCAAGATGCTCAAGCTGACTGGCGATACCATGCGCGCCGTAATCTACGGCGAGATCATGACGGCCATTGCTCAAGGCACGCTGGTGGGCATTGGTTTTGCCATTGCTGGCTTGCCCTCAGCCATCGTGTTTGGTGTGCTGGCGGCAGCCCTGGCGCTGATTCCGGTAGGCGGCGCTGCGCTGGTGTGGATGCCGGCGGTCATTTACCTGGCAGTCACTGCGCAATGGGGCTGGGCGATTTTCATGTTGATATGGGGCACGGGCGTGTCGATCTCGGACAATCTGATGCGGCCGATGCTGATTTCGAGCCAGTCACAGGCACCGGTGTCGACACTGGTCGTTTTCGTCGGTGTCATCGGCGGTATCTCGGCCTTTGGCACGGTCGGCGTGATCATCGGGCCGGTTCTGCTGACGGTCATCATGACCTTGCTGCTTTTTCTCGACGAGTCACTGCCGCATCAGCCCTGATCGTGCAGAGTGGGGCACCTGCAGGATCGGGCACTATCGTTTTGAATTTGTCTGGCAGCTTGGAAGCCGTAGGCAAAACCCAATAAAAAACCCGCGGGAGCGAGCTCCCGCGGGTTTTTTATTGAGCCAGGCATGTGATGCGCAGGGCTGCTCTCCCATGGCCCCTGGCTGCAGCAGGCAGGAGCCTTGGGACAGGGTTTACTTCAGGCGCATATCGTTCTTGACCGAGACGACGCCATCCACGCTGCGTGCCAGAGAGACCGCCTTGTTGATGTCGGCTTGCGAGTTGACGAAGCCGCTCATCTGAACCACGCCCTTGAAGGTTTCGACGTTGATCTCTGCCGATTTCAGCGTCGGTTCGTTGAAAACTGCTGCTTTTACCTTGGTGGTGATGACGGCGTCATCGACATACTCGCCGGTGCCCGATTGCTTGGATGAGGATGCGCAGCCGACGACAGACACCAGGGTAATGGCAAGCAGTGCTGCGGAAATCGTTTTGCTGAGTTTGTTCATGATGACTCCAGAGTTAAGTGAAACGGGGGGCCGGTTCCCTATCGGCAAAGGCATGCAACGGAACAGACCAGATGGCTGTGCCCCTTGTGCTTTGCCGGAACCTTGACAGCAGAATAGCCAGAAGGCCGGGAAGGGTCGGTACGCTGGCGCACATAGCGCAGTGTGGGGTTACGCCGCGTTACGGCGCATCGTTCCAGGTCTCGAGCAGGTGGGCAAACCGCTCGGCGGACACGGGATGACTGAAATGGAAGCCTTGCCCCTCGTCGCAATGCCGGGCCTGCAGGAAAGCGAGCTGTTCGTGCGTTTCCACGCCTTCGGCAATGACGCGTTGCTTGAGGTTTTTCCCCATGCCGATCACTGCGGCCACAATGGTCGCATCGTCTGCATCGGTGACGATGTCGCGCACGAACGACTGGTCTATTTTCAGGGTATCGATCGGAAAGCGCTTCAGATAGCTGAGGCTCGAATAGCCGGTACCGAAGTCGTCGATCGCAAGCTTCACCCCCATGATCTTCAGTGCTTCAAGCACCGATGCGGATGACTCGGCATCGTGCATCAGGATGCTTTCGGTCAGTTCCAGCTGCAGGTAGTGTGGCGCCAGGCCGGTCTCTTTCAGGATCAGGGCAAGCCATTTGAGAAAGCTGTCGTGCCTGAACTCCACCGCGGAAATGTTGACGGCCACCGGCACGGCGGGCAGGCCCGAATCCAGCCAGGCCTGAACCTGCCTGCAGGCTTCGCGCAGCACCCAGCGTCCGATCGGCACGATGAGGCCATTTTCTTCCGCGATCGGAATGAACTGCGCCGGGTAAGTGATGCCGAGGTCGGGATCCTGCCAGCGTATCAGTGCCTCGGCACCGGTCATTGCCCCGGTGGCCAGATCGATCTTCGGCTGGTAATGCAGCATGAACTCGTTCTGCTTCAAGGCGCGGCGCAGGCTGCATTCGATCATCTGCCGGTGGACCGCGCGGGTGTTCATCTCGGCCTTGAAAAACTGGAAATTGTTACGGCCACTGGCCTTGGCGTGATACATCGCGGTGTCCGCGTTCTGCATCAAGGCATCCACCCGGGTGCCATCATCCGGAAAGATGCTGATACCGACGCTCAGGCTGATGTGGAGTTCGTTGCCGTCGACCAGGTGCGGGATATCGAGCGCGGCCTGCAGGCTTGCAGCAACCTGCGCTGCATCTTGCGGCTGACTGATTTCGGCCAGCAGGATCACGAATTCGTCTCCGCCCTGGCGGCACACCGTGTCGGTGGTGCGTACGCATTCCACCAGGCGGTTCGCAACCGACTGCAAAAGCTGGTCGCCGACCGCATGTCCCAGCGAGTCGTTGATGTGCTTGAAATTATCGAGGTCGATAAACATCAGCCCGACCTGCTTGCGGTTGCGCTGGGCCATCTTGATCGCATGGGCGAAGCGTTCTGTCAGCAGGAGCCGGTTGGGCAGGCTGGTGAGAAAGTCATGCTGGGCCAGATGGGCCATCTCCAGCGCCATGGCCCGGGATTCGCTGACGTCGTGGAAAACGATCACCGCGCCTACAACCTTGCCATCCCGGTTGTGGATGGGGGCGGCGGAGTCCTCGATCGCGGACTCGAAGCCGTCGCGGCGAACCAGCACACTGTCCGTCCCCAGCCCCACGGACTCGTCATCGGCCATGGCGCGCAGCATCGGATTGGCGGCGGCCAGGCGGGTCGTGCCGTCGAGGACATGGAAGACTTCTGTAATCGGCCGCCCCAATGCGTCCTTGCAAGACCAGCCGGTCATCGTTTCCGCCACCAGGTTCAGGTAGGTCACACGCCCCTGGATATCGGTGGTCATCACGGCGTCGCCGATGGAGTTGAGCGTCACCTGGGCGCGCTCCTTCTCCTCGAACAGGGATTCTTCCGCGGTCTTCAATACGAACTCGGCCGACTTGCGTCCGGTGATGTCCTCGACCGTTTGTACCAGGCCGAACCATTTCTTGCCGTCGAGCATGGCGGCGCTGTTGACACGTGTCCAGACGATGCTCTCGTCCTCCTGCAAGAAACGGAACTCCGTCTGGAAAGGCGCCTGGCCATGCGCAGCGTTGCGCCACTCGGCCAGCACGCGTTCGCGATCCTCCGGATGGATCGCCGTGCTCCAGTTCGTGCCCAGCGTCTGTTCCAGGGTCAGCCCCGATATTGTGTGATACGCCGCGTTGGTGTAGACGCACTCCCCCTCGGCATCGGAGACGAAAATGCCCAGCGGTGAGGCATCGCTCATCGCGCGGAAGCGTTCCTCGCTGCTCTGCAGCGCGCCCCGGGCAGCCTTGCGATCGATGACGTAGCGCAGCGCACGCGGCAACCAGTGGGCGTCGACATGGCCCTTGGAGAAATAGTCATGGGCGCCGCGCTCCATGGCCTGGAGCGCGGTTTCTTCATCGGTCAATCCGCTGAGGACCAGGATCAGGGAGTCGGGCGCGGCTTGGAACACCTGGTCGAACGCTTCGAGACCCTGACTGTCCGGAAGCGACAGGTCAAGCAGGACCACCTCGAACCTTTCGCTTCCCAGTCGTTCGAGCGCATCGGCCAGCCGCGACACCCATTCGACATGAAACAGGCTGTTCCCCGACCCTGTGAGGGCATCCTGGATCAGCCTGGCATCGGCGGAGTCGTCCTCGATGAGTAGAACGGTGGTTGGGGAGTCTTTCATGGCGTGGGGTTCTCCGTAAATGCAGATCAGCGCCCGAACCCGTTAGCGGGTGAGGCGCTGATCTGCTCACGTCATATAGTTAGGCTGGGACGACGGAAGATAGGCGGCCTTAGTGGTTACGACCCTGACCGCGATCATTGCCATGGTGCTTGTTCTTTTGGCCTTTGCGATCGTCGTCGCCACGGTCATGACGGTCATCCCGGCGTTCGTCGCGGCGGTCATGATGTTGCTTCTGGTAATGCGGGACGTACTGGCGTTCGTACCAGTTGTTTTGCACGAAGTAGACGCGCTCGCCGCAGGCGTTGTACTGGCGGCAGTGCTTGCGCCAGTTTCTGGCATGGCCCGGAGGTACGTTCAGGTAGATCGGCTGGCGGTTGACCGCCGACCGGTACATGACGCGCGGCTGTTGATAGATCACTGGTGGCGACGGATAGCCACCGATGTCGATCTGGCCATAGAAACCGGGCTGGCCGATGTTGATGGACACGCCGACGTCGGCCGCAAGTGCCGGAACGGTGGCGATTGCCAGTACTGCAGCAAAGAGTAAACGTTTCATAGGGGTACTCCTGGGGTGGATGGAACCGAATCAATAATAGTTGAACAGCGCGGCCCATTCCGTGCGCTGGCACGCATAGGCCGGATTACGCTGGAGGATGGTTCCAGACGTGACGGGCGAAGCCCAGGCAAAACGGCCCCAAAAGGCCGCCTTGCACTGGCTGCTGGTTCAGAACCTTATGCGCGGGGCTCACCCTGCGCATTAACCATCACGGTGGGGCCGGGGGGCGCGGTCATCTGCATTTGATGCAGCTGGCCGCGAAATACGTAAGTGACATCCCAGAAGTCGGGACGGGCCTGGCTGGGTGCATTTTCGCAACGCTGGACGTCGCGGGTTTGCACCGGCTGCCCCTTGCCATCACGACCTATATAGGCACCCACTGCGGCACCTGCAACAGCCCCACCGGCCGTGGCGATATCCTGGCCGCGTCCGTTACCGACCTGGTGACCGAGAATGCCGCCAATAACGGCACCGGCAATCGCTCCGGGAATATTGACGGTGCGACGCTCCTGCGCGATTTCTTCGGTTTCGACCCAGCATCGCTGTTGGGGTGTTCCAACTACCGCACGCACTGACGTGACGTTGGCCTCATACAGCCGCTCGTTGTCGCGACGACGGAAATCATGGGCTGCGGGATCCGGCGCATACCGCTGGTCGTCGATGCGTGCATCTGCGTCCACCGACCGAATCGAAGACACGCGGTTGTTCAAACCCATCGCGGTCAGTGACGGGTATTTTCCCGGGCGCAGGACGGCGCAGCGACCTTTGAACCGGGCGTCTTCACAGACCTCCCAGTGGTCACCCTGAACGATTGCCGACGAGGCGCGGTCATTGAACCCCTGGCGTGCGAAATTGGCGATCGGCTTTTCCGTTGTGAACGACCGCCCCTCAAAGCCCTGACGCTCATATAAGACCACCTGCGCGGCGACCGGAGCCGGCGCGTAGCGACGGTCATTGATGCGCGTGGTTGCATTCACCCGCCGTACTGACGAAATCTGGTTGTTCAAACCCATTGCGGCCAGCGACGCATATTTGCCCGGACGCAGGACCATGCAGCGACCGTTGAAGCGGGCGTTCTCGCACACTTCCCAGCGATCGCCCTGAACCAGAGCCGATGAGGCGCGGTCGTTGAAGCCCTGGCGCGCAAAGTTGCCGATCTGTTTCTGAGTAGTGAACGACCGGCCTTCAAACCCCCGGCGCTCATAAAAGCTGACCTGTGCGACCACCGGAGCAGGCGCATAACGGCGGTCGTCGATTTGCGCGTTGCGGTTCACAGCCCGCACGGATGACACGCGGTCGTCCAAACCTACCGCATCCAGCGAGGGGTAATTGCCTGGCCGCAGGACGACGCAACGACCGCCAAAGCGCGAGTTTTCGCAGGCTTCCCAGCGGTCGCCCTTGACCACAACCGACGAGGCGCGGTCGTTGAAGTTCTGGCGTGTGAAGTTATCAACCGGTTTGTTGGTGCTGAACGACCGGCCTTCAAACCCCGGATGTTCATAAAACGTAACCTGTGCGGCGGCCTGGGTGGCAATTGCCACGCTGGCAACCGTCAGCATGATTCTCAGTAGTGCATTCATTGACGTCTCCTGTTGGGCAGGGATGGAAACCGAAATCCCTGTCGAACCCTGGGGTCCGATCCCGAAATCGATTCATCCGAACGTGCAATATCATGCAGAACCGATTCAGGTGTCTGTTCGGGAACGCACACAGCGCGCTTCCCCTTCCCGTCAAAACCCCTGCTTCAATGTTCGCCAGCGCACAGAACGACACGCGGCATTCCTCTACGATCAATTCCTGACCGGTGCGACCATTCAAGTCGATCCGGCTTGCTCGCGGATGGCGTGATGCCCTCCGACCCACAATGTATTTTTTCCCAGGGATAAACCATGAACACCACACTTTTGATGACCGCACTGCTCGCCACGCTGACACTGGCGGCCTGTGACAAACCGACCGTAGTCAATGTACCCGCTACGCCGGTCGCAGTTCCCGGTCCTGCCGGTCCGCAGGGCGAAACCGGCAGCCAGGGCGCAACCGGATATCAGGGCGATACCGGTAGCACGGGCGCAACCGGCTACCAAGGTAACGAAGGCGTACAGGGCGAGACCGGCGCGACCGGTAAAACGGGTGATGGCACCACCGTCATCGTGGTACCCACCGAAACCGCGCCTGTGAACTGAATCCTTTCACCAACTCAAGGAGTACTGCATGTTGGGAACCATTTTATTGATCATTTTGATCCTGATGTTGATCGGCGCCATTCCAAGCTGGTCGCATAGCCGGAATTGGGGCTATGGTCCCAGCGGCGGCCTCGGTCTGATTGTGATCATCGTCATCGTGCTACTGTTGATGGGGCGCTTGTAACGGGTCGTCACGCGGCGATCCGTCTGATATAACTGCGCACAAGCCCGGTTGATGGAGGATGGATGGCGGTAAATACCTTGAACAGGATGGGTGAGTCGCTCATGCGACATCGCCTGCCTTATGGGTCCTTGGTGGCCCTTTTTTTCGTTTCCGGCTGCAGCAGCCTGCCGACCATCGTCCCCGATCTGGCGCAACGCCCCGGCCCGCCGGTGCAACTGGAAGGCGCACGCGGCCCGTTATCGACCGCGCACAGCCAGGCGATCCTCGGCCGCCTGGAAGCGCGTAGCCCGGACACCGGCATCTTCGACCACCATCTGGCGCGCGAAGAAGCCATCGTCGGCAGCCCGTTAACTGCGGGCAATCAGGTGCGCCTGCTGCAGGATGGCCCAGCCACCTACCAGGCGATGTACGCCGCGATCCTGTCGGCGCGCGACCACATCAACATGGAAACCTACATCCTCGACGACGATGAAGTCGGCCAGCGCTTTGCGCAAGCCTTGATTGCCAAGCAGGGGGAGGGGGTGCAGGTCAACCTCATTCGTGACAGCGTCGGCACCCTCGGTACGCCGGCGCCCTTCTTCCAGCAACTGACCGACAGCGGCGTCCGGGTCCTCGAGTTCAATCCGATCAATCCTTTACTGAGCCGCAAGGAATGGAGCCTGAACCAGCGCGACCACCGCAAGCTCTTGATCGTGGACGGGCGCACGGCATTTCTGGGCGGCATCAACATCAGCAGCGTCTACTCTGGAGGCTCGTTCCGTTTCGGATCGAAGGCCAAGCCCGAAGCGGGGGCGGACCCGGACCTCGCCTGGCGCGACACCGACCTGCAATTGCAGGGGCCGGTGGTGGCCGAGTTCCAGAAGCTGTTTCTCGCAACCTGGGAACAGCAGCAGGGCGCGCCACTCGCTGAAAAAAACTACTTTCCCCAGCCTGAGCGCAGGGGGCGGGAACTGGTGCGCGCGATCGGCAGTTCGCCCGGCGACGCCTTCAGCCTGATTTATGCCACGCTGCTCTCGGCCATCAGCAGTGCGGAGGTCAGCGTGAACATCACCAACGCGTATTTCGCGCCCGACCCGCAGCTGCTCGACGCACTCGAAGCCGCCGCCAGGCGCGGCGTCAACGTCACCCTGATCCTGCCGAGCCAGACCGACTCGTGGCTGGTGTTCCACGCCGGACGCAACTACTACGACCGGCTGCTGCAAGCGGGGGTGAAAATCCATGAGCGGCAGGGTGTGATCTTGCATTCCAAGACGGCGCTGATCGACGGCGTCTGGGCCACGGTTGGCTCGACCAATCTCGACTGGCGGAGTTTTCTGCATAACTACGAGTTGAACGCGGTCGTGCTGGGACCGGAGTTTGGCCAACAGGTGCAGGCCATGTTCGACAAGGATCTGGCGGCGTCCAGGACCATCACGCTCGAGCAGTGGCAGCGTCGGCCACTCGATTTGCGCCTCAAGGAATGGTTCGCCCGGGTCTGGGAATACTGGTTGTGAAACCGGGACTTTGCACAGGCATATCGTTCGCTCCAGCTTGTCTGGCCAAACAGACCGGCAGCAAGACTGCCGACCTATCCCGGGTGGCTTTAGTTGCCACCCCGCGCAAGCGTGCGGTCGATCTTGTCTTCCATCTCGCCGACCAGCGCAGCCAGGCTGTTACTGGCTTCGTCGATAGCAAGCTTCATTGACTGTTCCGCACTGTCCATGCGCGCGTCGATCTGCGTGTGCAGTTCATTGAAGCGTGAGGTTTCGGCACTTTCCGCGAGCTTCCGCTGCGCCTGCAGCTCCTGATTGAGGTGGTGCGACTCCATCAGCATGTTTGTGCGCAACGTCAGGGCGTAGAGGACGAACAGCACCACCAGCACCAGCGTGACGCCAAGCAGGATCACGCCAAGTGGCCCTTCGATATTGAATGCCACGAATGACAGCGTGGTGGGCGCGGTCAGCACCGCCCAGTTGGCCAGCGTGAAAACAGAGAGCAGCAGCAGTGCCACCAGGATGATTGCGCCAAGAAAATTCATCGTATTACCTTTCTATAGGATTGAAGACTGCAAGAATTAATGTTTGGATACGGGCTTCGCCATCCGGCCCGATCAAGTAGGGGGTGTGCGTGATGCATGCTCTTACTGGGTTGTCTGCTGACGCAGATATTCGTCCCGTTTCATTTCAAGATAGGCGGTTCGGGTGACTTCGCGCAACTGGCGAGGATATTGCTCGGTCGAGGCAAACCAGCCCTGCAAGCGTTTCTGGAGTTGCCTGGGCGGCGGGGTGGCCAAGGCGCCCAGATAGGCATCGATGGCGAGGTAATAGCGCATGGTGTTGCGTTCCACCACGCCCCGCATGCCGCCAATGTGTTCGGGCCGGCCGTTGGCATGCGTGCCGGTCAGGGTAAAGCCCACCTTGCCGTTCCCTATCGTTGCAAGGTAAGTTTTCATGGCCAGTCGCCCAGCCATGCCGTAATCGTACGAATAGGTGAGGTGCAGGAAGGTGCGGCCGTTTTCAATGGGGACAGCTCGCAGCTGGATGCGATAGTTGCGGGTGCTCAGCGGTCCCTCCTGCGCGTTGAGCTGAATCTCCAGGTAATTCGCCGTCGCCGACTTGACGCGGTAGGCGAAATCGATGGGGTAAGCATCTTCGATCGGCTGCGGCGTTTTCTTGCCGATGTTGACGGACAGCACGGTATGCGCCGCCTCAGTGGTGGCGCGGCAGAATTTGGTGTTGATATGCAGGATCATCACGTCACACCAGTGTGCCGGGTCGTTGAGGGCCTTGCTGACCGTGGCAAACGGATAATCGACCCGCGCGTAGATGTCGCCCTTCAGTTCGCCCGACGACTCCGTCGAGTCGAGGGACAGCGCACGCTGGAACGGGTTGTGCTGGAGTCGGTCGCCCAGTGACGCGTATTTGGCCTGGAGCGAAGCAGCGGAATGCGTGTCCGCCACGGAGGCACATGCCGCTCCCGCGCTGGAAAGCGCTATCCAGACGAGCCACAGCTGCGTTAGGCGGGACAACGGATTTTTCCTGCATGCATTCATCGATAGGGGCCTCTGTCCGCCTGGGCGATTATGGTCATGGTCGTAATCGCCCAGGCGGTGGTTTTGCTGGTACCGATGATGCGTTGGGCGGTCATCCCGGCGAATGGGGTATGACTGAACGGACTGGTGGCCGTTCCATCTTCATTTTTCAAGCCGCCACTTTCTTGAACGCAAGTGGACGCTCAAGCAAGCGCTTGCCCCTGCAGCCCTGACGCTGCGGCATGCACAGCGTCAGGCGGATTATTAAGAGAGGTCGCCCTTGTTACGCTCTTCAAATTCCTTGATCTGCTTTTCGGCTTCGTCTTTCGTGATGCCGTAGGATTCCTGGATCTTGCCCGCCAGTTGATCGCGCTTGCCGGCAATCACGTCGAGGTGATCGTCGGTAAGCTTGCCCCACTGTGTTTTTACCTTGCCTTTGAACTGCTTCCAGTTGCCTTCTACGATATTCCAGTCCATATCCATCTCCTTGGGTTCGGGCCGCCGATTGGCGGAATTGCCAATCGAGCATCCTGTGTCGCCGTCGGTCTTTCTCCATGTGGTTCCCTCGCGCAGCCGTAGGCTACAGAGGAGAAAAGTTGGAGGCCGTCTGGACAGCTTTTATAGAATCTCCCGATCAAAGTGCAAGGCTAGTCGCAGTCTCAGGAGCAGTCTGTACGCTGGCGTACGTAGGGCAACGTTCGATGGCGGTCTTGGCGTGGTGTCAGGAAACTCGCACTGCCCGGTGGCACGAGTGTGATGTAGAACCCACTCAAGCCTTCTGGGCCCACAGGGTGCACCAGCCTTCGGGGCTGATCTGGCCATCAACCACCTTGCAGGTATTGGACTCGGCGATGAAATTCACGCAGTTGCCGCACTTCTGCTCTCCCTTCGGCTGAATCTGGTACTGCACACTTGCCTGTGACACTTTCGCGGGCGCCGCCGGGGCTGCAGATTCCGCGCTGGGGGCGGGAGAACTGTCCTGGATGGCCGAGTCTGTGCCGGGAGGCGGAGAGCTGTCCAAAGCGTCACCGGTTGAGCTTTCGCCTTTCTTCGAATCACACCCAAAAATTGCGGCCGGCAGCAATAGGCCACAACCTGCTGCCAGTACGCCGCGCAATACCACTCTACGCGGCGGGATCTCTTTTCTTACCGCATCCTCTAGCTGATTCCTGTTGGTTTCAACGATATCCGTTTGCATATCAAGCTCCTTAGGGTCTGGACCTGGCTGGCGGAATTGCCAGTCGAGCATCCTTTGTCGCAGCCGGCCTCACGCACAGCGCACCATGCACGGCATCAGGCTGCAGAGAGGCGTGTGGTAGCAGCCCGGACAGTTTTTATAGAATCCCCCGATGAATGTTCAAGCCTGGTCGCCTACACAGGCGCATTTGTGCAGTGGCATCGTTCGGTGAGGCCTTGGGGTATCGGGTAGGTCGCACCGCTATTCGTAAACGGCAGGCTGGCGGGACAAATCCGGATAGTTAAGGCGTAGCCGGGCCCTTGCCGGGACGCGGCAGTCAACCAGTTCAGGCGGGGTTCGTCCTGACGACCCCGTGCGCTGCAGACCTCAGCCGGTCTTGTTCTTCGCCGGGCTGCATTCTGCAAGCTGCACCAGGGCCTCCAGGAGCGCCTGAATGGACTGCCGGGTCGGCTCATCGGTCAGCCTGCCGTCCGGGCCAAAGCACTGGGCGGCATTGCCGATCATCACTTCCGGTTGGTTGAGCGTGGGCATATCCAGCGTGACGAGGATTTGCCGCAGGTGGCATTGCGCGCGGGCTGTTCCGAAGCTGCCGGTAGAAGCCCCCATCACCGCCGCCGGCTTGCCTGTCCAGGCGCTTTCGCCATAGGGCCGAGAGGCCCAGTCGATGGCATTCTTGAGCACGCCGGCAACCGAATAGTTGTATTCCGGCGTGGCGAACAGGATGGCATCGGCGGCCAGAATCTGTTGCTTGAATTCCAGCACGGCAGCAGGCATTGTCATTTCATCATCCTGGTTGAAGACGGGAATGCCATGCAGTTCGATCAGGTTCAGCACCGCGCCGTCCGGCAGCAGTTCCTGCGCCGCCTTGAGGGCGAAATGGTTGTACGAGTCTTTGCGCAGGCTGCCGACGATGCCCAGAATTTTGATCTTGTTCATATTCATGACTCCTTGTTGTATGGGCTGTTTACAGGATGCCCGTGCCTGATGGCCACCGCTGTGCGACAGCCCACATAGGTAATGTGTCTGCTGGTCTATAGTGTTTTAGCACTTGGCTTGTTATGACCGCTCAGATATCGGTTGAACGGACCTGACTTGTCGATGTAGTTGGGCGTGCCTAAGGCCGCTTGAGAAAATGCCTTTTCAAGCGTCCGTCATCGGTGACGCCTTCCCCGTGATTTCGAGGAGCCAACATGAACATTCCATCCAAACCCACCATGATCCCGCTGAGTCGGGCGGCCCCGTTTGCCCTGCTGCTCATGGCCTCTGCGAACCTGTATGCGCAGCAGCCCATGTTGATTTCCCTGAAGGGCGACGCCGAGGTGCCACCGGTAACCACTTCAGCGAAGGGCACCGGGAACATTACGGTGATGCCTGACCGCACGGTGAGCGGCAGCATCAAGGTTTCCGGCCTTGTCCCGACAGTGGCACATATTCATGAGGGCGCCGTTGGAAAAAATGGCCCGCCCATCATCACGCTGACTCAAACCGCCGGTGACAGTTTTGTCGTCCCCGCCGGAGCCAGGTTGACCGATGCGCAGTACACCGGCTTCACGCGGGGCAATCTGTACGTCAATGTGCACAGCGCCGAGTATCCGAATGGTGAAATCCGGGCGCAGTTGCTGCGCACGGAACCCGGCGCAACACCGATGCGTGCGGCTGTTGACCCGGATTCGAGGGAATGACCTTGAGCGTGGCAGGCATGGGGGTGGAGGGTGATCGTCAACATTGCGCTGCAGGTGTTGTGGCGTCTGTGAAAGGTCGTTTCCGCTTAACCCTCGATCCAGTGCGACTGCGCGTGTCACCCCGGTTATTTGGCGTGGTGGTCCTGGCACTCACCGCCTGTAGTGAAGTGGCCACGCTGCCGATCTCGGCCGGCACTGGGCCACAGCCCACGCTGCCGCCCCCCCAGCAGAGGCTGATTCCGACTGTTCACATCGCACCCGCCCAGGGCTGGCCGTCCGGAACAACGCCGCGGGCAGCACCGGATACGCATGTCGTGGCGTTTGCGGGCGGCCTGGATCATCCACGCTGGTTGCTTGTGCTGCCCAACGGTGACGTGCTGGTAGCGGAGACCAATGCGCCGCCCAAGCCCGACGACGCCAAGGGCATCAAGGGGTGGGTGATGGGCCTGGTGATGAAGCGGGCGGGTGCGGGCGTGCCGAGTGCCAACCGCATCACGCTGCTGCGAGACACCGATGGGAATGGGGTGGCGGACCTGCGTTCGGTCTTGCTGGCAGGCTTGAACTCACCGTTTGGCATGGCGTTGGTCGGCAACGATCTCTATGTGGCCAACTCCGACGCCGTACTGCGCTTTCCCTACGTTGCGGGTGACACGCGTATCACCGCGCCTGGGATCAAGGTGGTCGATCTGCCGGCGGGTCCGATTAACCATCACTGGACCAGGAATCTCATTGCCAGCCCGGACGGCAGCAAGCTCTATGTGACGGTGGGCTCGAACAGCAACGTGGCCGAACGCGGCATGGCGGTGGAGGCGGAGCGCGCAGCCATTTGGGAGGTGGATATTCAGCGCGGTACGCATCGCATCTTTGCCTCCGGCCTGCGCAACCCGAATGGGCTGGCCTGGGAGCCTGCGAGCGGCGCGTTGTGGACGGTGGTGAACGAGCGTGATGAGCTGGGCAGCGACCTGGTGCCCGACTACCTGACCTCGGTGCGCGACGGCGGCTTCTACGGCTGGCCCTACAGCTATTACGGCCAGCATGTCGACACACGGGTGAAGCCGCAGCGGCCAGAATGGGTGGCCCAGGCGATTGTCCCGGACTATGCCCTCGGGCCGCACGTCGCCCCGTTGGGTCTGGCGTCTTCCACCGGCACCACGCTGCCGGCCGTCTTCGCCAACGGCATGTTCATCGGCCAGCATGGCTCGTGGAACCGCCGGCCGCATAGCGGCTACAAGGTGATTTTCGTGCCCTTCGAAAACGGCAAACCTGCGGGTTCGCCCATCGATGTGCTGACTGGTTTTCTCAGTGAAGCAGGCAATGCCTACGGCCGCCCGGTTGGCGTGGCGCTGGACAGGCAGGGCGCGCTGCTGGTCGCCGACGATGTGGGCAATGTGGTCTGGCGCGTGAGTGCAGGGCCGCGCTAACACGCCCCGGGCCCTTTAGCCAGGTACAGGCCCCGTTACCCATCGCACTGAGCAGCCCCTGCATGGCAGAAGGTGAAGGTGCCGAATACTGGAAAGATCGAGGCGAACGCAATGCCGATTACCCCTCCGCTTGATCGACACTACGAACCCAGGAATTTTTCCGACCGGATTGCTTATGCTTTCGTAGTATTGCTGCGGTTCTTCGCCGACACTTTTTTTGCCCGTCGATATGGCCATCGCGCGGTTGTGCTGGAAACGGTTGCGGCCGTGCCGGGCATGGTTGGCGGTGCGCTGCAACATTTGCAGTCGCTGCGTCGAATCGAAGCCGATTACGGCAGGATCCGCTTACTTCTTGACGAAGCGGAGAATGAACGCATGCACTTGATGACCTTCATCCACATTACCGAGCCCTCCAGGCTTGAGCGCCTGCTGATCCGGATTGCCCAAGGCGTCTTCTTCAATCTTTACTTTTTGCTTTACCTGATTTCGCCCACGATCGCGCATCGTGTCGTGGGGTACCTGGAGGAAGAAGCGGTCCACAGCTACACCGAGTATCTGGCTGGGGTGGACAACGGCACTCACGCCAATGTTCCAGCGCCCCGGATCGCTATTGATTACTGGAAACTTGCGTCCGACGCACGGCTGCACGACGTCATCGTCGCTGTCCGTGCAGATGAGATACGTCACCGCGAAGTCAATCACGCGCTTGCCGACACGCTGGCTCGATTCTGAGTTGTGCCCGTCGGCATTCCCCCAAGGCTATCGTTTCCGCATCGGCCCAGACGCATGTGGACACCCATGTGAGACGGTCAAGGTCGGCAGGGTGATCGCGTCATGCCATGTTGATGTCCTTGGAGTCGCCGACTGAAGCCTGGATGACTTCGCGTGCGATCGCCGTCTCCTGCGCCGTCCGGGTCTCTGCCACCAGCACGACCTGACCGCTGGCAATCGCATCGCCGATCAGGTCAGACAACCAGCCGTCCTTGTCTCCGGCACCCGGCGTGGCACCGGCTGCTGCGCCGATCAGGCCACCGATGCTGGCACCCCAGCCCAGCAACATCAGGGGGGCGACCAAGGGGCTGGCGACGAACAGACTCACGCTCGCCGCTGCCAGCGCCACGCTCCCCAGCGCGCCGATGCCGGTGCCGACTGCGGTTCCGATGGTGGCGTCGACCAGCACATCCTTCAACACCGCATTGCTGCCCTCATTGGGAGCGCTGTCGGACGCAGCCGGGTCGTTTGAGAAGAGTCGCAGCCGCTCGCGCGGCAGCCCCTGTTCGACGAGCCTGGAAAGGGCACTTTCGGCTTGTTCGCGGTGGGCAAAAAAGCCTGATACGTGGTGGCGGTATTCGTCCATGTTTTTTCTCCTGGAAAATGATCCGTACAAAACGGAGGGTGTTTCAAGCCTATCCGCTGGTCTCTGACGCGTCTGTGCGTTGTCGTACAGTCGCGCGCCATGCTGACATCTCTGGGCGTCATCACCCTGACGGCTTATTTGGGCCGCGGACGTGACAGACTTGGTTGCACCGCCTGGAGACGGCCAGCACGCAATTCGACCACGGCCTTCGCCACCGCACGCGCAACATTGCGCGCTTCTTCCTGCACCGGTCCATCCTGGTCCAAGGCATCGTGGCTGGTGGCATACGGTTCATAGTAGCCAATGTAGCGGTCGAGTCGCGCCTGTACCCCGGCGTCGATGAAACCCATCCAGTCGAGCCAGTCCGACAGGGCGCGGCGCGAGCCTTCGATTCCGGCCACGTCACCGTGGACGATCAGCCCGTAGGCGCGCCCTGCCAGGTGCTGGGGGTAGTCCCAGCCGGCCATCTCGAGGGCTTTCGCTTTGCCGGGGTTCTTCCCCGACGTCGAGGTGGGATCGGGGTTGCCACCGTCGGCGCACACCAGGCGGTCGATCATCAGCTTCAATGGGCTGGGACTCTGGTACCAATACACGGGCGAGACGATGATCACCGCATGGGCGGCGGTCCAGCGCTCGTAGATCTCGGCCATCCAGTCATTGGTCTGGTCGAGCGCATGGTTGGGGTAGCAGCTGCACGGCCAGTTGCACAGGGGCATCGCGGTGGACGCACAGCCCTTGCACGGATGGATCTTGCGGCCGTATTCGGAGCTGAGCAGGCTGAGGTCGAGCACATCGGGCTGGATGCCGGTCTGCTCCAGGGTTTCGCGCGCGATTCCCAACAGACGGAAGGTCTTCGACATCTCGCCCGGGCAGGTGCCGTCGTTGCGCGCCGATCCGCAGACCAGCAACACCCGGGACGGGCTCGCCGGGTCGTCCCAGCGCAGTTGTGCCGCGTCAATGCGCTGTTTCGTGTCGACCCACTCGGACGACAAGTCGTAGTCCGGATCGGCATAGCCCGGGCCCGCCTTCTGCGTGACGGGGGATTTGCGGTACTCGCTGTGGGCCTGCCAGGCGATCTCTTCAAGGCGGGCAATGGACGCGTCTTCGGCACGGAACGCCGGATCGATGAAGGAGGCCCGAAACCGGGTACTGAACTCGGCACGTGTAAGGGGGGCCGGTGCCTGACCCTTGCGGATTTCAATCATGACGGCTTCCTTTTTCCGCGAGGCTGACAAGGCAGAGGCGCGTGGACGTAACGGTTTTCATGGGGAGTTTCTCCTTGTGAAGCGACGTTGATGGATTGGCGAGCGGTCGTCTGTACGGTGCCGAACGAAATAGAGTGGAAGGACTAGGCCGGTGGTAGATGCCTGCGGTAACGCTTGAAGCGGCTCATTAATGGCTTGACGCTGGTACCGTGGACCAGAATCGAAAGCGTGACCGCAATCAGCGTCAACTGGATCAGATCCAGCGCCAGATCCTCGGGGAGACCATGCTGGATGGCGTACATCAGGTAATAGAGCGAACCGATGCCGCGCACCCCAAACCAGCCGACCATGCCGCGTATCGGCCACGCCGTGCGCGTGCCCAGCAGGCCAACGAGGACGCTGAGCGGGCGTGCCACCACAAACAGGAATAGCGCAAGCCCCACCGCGCGCCAGCTCCAGGAGTCGATAAACAGCGTGCCGCCGATCAACAGGATGAGCACCAGTTCCGAGAGCCGTTCCAGATGTTCCTTGAACACCAGTGAACCCTCGCTGACGGTCGGCGCCGGCGCGTCATCCGGGCATGCGTTTTCCGCTTCCGCTTCGATGCGGCCGGTTGGTGGCGGCTCCGGGTCTTCCTGCTCGGTGCTGTTCATATCGATGCCGGCGAGTTTGAGTTCGGTCTGGCGCAGCGCGACGGCAGCGAAAAACACCGCCAGAAATCCCCACGCATTGGCCACCACACTCACGCCGTACACCACACCGATCAGGCCGAGTCCGAGGAAATCGTCCATCAGCTTGTGCTGGGGCGGATGGCCGCGCAGCTTCCGCGCCAGATAAGCCAGTGCCGCGCCGGACAGGACCCCGATGGCGATTGCCGCCGCCGTGGCCCACAGCACGTCGACCAGCGCCCAGCGCAGGCCGAATTCACCGAGCCCGTGCAGCCCGAGCAATCCCATCCCCAGCATCACAAACGGAAACGCACTGCCATCGTTCATGCCTGCCTCGCAGGTCAGGGTGAAGCGAAGCTGGTCGCGGTCACCGGGATGACGGGTCTGGACATCGGTCGCCAGCACCGGATCGGTGGGTGCCAGGATGGCGCCCAGCAGGACCCCCGCGCCCAGCGGCAGGCCAAGCAGATAATAGGCGAAGGCGGCGACCAGCCCGACGCTGACCGCCATGGAGACCGAGGCCAGCAGAATCGGGGTGCGCCAGCGGGCGAAGCTGAATGGCACGGGCATTTTGACGCCGGCGGAAAACAGTGAAATCAGCACCACCACTTCGGTCAGCACTTCCAGTAGCGCCGATTCCTTGAGCGGGTTGAAGTGAAACAGATTGAGTACCGTCGGTCCGACCAGCAGCCCCACGGCCAGATAGACAATGGCCGGGGTGACCGGCAGGCGCTGGAGCAACGGGGCCGTCAGGCCCCTGGCGAGTAGCAGGCCGCCCACCAGCAAAAACCATTGTGCGTTAGTCATGATTTGTTCGGTCATAGAAATTCCGGTTTGGCGTGGCTGTGTTCACAGGGTAGTTGATTCGTCAGGCATGGTTCGACTCGACCAGGCATCGCACACCCAGGATGCGGCTTGGAATGCTCGATAGGTAGGGTTGAACCGAGATCGATTGGTTCAAATAATAGGTTTCAAAATCTCATGGTGTGCGCCACCGCACAGACCGGCTTGCTTAGCCCATCTAAGGTACAGCGGTGACATGCGTATTCACTGAAGACCTGCCAGCAGCGGAACCAATCCACGTTGATTGACCCGGCGCATCTTGTCAAAAAAGGTGTACTGCCTATAACACCGAGTCACCAGCACACCGATAGCCAGCAGGTCGGTGTGACTCACCCGGAAGATTCGATCATGAACAAGGCAAAGACAGCGGTGCCATTGAAAGTGATCGGCCGCAAGGTGCTGGAACGCTGGCACAAAAGCAATGAAAACTCATGAAAAGTTCAGCACATGAAGGAAAGGAAGAGCGCTATGCGTAACAAGGAAGAAGGAAAGATAGGGTGGATTCTGCTTTGGCTCTTGGGAATTCCGATCCCGATCCTGCTGGTGTTGTATCTCCTGCGTGGGTGCACCTGAGGCAGCGTTGCTGGAAAAGATACCGGAGTGAGGCGCTGGATAGCTGAGCAGTCACGTTGGATGATGATGCGAGGACAGCGCCCTCCGCCGATCAAATTGGAGGTAAAGCAATGAGCACGATCACCACGCAAGACGGTACGCAAATCTATTACAAGGACTGGGGCGCAGGACAGCCTGTCGTGTTCAGCCACGGCTGGCCCCTCAGTTCGGATAGCTGGGAGGCGCAGATGCTGTTTCTGGCCGACAACGGCTATCGCTGCATTGCCCATGACCGGCGCGGCCATGGCCGTTCGAGCCAGCCCTGGAATGGCAACGAGATGGACACCTTTGCCGACGACCTCGCGTCGCTCATCGAAACGCTGGGCCTGAAGGATGTCGTGCTGATCGGCTTCTCCATGGGAGGCGGCGAAGTGGCCCGCTATATCGGCCGCCACGGCACCAGGCGATTGGCCAAGGCCGTGCTGATTTCTGCCGTCCCGCCGCTGATGCTGAAAACGGCAGCCAACCCCGGTGGCCTGCCGCTGGAAAAGTTCGACGAGATCCGCCAGGGTGCGATGGCCGACCGCTCGCAGCTCTACCAGGATATCGCCAGCGGCCCATTCTTCGGTGCCAACCGGCCGGGTGCCAAGGTCTCGCAGGGCATGATCGACTCGTTCTGGCTGCAAGGGATGCAGGCCGGCCACAAGAACACCTTCGACAGCATCAAGGCCTTTTCCGAAACGGATTTCACCGAAGACCTCAAGCGGTTCGACGTGCCCACGCTGATCATCCACGGTGATGACGACCAGATCGTGCCGATCGGCGCCGCGGCGCTCAACTCGGCAAAGCTGGTCAAAAACGCGATCCTGAAAATCTACCCTGGCGCCCCCCATGGTCTCGCGGACACGCACAAAGACCAGCTCAATGCCGATCTGCTGGCATTCCTGAATACCTGAAGCTGTTAACGGGAGAAATCACCATGAAAGGTTTTGTAAAAGATATCGAGGGTATCGCCATCAGGAATAACGCATTTCGCCAGGTTCTTTACACGGCAAAAAACTGCCAACTGGTCGTCATGGCGTTGAAGCCGACGGAAGAAATCGGAGCCGAGGTCCACAAGCTCGACCAGTTTTTTCGCGTGGAAGAAGGGACAGGTGAAGCCATTCTCGATGGTGTTCGCACGGCGATCAGCGCGGGCTTTGCCGTGCTCGTTCCTGCGGGGGCGAATCACAACATCATCAACACCGGCAGCGTTCCACTGAAGCTCTATACGCTCTATGCACCGCCGAATCATCGCGACGGCGTGGTCCACCGCACCCGCGACGAGGCTGAGGCCGACAACGAACACTTCGACGGCAAAACGACAGAATAGAGCCCCGATTGTGCGCCGCCGTCGCGAAGCAAGGACTTGGCCCGGTGGCGCACTTCGGGATCGAAAAAATGGCCGCACCGGTTACGCGGCATCAACCATCAAGGAAATCAATCATGAATAATGCAGAAGACACGGCACCCGAAAATGAAGAACTGATTTACGACGCGGTCAAAGACTTGACCCAAGACGAGATTGACAAAACAGTCCGGAAAAATGCTGCAGCCAAAAATTTCGACCTGACCGACGCTCACCTGAGCGTGATCCATTCATTGATCGAACATTACCAGCGGGATTGCAAGTCGCGCGACTGTCTTGCCGCGCATGAGCATATGCGTTTTCTCGAGGAGGCTTACGAATTCAAAGGCGGCAGCAAGTATCTTTACCGGTTGTTTGACGCCATGCCTGGTACGCGTGGCGTGCTCATGCCTATTCATGAACTCGCCGGTTTGCCTCCACTCAGGCTGGAAACGGATGAGGGTTTCGGGACGGCATTTTGAGCGAGGGTCGTGGATCAATAGGCGGTTGTAATGTTGATGACGGGACACCCAACCTGCCGCGATTGATGGGTTCGGTTTGAAAGCCGGAGTTCGCCAATGATTGGCCAGAGCCTGATCGCTTGCCATTATCTGGATACTGGCCAACGCACCTGCCATGCCGACGATGGACGCGAGATTCCGTGCGAGGGCTCCGGCCAGGACGCCTCGTTTGCCGTCGGCGCGCCCTGGCCGGAACCGCGCTTCGAGGTGCGCGACGACGAGGTCATGGACAGGCTGACCGGTCTGGTTTGGTGCCGTAGCGCCAATCTCGCGGAATTTCCCCTCAGCTGGCAGGAAGCACTGGATTTCGTCGCGGCGATGAACCACGAACAGCGCTTCGGTCAGCGCGATTGGCGCATGCCCAATCGCCGCGAATTGCGCAGCCTGCTCAGCCTGCAAACCAAATTGCCGGCCTTGCCTGAGCAACATCCGTTCATCGATGTGTTCAATGGCTGGTACTGGACCTCGACCACAGCGGTCATCAGCCCGGCGCACGCCTGGTACGTAGCGCTCGATGGCGCGCGCATGTTTTACGGCGGCAAAGATCAATCCTTCATGCTGTGGCCGGTGCGCGGCGAAGGCCTGGGTGTCGTACCAAGTACCGGCCAAAGTCGGTGCTACGACGTTGCCGGCAACGTCATTGCATGCCCCGGCTCCGGCCAGGACGGCGAGTGGCGCGTCGGCGCGCCGTGGCCCGAACCCCGCTTTGAAATGCTTCAGGCCGGCGTGCTGGATCGTCTCACCCGACTGCTCTGGCGTCGCAGTGCGAACCTCACCCCGCAACCGGTGCACTGGGGTGAGGCATTGGCAGCGGTGGCCAAACTTAACCAGGAAGGCGAAGGCAGTGCCTGGCGGCTGCCCACGATCAACGAACTGGAAGCCTTGGTGGATTGCGCCACTCACAGCCCGGCCTTGCCGTCCGGCCATCCTTTCGACGACGTGCAGGACATTTACTGGTCGTCTAGCACCAGCCTGTTCGAGCCCGATTGGGCCTGGGCCCTGTACCTGGAAAAAGGCGCGACGGGCGTCGGCCAGAAGCGGTTCGCACAATTTTCGGTATGGGCCGTGGCAACCTGCGATTGAGTGACGGCCAGGCCAAGGACGATAAACCGTTGGCGACCAGCAAGGCCCTACACCCGCACGTATTCAAGGGCTGATTGATGCCTTCACAAACGGCGTTATCGGGGTGCCTTGGGTGCCGGATCGGTTTGACCATGCGCTGCCGTTGATGGGGCGGTTTCCACCATCAAATCGATGTTTTCCTGGCTCACCAGCGGGGCGCCAAGCCGACGTGCGAGTCCTTCTGCGCCCTGCCGCATGAGCACCCCGTGATTGCGGATAAACATCGAGCGGGCAAATGGGGCGATCAGGTTCATCCACCAGCGGGTGCTGCGGACATGCCACTCGTAACGGATGACGCTGACCGCGCCCTCGTTGCTGAAATGCCAGCGGCCGATTCCTTCGAGATCGCCCTGAACGGATCCCTCGATGGCCACATGTTTTTCGATGCGGGTGGCGCGCACCTCGAACACCATCCGGTAAGGCAATCGTCCCTGCCAGACATATCGCAGGATGCTGTTGATCCCATGGGCATCACCGGCCGCAACTTCCTCCACTTTCTGCATGCCCGGCCACCAGTCCGGCCAGTGCGGGGCGTTGTGGATGGCTGCGTAAACCGCCTCCAGCGGTGCATCGAAGCGCCAGATTGTCAGCAAGCGATATTCCGCCACGGTGTCTCCCAATAAGTACTAAAGTGAATCTGCGGTGGATGCGGCAATCGGTGGTGAGCGTCGCCGCAAATTTTGGCCGCAAGTTTGCCAGGCGCAGTGTGCGTTGTCGTACAGACGCGTGTTTTCTGATGAGTAGCATAGCTGGCAAGGACAGGGCGGCAAGAAAACCGCGGTTCTGGCTCTGGTGGTTTGTCACTGCTTGCCCGAGTGTAAGGAAATTGATTCAACAACAGGAGAATGACCATGAACGATGCAACTCAGGATTTTGTACGCCCTGGCTATGAAACCCAGCCTATTCCGGGTTTCCCCCATGCCCCCTCCGACTGGTCCCGCGAACAGGCCGAGGACGTCGCCCAAACGGAGGGACTGGAGCTGACTGACGCGCACTGGGAGGTCGTGCGTGCCTTGCAAGAACTGTGTACACAGAATGCGGAACCTGCCCTGAACGCGCGCGACCTGCACGATGCGCTCGATGAGCATTTTCATGCCGAAGGCGGCATCAAGTATCTCTACCAGTTGTTCCCCAAGGGCCCCCTGGCCCAAGGTTGTCTGCTTGCCGGCGTGGAACCACCGGCAGGAACCCAGGATCAGGGAATGGGCAGCGCGGTCTGAGTCCTCGGGTGCAGCGGAATGCTGACCGGAACCCGCTCGTAGCGGGTTCCGGTGGGAGGCAAGAAAGCGTTTACGTATTCCCGGTGCAGAGTCTTTGCTCTAAACAGACAGGTAGTCTCACTTAATCTGACCCCCACAACGGCGTGTTATGAAATTCAAGGATTACTACGAGGTTTTTGGGGTGCCGCGCGATGCGACACAGGACGAGATCAAACGCGCTTACCGCAAGCTGGCCCGTAAATTCCACCCGGACGTCAGCAAGGATGCCGAGGCCGATGTGCGTTTCAAGGAACTGGGGGAGGCCTATGCCGTCCTGAAGGATCCCGAGAAGCGCGCGGCCTACGATCAGGTTGGCAGCCAGTGGAAGGCCGGACAGGATTTCCAGCCGCCGCCTGACTGGGATGCCGGATTCGAGTTCAGCGGGCGCGACTTCGGAGCGGGCGCCGACCCGGGTCACAGCGACTTCTTCGAAGCGCTGTTCGGCCGCCGGGCCCGAGGCGGACAACGACCCGGCATGCATGCGCGCGGCCAGGATCATCACGCCAAGGTGTTGATCGATCTGGAAGATGCTTACCATGGCGCCCAGCGCAGCATCTCACTGCGTATGCCGGTGCCGGATGAGCATGGGCGCATCGCGCTGCGGGAGCGCAAGCTCGACGTTCGCATCCCCAGGGGCATTCGGGCGGGTCAGCATTTGCGCCTGGCCGGACAGGGCGAGCCGGGCGTGGGCGAAGGGCCGCCCGGCGATTTGTTTCTGGAGATTGAATTCAAGCCGCACGCGCAATTCCGCGTCGTCGGCCCGGATGTCTATCTGGACTTGCCGCTGGCGCCTTGGGAGGCCGCACTCGGCTGTTCGCTGACCGTACCGACGCCGGAAGGATCGGTGCAACTCACGATTCCAGCGGGTTCGGCGGCGGGCCGGCAACTGCGGCTGAAGGGCAAAGGCATTCCGGGAAAAGCGCCCGGCGATCTATACGCTGTGCTGACCATCGCCTTGCCACCGGCCGTCAGCGAAAACGAGCAGGCGGCCTACCGCGCAATGGCCGAAGCCTTTGATTTCAACGCGCGCGCGTCAATGAAAGGCTGATTCGCCATGAGCACAACAGACATTCAATCCCTCCATGGCCTGATCGTCGAAGAGGATATCCCGCTGACACTGGAAGACTTGTGTCAGGCGTGTTGCGCCTCCCGCGAGCACGTGGTCGCCTGGGTCGTGGAAGAGGTGCTCGAGCCGCTCGGCGAAACGCCGCAGGACTGGCGTTTTACCGGTGCGTCTCTGCATCGCGCACGGCTGGCCTTGTGGCTCACCCGTGACCTGGAAATCAATCTGCCCGGCGTGGCGCTGGCGCTGGATTTGTTTGATGAAATCGCAGCGCTGCAAGCGCATCAGCAACGCGTAGGACCGCGCTGAGCGACACCCCGCTCAGGTATTGCTCAACGGCCCCGCGCCCGTTCTGCCGATCATCGCCAGAAACTCGCGCCGGGTTGAACTGTCCGAACGAAAGGCACCCAGCATGCGGCTGGTCACCATGGCCGCTCCCACTTTGTGTACGCCGCGCGTGCTCATGCATTGATGGGCTGCCTCGATCACCACCGCGACGCCTTTCGGCTGCAACACGTCGTTCAGCGTATCGGCAATTTGCACCGTCATCCGTTCCTGAATCTGCAGGCGCTTGGCATAGATGTCGACCAGGCGGGCCAGCTTTGAAATGCCCACGACCCGGCGATCCGGCAGGTAGGCCACGTGCGCCTTGCCGATGATCGGCACCATGTGGTGCTCGCAATGGCTTTCAAAACGGATATCGGTCATCACGATCATTTCGTCGTAGCCATCCACTTCGGAGAACGTGCGCGACAGGGTCTGCACCGGATCCTCCAGATAACCGGCGAAAAATTCCTCATAGGAGCGCACGACGCGCGCTGGGGTATCGAGCAGGCCCTCGCGATCAGGATCGTCACCGGCCCAGCGGATCAGCGTTCGGACCGCATCTTCGGCATCGGTGCGGTCGGGACGGGGCAGGGGTTCTGCGGATGCATCAAGCGGTTTGGACGTCATGTTGTTTTTCCTTTTGCATGTGAACAGGTGGCTTGTGGTGCACTTTCAGGTCAAACGGCATGGCGTGTTCATTTCCACATGACGTCGGACTCCGCCTTGGCCGCAGCAGCCAGCAGCTCAATCAACGGCAGCGCGCGGTGCGCCATGCTCACTACCGGCTCATCCGCATCCTTGGCTTCGACCGGCGGCGACGCTTTGGAGGCATCGATAGCGGTTTTCAATCGGTTCAAGGCCGCAGGCACGTCGGCCGCCAGAATCGCGCCGGGCACGGTTGCGCTGTGCCCCATCATTTCCAGCATGGCAAGCGCGACGTCCCCGAACAGGGTGATATCGGCATAGGCTTTTGTCGTAAAAGTTACCAGCATTGTGTTCTCCTCTATGAATCATTCGTTTCCGCTCGCGCATAGGCCACTTGAGGCGCATGTCGCCGTTGGCGGACTGCCAACCATCCCAGTACAGGTTTTTCAATTTATAGACTGTTCCTCGCCAAGCGTCCTGTCTGTACGACACCGTACACATCGTGGTCGCCTTCGCTCAAACGTCATGACGAGCAGCAACCGGACGCCTTGTACGGTGGCTTACAGACGTTTGTTGTTCTATGGTGAGGTGTGAAAAGAAGGGCATCACGATGACTGTCGAAATGATCGAGGGGCGTCGTTGTGCCTGGCAATGGCGCCACGACTCACTGTTAGGAGACATGACATGACAATAGGAACAATTCTGCTGATTATCGTGGTTCTACTTCTGATCGGTGCGATCCCTGCCTGGCCCCACAGTCGGGGATGGGGATACGGCCCCAGCGGGGGGCTTGGGCTGGTGTTGATCATCCTGCTCATTCTGTTTCTATTGGGCAAGCTATAGCACCCTCGTGCTGAATCCCGTCGCCTGCGTTCCCTTCGTCATCAATAGGGAAGGGCAGGCGATACGCCTGCCTGCAGCAAGACAGCGAGCGCCTCTGCCCCCAACGGACGGCCGAAAAAGTAGCCTTGGCCCTCGTCGCAATGCTGGGCCAGAAGAAATGCAGCCTGCTCTGCTGTTTCGACGCCCTCCGCAATGACGCGTTGCTTGAGGCTTTTACCCATGCTGATCACGGCACTGACGAGGGTGGCATCGTCCGGGTTGCGGGTGATCTGGTTCACGAACGACTGGTCGATCTTCAGGGTATTGATCGGAAACTGCCGCAGATAACTCAGACTGGAATAGCCGGTGCCGAAGTCATCGACTGCAAGCTTGACGCCCAGGTCTGCGAGCGCGTGCAGAACGGAATCGGCAGACGCGGCATCCCGCATGAGGACGCTTTCGGTCAGCTCAAGTTCCAGATAGCGCGGTTCCAGACCCAACTCATCGAGGGTCGCGCGCACGTATTCGAGAAAGTCCGCGGCGCGGAACTCGAGCGCGGAAGTGTTGACGGCAACGGTGATCGGCGGCAAACCCGCATCCTGCCAGGCGCGGGCCTGGAGACAGGCTTCGCGCAGCACCCAGCGGCCTATCGGCAGGATCAGGCCGCTGTCTTCGGCGATGGACACGAACTCTGCGGGTTCCAGCAGCCCGCGTTGCGGATGCTGCCAGCGGATGAGCGCCTCGATGCCGACGATCGTGCCGCTGAGCAGATTAATTTTCGGCTGATAGTGCAACACGAATTCCTGCCGTTCCAGCGCGCGGCGCAGGCCGGCCTCGATCGATTGCCGCTGGACGGCCCGGGTATTCATGTCCTGCTCGAAGAATTTGTAATTGTTGCGTCCGCTTTCCTTGGCATGGTACATCGCGATGTCCGCATGCTTGATCAGGGTTTCCGTATCCTGCCCATCGTCGGGGTAGATGCTGATACCGATACTCACGCCGATGTGCAGGTCGTGCCGGTCGATGAGGTGAGGGAGCGCGATCGCCATGAGCAACTTTTGCGCAGACAGCGCCACGTCTTCTGCATGCTCGATATCGGGAAGCAGCAGCACGAATTCATCCCCGCCCTGGCGACTGACGGTGTCTGAGTGGCGCACCCCACCCACCAGGCGTTGTGCCACCGACTGCAGCAGCCGGTCACCCACCGCATGCCCCAGCGAGTCATTGATATGCTTGAATCGATCGAGGTCCATGAACATCACCGCAAGCTGTTTGCCTTGGCGGTGAGCCAGTGCAATGGCCTGGGCAAGCCGGTCGTTCAGCAGCATGCGGTTAGGCAAATTGGTGAGTACATCGTGGTGGGCAAAATGATCCAGATCAGCATGTGCCGTTTGGACTTGTTCGGCCAGCGTGTGTGCGTCAATGGTCGCGATGACCAGCTGGGCGTTCGCTTGCCGCAACATGCTTAATTGATCGTCGGATGTTCCCTGTGTCATCGCTGCCGCGCGAATGTCCCGTTCGCGCTTGGTGACGGCCTCTTCGCGCACGTCGACAGCCTTTTCGCGCAAACCCACGGCATCTTCCCGGGCCGTGGCCAATTTCTCACGGCCTGGAACGGCCGCTTTATCGTCCATGACAGCGCTTTTCCTGTGCGGGATCCGAAGCGCCGTATTGATTATTTCTGATCACGACCATCCTTCCATTGCGCAGTTCTGGCGGGAGCCCAGGAAGGCTAGGCGTGTTGTCCACAACCGTCGGTGCGGTGACGCACAGAGCCTGGGCTGATCACAGCGTGACGACGGTGGTGGTGACCCTATTGCGTGACATTGGGATCACGAACAAGGGGTCGATCTTCAGGGCATTTGATCGGAAACTGCCTCTGACAATCCGGGCTGGTATAGCTGGCCGCCAGAATACTGGTGCCGGCTTATCCCGCTACCGCACGTTCCAGCGCCATGTTCAGCGCCTGCATGAATTCGTTGATCCTGATCGGCTTGGTGAGATAGCGGAAGAATCCTGCCTCGAGGCCTTTCTCGATATCGCGTGGCATGGCATTGGCACTGATGGCCAGTACCGGGATATGCGCCGTTACCGGATCTTCGCGCAGGATTTTCAGTGCCTGGGTGCCGCTGATGCCGGGCAGGTTGATGTCCATCAGGATCACCTCCGGCTGATGGGCGCGCGCCAGTGCGATGCCGAGCGTGGCATCGCGCGCACTCAGCATGCGGACATGCGGGACACCCTCGATGATCTGCTCGACCAGCATCAGGTTGGCCGGATTGTCTTCCACGTAGAGCAGGGTGCGCAGCGCCGCGTCTTCCTGTGCTTGCGGCACAAGTTCGGCGGCCATCGTCTGTTCGGGAGAAAGGCAGGGCATCACGTCGCGGGTCAACTCGATCCAGAATTCGCTGCCCACGCCGACGGTGCTTTCCACGCCGATGGTACCGCCCATCAGTTCGACCAGTTGCTTGGTGACCACCAGGCCGATGCCGGTCCCTTCCTCGGCGCCGGTTTCCTGTCCGAGACGGTTGAACGGCTGAAACAGCTGCGCCAGCTTTTCCGGCGGCAAGCCCGCACCGCTGTCCTTGATGCGGATGCGGACGCGTTCCGGGCTGATCGCGGCGCATGCCACCTCGACCGTTCCCTGTTCGCGGTTGTATTTGATCGCATTGGAAAGCAGGTTGATCAGAACCTGCTTGACCCGGGTATGGTCGGCATGGGCAAACCAGGCGGGGTCGACTTTGGCGAAACTGATGTGGATGCCGCGCTGTTGCGCCTGCGGTCCGATCATGGCCTGGCATTCGAGCAGCACGTCGGACAGCGACAGCGACTCCAGCGACAGCGACAGCTTGCCGGACTCGATCACCGCAAGGTCGAGAATTTCGTTGATCAGGTCCAGCAGATACCATCCTGCCTTGGTGATCTGGTGCAGCCGTTCAGTCTGGGTGGCCGTTGGCGGCGGTGTACCCGCTTGCAGCAACTGGGCGAAGCCGAGGATGGCATTGAGCGGGGTGCGCAGTTCATGGCTCATGCTGGACAGGAAGTTCGATTTTGCCAGATTGGCCTTTTCCGCCACAGCCTTGGCACCCTCCAGCTGAGCTTTGGCGATTTCGACTTGTTCGGACAGCTTGTGTGCTTCGATGGTCGAGATGATCAGGCGTGCGTTCGCTTGCTGCAACATCGACATGTGTTCGTCTGATGCTGCCTGGGTTGTCTCCGCCGCGCGAATGTCCCGCTCCCGCGAGGTGGCTGACCCTTCGCGCACGTCGACCGCATTTTCGCGCAAATCCACGGCATCTTCCCGTGCCGTGGCCACGGTCTCGCGGTTTCGAACGGCCGCCTTGTCGTCGATGACCGCAGCTGAATCCTGAGCGTCGCGATCGGCGGCGCTGTCGCTGTTACTTCTGTTCATTTGCCACTCTCCCTCACCGGGTCGTGCTAGCCGGGGCTGAGCGTCGGCCGGCCCGACAGGATGCCGGCATACTCAGACATGGTCTCGCCAATAACGATGCCTTCGTTTGTAATGTCAAACAGGCGAATGTCCTTGCTGTGCTCACTGCCCCGGATTTTAACGATCGAGAAGGCGCGTTTGAATTGGCCAGCGATTTCGACATAGCGCTGCACGATAATGGCGTCAGCGAGAAAAGCACTGCCAAATGGACTGAAGCGCAAATCGGTGTAGCGGTCTTCCAGTTCCGATGTCATCAATATCGTCACGCCCATGGCAGTCAGCTCGGCGATCATCCGGTACAGCGATCCGCGGAAATCTTCGCTAAATTCGGGTGCCAGTGCCAGCTCGAATCCGGACAGGGAGTCGATGACGACTCGCTTGGCCTGCATTTGGTCAATCATTTTGATCAAGTCATGCAAGGTTTCGTCGATCGACAAATCCAGGGAACGCGTATTGATCACTCCAACTTGCCCGGCCTTGACCAGTGCAGACAGTTTATTGTTCAGCAGCTGGCTGGGGCTTTTCTCAAACGCCGCAATCACGCCGGGTTCGCCCCGGCGCACCCCTTCGGCGAGAAATTCCGTCGCCAGGATGGTTTTTCCGGAACCGGATGGCCCGACCAGCAGCAGCGAATAGCCCGCCGGCAAGCCGCCGCCCAGCATTTCATCGAGGCCGGGTATCCCCATGGACACACGTGCCTCTCCCGTGGACGTCTCGTACCCGGTCACCCCGCCCGGTTGGACAATCGCCCGTGGAAAAACCTGGAGCCCGGCATCGCTCATCCGGAACGTATGCAAACCCGGGGCCTGGGCCTGACCCCGCATTTTGACCACTTGCATCTTGCGCACCATGGAATTGCGATGCATATTTTGCGACAGCCACAGGATGCCATCCGCCACGGTGAAGACAGGACTGGACTCTGCCTCTGGCGCCAGATATTCACCGATCAGGAACGTGGTGGCCTGCCAGCTCGTCATCTGCATGCCCAGTTGCTGCACGAACCGCTGCAGATCGGACACGCTCTGGTCCTCGCGCTTGGCTGACTGCACGACGGATCGAAACGAATCCACGAACACCAGACTGGGTGCATAGGCTTTCACTTCGTCGGCGATGCGTGCCAGGACGCGGTCAAAATCCCCACCCAGGAGCTCTGCAGACAGATTGACGAAGCGGATCGATTCATTGATTTTGTCGTGGTCAAAAAACGTGAATTGCTGCTGGTAGCGGAGCATCTTCAAAGCGGGCTCCCCGAGTACCGTAAAGAACAGTGCCCGGTATTGCGGGTTGGCCAGCGAGAACATGATCTGGTGAGCGAGCGTTGTTTTTCCGCTTCCCGGCGTGCCCGCAATCAAGTTAAACGAAAATTCCGGCAGGCCTCCGCCCAACAGGTTGTCCAGACCCGGTACGCCCGTTGGAAGGCGACGTATCGTTACCTTGTTACTCATTGTCAAACTCCTTGCCGACCTTATTCGAAATGTCATTCGGGTGCCCGGCCATAAACTCTTCGGAGCCCCAGGCTGAACGTAAAATGCGGGTAGTCAACGCCTCGCCAATTAGCGAGGTCAGGATGTCGGTGAAAGTGATCAGCAGCAGGATATTGGCTACGCGGGCTTCCACAGGCGTTTGTTCTGCCAGGCGTATCTTCAATTCCGCAAACCGGTGATCGGACTGCGGCGACAATGAATGGGCCGCGAGCCAGGGAAATGTCCGCTGGGCAAGGAATACACTTCTCTCATACAGTGAATTGAATCCATCCTCACCAACGACCGAAATGATTTCGGTCGCCAGTTTTTCCCAAACGTTCATCGCGGCATCCGCAACTTTTTCAGTGCGATGCGTAATGAGGCTATCGATTATCTGGTGTCGCAGCAGGTCACGGGATTCCATAAGAGAGCAATCTCAATAATCGGCCGATATCAACGACGATGCTGGCATGCAGCCGCGCTCCGGGGTCAAACATCCCGAGCTGGATAAACTTTTACCCGGAGGCATATTGGCCATATTCGTTGTCCTGTTTTTTTGAAGCCTTGTGGCGTGCTGTTTAGTTCGAGTGATGCGCTCGATCCCGGCCGCGAGCAGGGGGGCGAGTAGATGGTACTACGCTCCTGCCTACCTCGGTCGTGTCATGACCCTCTAACCAGAGGGGAACTCATGGGCGAAGTCGATCCGCCCCAGTGGCGAGTCGAAATGGTTGAACGGAGGGCAGGGTATCAGGGTGCCAGGTGTTCGCCGGGCGGCGCTGCGCAGGTGACGCGCGGTGAGCCTCACTTCAAACAGGAAAGCCTCCTCCAGCGTCGGCCGTCCTTGATGGCGGTTTGGCCACCGCTCTTGCCGGTAAGTAAACTCAGCGCCCGCCAAATAGCCCAATAAGTCCGATCACAATCAAATAGATGGCGACGATGAAGTTCAGCAGACGCGGCATCGCCAGGATGAGGATGCCGGCGATCAGCGAAATCAGCGGGGTGAGGCTTAAAGTTATGTTCATGTTTTATTTCCCTGGTTGAGCGTGAATCGGGGGAGTGCGTTCTCACTTCGACTGCCTGACTCCGGCAGTCGTCGATCAGCGGAATGTGTGAATGGGGTCTGCCTTCAGCGGTGCGGGATCGCCTGTGTCCAGGTGACGAGGCAGAGGATCCCGGATGTTAATTATTGCGATCGTGATCGCGATCCCGCTCTTTCTCTTGGTTCCGTTTTTGCTCGCGGGTAGTGTCCCTGCCTTGCTGCTTTTCTTCCCGGCCTTGCGGTCCGGGAGTCTGCTGCATGTGCGGATCCCGCCCCGGCTGTGGCTGCTGCCTGCTGTCCCGGGCCTGCGGACTGCGCTCCTGCGGCGAGGCTGGGGCGGGCATCCGAACGTTTGCGTCTCCCCTTTGCGGAGATTGCGAATGCGGGGCGCCTGGCGCATCCGGCTGGCGTGGCGCAGAACGCTGCATGTCTTGTTGCCTGAAATCACGCTCTTCAGACGTACCCTGTCTATTTTCACGCGTGGGTGCGGGTTGCGCTACGCGTTTCTGATAGCGCTCCTGGTATTGCTCCCGCACAACGGGGTCACGCGGCTGGTAGCGGTAACGCTGCTGTTGGATCTGATGCTGTTGTTCAATCTGGCGGGGATAGCGCTGACCTGAATACTGCTTCTGGTAAGCCGGCAACGGGGCCGGTGCGGGGACTGCGCGGCGATCCCATTTGTCCCAGCCGCTTCTTTGCCGTTCCCAGTCATGGCCCCAGTGATTGCTCCAGCGTGGCGGGGCATCCGGTCGCCATCCGCGGAAGTACACCGGCGGCTGGCGGTAGTAGCGCACCGGGATGCGCAGGACATACACCGGCACCGCATACGGCTCGACAAACCACCAGGGCCCGTTGTACCAGGAACTCGCGTACCAGTTGTCGCCCTGGAAAACCCAGTACATGCCGTCGTAAAAGAAGTAGTTCGTTTGCATGTGGGGCGCGTAGTAGACCGGGTAACCGGGCACGACGACGAGCTGCGGATACGCCGGCAGGTTGATTCCGATGCTGGCGTGCGGGAGTCCGATTCCAATACTGACCTGAACAGCAGCTGGCGCTGCTGGCGCCATCAGCATTCCGAGCACAATGAGTACGTTGCGAGTTTTCAGCATTTTGTGAGCTCCAGTTCAAATATCCGACTCGCTGCCTTGATCGACAGCGGTAAACGACAACAACCTCTTTTTTACATGCTGGCAGGCTTGCCCAGACCACTCTGTTCGACATCACACATGGCAGTCATGACGGACATCATCAGCCCAGGTCCACTTCGACGTAGTGTTCCCGGCGGTCGTCGACCAGCGGGATGCGGGCGTCGGGCTGTTCTATGCCGTCCACTGTCGCGCGGCGCACCTGCGCTGCATCACCCACACGCCTGATGACGATGTGGTAGACCGTCTCGCGATAGCGGTAGTGGATTTTGTAGGTGTCCCAATGGGCCGGGACGCACGGCGCAATGCGCAGATGGTCCACTTCCAGCTGCAATCCGAGCAGGGTTTCCACGGTCAGCCGGTACATCCAGCCCGCCGCCCCGGTGTACCAGGTCCAGCCGCCGCGGCCGGTGTGCGGCGACACGCCATAGATGTCCGCGCACATAACGTAGGGCTCGACCTTGTAGCGTTCGATCGATTCCGCCGTGCTGCCGTGGTTGACCGGATTGAGCATGGCGAAGAATTCCCACGCGCGCTCGGTGTCGCCCATCATGGCAAACGCCATCGTGGTCCAGATCGCGGCATGGGTGTATTGGCCGCCGTTCTCGCGCACGCCGGGGATGTAGCCCTTGATGTAGCCGGGCTCCAGGTCGGATGTGTCGAAGGGCGGGTCGAGCAGCTGGATGATCTGCTTGTCGCGCCGCACCAGGCGCTGGTCCACCGCCGCCATCGCCTGGCGGGCGCGTTCGGGGTCGCCGCCTTTCGAGATGACCGCCCAGCTTTGGCTGATCGAATCGATCTGGCATTCGTCGTTGCTGGACGAGCCCAGGGGTGTGCCGTCGTCGAAATAGGCGCGCCGGTACCAGGCGCCGTCCCAGGCCTCGGCTTCGATGTGGGTGCGCAAAGCGGTGGCCTGAGTGCTGCACAGGTCGGCGAAATCCTGATCGTTGCGGTCGCGTGCCAGGCCGGCAAACAGATCGAGGTTTTCGACCAGGAACCACGCCAGCCACACGCTTTCGCCCTTGCCGTCCTTGCCGACCAGATTCATGCCGTCGTTCCAGTCACCGCAGCCCATCAGCGGCAAGTGATGAACGCCGAAACGCAGCCCGTGCTTGAGGGCACGCACGCAGTGCTCATACAGGCTGGCCGTTTCGGGCGAACGCTGCGGCTGGTCGTAGTACGCCTCCTCTTCTGCATACAGCTCGCGGCCTTCGAGGAAATGGATGGGCTCGTCGAGCACGCCGGTGTCGCCGGTCGCCCGCACATAGCGGCAGGCGGCATACGGCAGCCACAGATAGTCGTCCGAGAAATGGGTGCGCACGCCCTGGCCATTGGGCGGATGCCACCAGTGCTGGACGTCGCCCTGGAGGAACTGGCGGCCGGCGTGCCGGATCAGCTGCTCGCGGGCGAGCCACGGTGTCGCATGCACCAGCGCCATGGTGTCCTGCAATTGGTCGCGGAAACCGTAGGCGCCGCCGGACTGATAAAAGCCGCTGCGACCCCACAGTCTGCACGACAGCGTCTGGTAGACCAGCCAGCCGTTGGCCAGCACATCCAGCGCCGGGTCGGGCGTCTCGACCTGCACCGCGCCCAGCGTGTGCTTCCAGTGTTCCCAAACCGTTTCCAGCGCCTGTTGCGCGCCGGCCTGCCTGCCGAATCGCTGGATGAAATGTCGTGCCTCTTCGGCGTCACGCGCGGCGCCGAAGACAAACACGATCTCGCGTGTTTGTCCGGCAGCCAGTTCGACCCGGCTCTGGATTGCGGCGCACGGATCCAGGCCGGCGCCGGTGCGCCCCGACAGGCGCTTGCGGCGCATTGCCGCCGGACTGGCCAGCGAGCCGTTGCGACCGATGAACTCGGTGCGGCTGCCGCTCACCGAGCGCTCGCGCTCGCTGACATGGGCAAACACCACCCGGCCTGCGCATTCGCGGCCATAGGCATTGCGGGCAAACAGCGCCCCGCTGTGCGAATCGGTTTCGGTGACGATGTGCATCATGTTGGCATGCCGCCACTCGCCCATCACCAGTTCCCAATAGCCGGTCAGCGACAGGCTGCGCGCGCGCTTCGACGCGTTGCGCAGCTTGACCACCACGAACTTCACCGGCGCGTCCATGGCGACGTAAGTGAACAGTTCCGAGGCGATGCCGGCCTCGTAGTGCTCGAACACGCTGTAGCCGAAGCCGTGCCGGCACACGTAGCCGGAGCGGCCGCGTGCAGGCAATGGTGTCGGCGACCAGAACGCCCCGGTTTCCTCGTCGCGCAGGTAGAACGCTTCGCCGCTGCTATCGGAGAGCGGATCGTTTTGCCACGGGGTGAGGCGGAATTCGTGCGCGTTTTCCGCCCAGGTATAGGCGCTGCCGCTCTCGCTGACGACGGTGCCGATGTGCGGGCTGGCGATCACGTTGACCCACGGAGCCGGCGTGTTCTCGCCGGGTTCGAGGGTGATGATGTATTCGTGCCCGTCAGGCGTGAAGCCGCCGAGGCCGTTGTTGAAGATGCGCTCGCGCGCGGCCAGCGGATAAACCGGTTCGTCGGCGATCGACTGCGTGGGCTCCAGACGGTCCGACGCACGCTCCGTCGACACACGGCGCTCCACCTGCTCGATCAGCGTCTCGGTGGTATCGCTGAAGACGATGCGGGCGACCGTCTGCAGCAACACCCGCTCGTCCTCGGAAATCTCTTCGGCACGGCGTACGAAGACCCCGCCCGGCTTGTCGATCATCTGCGCTTCGGGACCTGAGTTGATCAGGCCCATGATCAGGTCCTGCAGCACTGCCCGGTAGCCCGAGAAATCCTCGTTGACGATCACCAGGTCGGCGGCCAGGCCTTTCATGCGCCAATAGGCATGCGCCTGCAGCACCTGCTTGACCAGGTCGATGCGGTTGAGGTCGCCGATGTGCAGCAGGACGATCGGCAGATCGCCCGAGATGCCGAAGCGCCACAGCCCGGACTGTCCCAGCTGGTTGCGCGCAATGACGCCGGGTGCGGCGCGGCGCAGGGCATTGCCGTAAATGACCGAACTGGCCAGGCGGCCAAAGACCTGGGCATCGGCTTCGGTTGCGTTGAGGTGGCGCAGCACCTCCTGGCTCTGGAACCAGGCCATCTCGAACGCGCGCTCGACGAAGTGGCGGTCGCAGTATTTCTCC
>JAHJRA010000030.1:0-98152 GCA_018831045.1 Gammaproteobacteria bacterium | reverse complement strand
GATGTGGCTGGCCGGGCTGGTGCTGGCGCTGGCAACGTCGTGGGCGCAAGCGGATTTCAAGATGACCGATACCGACGGCAAGTCGCATTCGCTGTCCGGCTACAAGGGCAAATGGGTGCTGGTGAACTACTGGGCGACCTGGTGTCCGCCCTGCCTGGAGGAAATCCCCGACCTGATCGCGCTGCACGAGAACAAGAAAAACAATCTGGTCGTGCTGGGCGTGGCGCTGGATTACCGTAATGCCAAGCAGGTCACCGATTTTGCCGATGGCCTGCTGGTGAATTACCCCATCGTGCTGGGTACCCCCAAAATCACCAACCAGATCGGTCCGGTACAGGGCTTGCCCACGACCTACTTATTCAATCCGGATGGCAAGATGGTGGCCCAGCAAGTAGGGGCGATCACGCGTCAATCGGTAGAATCGTTTCTGGCCAGCAAAAAATTGCCTGGCAAAAAATAAACAGGGCTGGATAGAAGAGGGGGAGACACCGTGCGCCAAATACTGATTGCATTTTTTCTGCTGTGTGCGGCGCCGGTCTGGGCAGACGTGCGCGACCCCGGTACGCATTTCTTTCAGGCGAGCTTCGGTGATCTCAAGGCCGATTTGGCAACCGCCAAAGCGCAGGGAAAAAAGGGTGTGTTCCTGTTTTTTGAAATGGATGACTGCCCGTTCTGTGCGCGCATGAAATCCACCGTCCTCAATCAATCCGGCGTACAGGATGCCTACCGCGCGCAGTTCCTGGTGTATTCGATTGACGTCAACGGCGATACGCCGCTGACCGACTTTCAGGGCAAGGAAACCACCGAAAAAGCCTTTTCGCTGGTAAACCGGGTGCGCGCCACGCCGACGCTGCTGTTTTTTAATCTCGACGGCAAACTGGTTGCCCGCTTTACCGGGCCCACCAAAAACAAAGATGAATTTCTGCTGCTTGGCCGCTACGTCACCGAGGGTGCTTATGTGACCCAGCCCTTCACCCAATACAAGCAAGCCAAGTAATGCGTGAAGTGTGGGTCGCGCTGCTGGCGTGGGCATGGATGACTGCCGCGTCGGCTGAAACGCTTACCCTGGACGAGGCATTGGCCACGCTGGCCGCACCGCATCCCGACCGCCGGATTGCAGAGAGCGATCTGGCTGTGGCACGTGCCGATCGTGATCAGGCGGCGAGCCTCCGGGATTTTCGTCTGTATCTTGACGGTTCCCTGGCCACTGGGCAGGGCGACACCGGTGGCTGGCGAGCCAACAACATCGGCAGGATCGTTGCGCGCAAGCCCTTGTTCGACTTTGGCCGGAGCAGCCAGGCCGTCGCGGCCGCCAATCAAGAGGTCGCGGCGCGCCAGACGGCGCTGTTCCATGTGCAGAGTTTGCGCCGCATCGACATCATGGCGCGCTACTTTGATGTGCTGCTGGCCGACATGCAGTACGCCGCCGACAACGAATTCATGGCAGTGGCGTATGTGTCGTGGGACAACGCGCAGGATCGTTTCAAGGTGGGCCAGATCAGCCAGCCTGAGCTGCTGCGGCTGGATGCTGATTATCAGGCCATCCGCGAGCGTCGCGAGGCCAGCCTGCAAAGCGTGCGCAGCTCCCGGCAGCGTCTTGCACATGCTCTCTACAGGCCCGGCAATTTGCCAACCGAACTTGCCGAGCCCGTTTTGACGGGTAATGCCCTACCGCTGGCGGACTATGAAACCTTGCTGCCCTGGGTGATGGAAAAAAATCCGCAGGTACAGGTGTTGCAGGCGCAGGTTGCAGCGGCCGACACGCGGATTGCCGCTGTGCGGGCGGAGCGCAATCCGATGCTGGATGCCGAGGTGGTGGGGGCCGATTACAGCCGTGTGTCGACTACGCGTGACAACATCAGTGCCGGCCTGCTGTTCGTGATCCCCTTGTATCAGGGCGGGCGGGTGGATGCATTGGTTGCGCGCGAACGGGCGCAAAAGGAACGCAGCACCGCAGAACTGGACAAGCTCAAGCTCGAACTGGCTGACAGTTTGCTGGGCACGCTGCAGGAAATCGAGTGGCTTCGCAGCAGTGCCCGCGCATCGGCAGACAAGCAGATTGAATACCGCGACTGGGCGCTGGAGCGTTCGCGCGCGGAATACGAACTCGAAATGAAAACCAATCTGGGTACCAGCATGGCGGATACACAAGTGGCAGCGTTGCGCCGCAAGCAGGTGGAATATCAGTTGGCCTTGGCGCTGGCTCGGCTCGAGGCCCTGTCCGGCGGCAACTTGCCGCCTGTAGAGGGAATAGCGAAATGAAGCAGCGTGTAGCCGTCATGGCCTTGGCAGGATGGATGGGGGCGGTCGCAAGCCCGCTGTGGGCAGCCGGGTCGGTGGAACTCAGCACCCGGGTGTCCGGCGTGGTCGAGATTGTGTGGGTCAAGCCCGGCCAGCGGGTAAAAAAAGGCACGCCTTTGTTGCGTCTGGATCGCACGATTTTGCAGGCAAGCCTGGCCGAAGCGACAGCAGAACAGGCGCGCGCGCAGGCCGATGCAAGCGAAGCCAGGCGCGAAAAGGAGCGGGCGCAGGAGTTGTTCAACCGCACCGTGTCGTCCACCAGCGAGCTCGACGCCGCCATGTTGCTGGATGCACGCGCCCAAGCGGCGCTTGCAATCGCGAAGGCACGTCGTGTGATTGCGCAAAAGAACGTACAGGACGCCGAGCTTAAAGCGCCCTTTGATGGCGTAGTGAAGGCTGTGCCGGGCGGGCCGGGAACGGTGGTAGCAGCCGATTGCCAGCCGAAACCCCTGATTATTTTCTCGACCGGCCCCTGAAAGGGCTCAAGGGTTTACTTTGCGGCGTTTGGCATTACGGGTTTGCGTATCACCTTGCCTTAACCGAAATGGCTGGGCGTTGCAGAACACTGTCTTGCCTAGTGCCGCAACGCCTGGATAAAGCCGTTTTGCAGGAGATCGTTCACCATGTTTTCCAGTTCGCTGCAGTTGGGCAATTTGTGGCACAACTCACCGAATGAAATGCCACCGCCAACGCTGAACAGAATCTGGCGAAATCGAGGTCGCAGGGTGTGACCCAGATTGAAGATTTCATCTTGCCCTTTGTCGGTGCGGCTCAATTGCATGTTCATTTCCATGGTCGTCTCCTTGAGGGTGAGCAGGATTTTTTCCTGCAACCTTAGACTCGCATAGGCTGTGCCAGCGCAGACTGATAAATCCAGCTTATTGAATATCAAGTGGTTTTTGCTTTGCGACTAAAACGAGTACGCAAAAATTATTCGTCATTTCGACGAAGGGACGGCGGAAAGTTGAAAACTTGACAGGCGAGGGATGGTGGTACGGCGAGGCCGGGTTTGTTCTCGCAGTGCGCTGGATCAAGCGGGATTAACTGGTTTGCCTAGCTGCGCGAAGCGGTGTTGTTGTTGGCCGAGCGGGTGGCGGGCACGTAGTCCCAGTTGCGTTTCCAGGCACCCACCACGAGGTTGGGGTATTCCGGGCGCCCCAGGCTGCCGTTGAAGCGGCCCAGCGCGCGATACAAATCGCCACGTTCGATGTCGATGTAGTGGCGCAGGATCAGCGCGCCGTAGCGCAAGTTGGTGCGCAGCTGAAACAGGTTGTGCTCAGGGTTGCCGATGGCCTTGATCCAGAATGGCATGACCTGGGTATAACCCCGGGCGCCGACCGGCGATACAGCGTATTTGCGGAAGCCACTTTCAACTTGAATCAGGCCGAGCAGCAGTTGCGGATCGACGCCTGCACGCGAGGCTTCCCAATGCAGGGTGGTCAGAAATTCGAGCCGTTCTGCTTCGTCCGGCATCCGCTTGGCAAGGCGGCGCGACATTTCCTTCAGCCAGGCTGTTTCATCGGCAACATTGGAAAATGCCGTACGGGTGATCGGCGTGTCGGCCAGTCCCCGTTGTAGCGATGAACGCACATTGGTTGACAGGGCCTCTTCGCGCTGGCCACCCGCGTAGGCGGATAGGGGCAGCAGCAGGGTGGCAATCAGCATTCCGATGTGCGTCGCTTTAATCATGTCAGCGCTCCAATAGTCCCGTCAAAAATCCCTTCGCATCAGCGAGCGCAATTTTTTGCGCTTCGCCACTTTGGCCCGCTTCTGCACGGCGGGGCTGATACTCGATTACGCCATCCTTTAGCCCGCGCTCGCCTACTGTCACGCGGTGTGGGATACCGATCAATTCAGCATCGGCAAACATCACGCCGGGGCGGTCGTCACGGTCGTCCAGCAGGACATCGAACCCGGCAGCGACCAGTTCAGCATACAAGCTATCTGCGGCAGTTTTAACCATCTCGCTTTTGCCGTAGCCAATTGCCACAATTACGAGCAAGAACGGTGCCATGCTCGTTGGCCAGATGATGCCGCGGTCGTCATGGTGCTGTTCGATGGCCGAGGCGACAATGCGTGACACGCCTATCCCGTAGCAGCCCATTTCCATCGCTTGCGCCTTGCCTGCTTCGTCCAGATAGGTCGCGTTCATCGCCTGAGAATATTTGTTGCCGAGCTGAAACACGTGTCCGACCTCAATGCCCCGGCACAATTGCAATGTCCCCTTGGCATCGGGGCTGGGATCGCCGGGAACGACATTTCTTATATCGGTTACAAAATCCGGTTCCGGTAGGTCTCGCCCGAAATTGACCCCGGCCAGATGGAATTTGGGCTTGTTGGCACCGCAGACAAAATCGTTCATTGCGGCAACCGTGCGGTCGGCGATAACGCGCAGTTTGGCGCGGTCGATGCCGATGGGGCCCAGAAAACCGGGTGGACAATTAAAGGCTGCGCGAATTTCGGCTTCATTCGCCAGCCGGAAATCAGCCATGCCGTCCAGCTTGCTCAGCTTGACTTCGTTCAGCATGTGGTCGCCACGCAGCAACAGGATGACCATCTGTTCGCCTGTATCGCTGCCCACCATTCCGGCAATGAGCTTGACGGTGCGGGCAAGCGGAATATCGAGCAGGGCAGCGACGTCTTCGCAGGTGGTTTGCTTCGGCGTATCCACTTCACGCAGCATTTCTTGCGGCGCGGCACGCGGAGCTGCGGGGGCGAGCGCTTCGGCCAGTTCGACGTTGGCTGCGTATTCCGAGTCCGGGCAGTAGGCGATCAGGTCTTCGCCGGAATCGGCCAGCACATGGAATTCGTGCGAGCCCGAGCCGCCGATGGCGCCAGTGTCGGCCGCCACCGCGCGAAAAGTCAGCCCCAGGCGGGTGAAGACACGCGTGTAGGCGGCGTACATGGTTTGATAGGTTTCAACCAGGCTGTCATGACTGGGGTGGAAGGAATAGGCGTCCTTCATCAGGAATTCGCGTGCGCGCATGACGCCGAAGCGTGGACGGATTTCGTCGCGGAATTTCATCTGGATCTGGTAGAAGCAGAGGGGCAACTGCCGATAGCTTTTGATTTCGCGGCGCGCGACGTCGGTAATGACTTCTTCGTGGGTGGGGCCGAAGCAGAAATCCCGCTCGTGGCGATCCTTGATTTTCAGCATCTGTGGACCAAACACCGCCCAGCGTCCGGTTTCTTGCCACAATTCGGCGGGCTGCACGGCGGGCATCAAGAGTTCGATTGCGCCCGCGCGGTTCATTTCTTCGCGCACCACCGCCTCGACCCGGCGCAGCACGCGCAAGCCCAGCGGCATCCAGGTATACAAGCCCGAGCCGAGGCGCTTGATGAGGCCGGCGCGCAGCATCAGCTTGTGGCTGACCAGTTCGGCATCGGAAGGGGCTTCTTTGGTGGTGGAAATGAAAAACTGGCTGGCGCGCATGGTGAAAACGGGGCAATAAGGACGAAAGGCGGCATTTTACCGTGTGGACGTGTAATCTTTCGCGCTCGATTTGGGGATGAAATGGCAATGCGATTGAAGTTAGGCAAGCGCCGGGCAGACGATGCCGGGCTGGAAGTGACGGAGGAACGTGGCATGCGCGTGCTTCATTTGGGCAGCCGGGCGATTCAGAGCGCAATGCGGATCACCCGGCCTTGGGATCTGGAATTGGCTTACACCCGCGCGATGATGGGTTTTCTGATGTTCAACCCGATGCCGCAGGATGTGCTGATGATCGGCCTTGGTGGCGGTTCGCTCGCCAAGTTCATTCGCAAGCAGCGTCCGCAGACGCGCATTACGGCAGTCGAAATCGACCCCCGGGTGATTGCCGCCGCGCGCGCGCATTTCGAGGTGCCGCCGGACGATGAAACCCTGACTGTAGTTGAGGCAGATGGCGCGCTCTACATGCGCCAGCACGCCAGTAGCGCAGACATTATTTTGCTCGACGGTTTCGATTCCGGTAATCAGGTGGAAGCGCTGGCGACGCAAACGTTTTATGCTGCCTGCCGCCGCGCATTGCGGCCCGGTGGCGTGCTGGTGGTGAATTTGTGGGGGCGCGACGGCGATTTTGCTGAATACTTTGCACGCCTGACGCGCGCATTTGATGGCGAAGTGGGCTGGCTCTCGGTGCAGAACAAAACCAATGTGATTGTGTTTGCTTTCGCCGAACCGGGTGCGATGCAGCGGCTTGATACCCTGCAACCCCGTTTGGCGGAGTTGTCAACCCGATACGGGCTTGATTTGCGCGGCTTTGCAAGAGACTTTCAGTGGGCGGCGGACATTGTTCCGTTGCTGGATTGATCTTTGCATGAACAAGAACTGGCTAGCCGTAGCCATCTATTTTAAAACACGTGTTGAGTCGTTTAGTTCAATATAAACAATGGGTAATGGCATATTTCGTGTTGCGTCCGGTTTGCAATTTCCGGCGGGTGTGAAAGAATGCAGGCAATCAAACTATTACTGATGGTGGCGGCCATGATCGACCGAGAAGGTTACCGCCCGAACGTAGGCATTGTGTTGTGCAATGCGAACAACCAGGTTTTCTGGGGCAAGCGCATCAATCAACACGCCTGGCAGTTTCCCCAGGGTGGTATCAACGCCGGAGAAACGCCGGAACAAGCCATGTTCCGGGAGTTGCAGGAAGAAGTAGGGTTGCTACCCCAGCATGTGCGAATCTTGGGGCGCACGCGTGAATGGTTGCGCTACGACGTGCCGGCGCATTGGACGCGACGTGACAATCGTGGGCTGTATCGTGGCCAGAAGCAAATATGGTTCCTGCTTAGACTGACCGGCCGAGATTGTGATGTCGCGCTACGGGCCAGCAGTCATCCGGAGTTCGATGCCTGGCGCTGGAACGAGTATTGGGTGCCAACCGATGCTGTCGTCGACTTCAAGCGCGAGGTGTACCGGCTAGCGCTCGAGGAGTTGGAGCGGTATCTGCATAAAGATGTGCGTCATGTCAGGCAACATACGCACCGTCCTTATGAGCGTCGGGGTGCAGCGCTGGATTTGCAGTTCAAGCCCTGAGTTCAGGACTGTGGAGGGGTGATGAAGATTTGTGCCTATGCTTCCACCACACTGGCGATCAATCCAGATGCGCAGCCCGGTTTGCCCTTGTGGCAAATCGCCCCCACGCATGACAGCGCAGGGCAGCGTCTGACTGATTTCATGATGCTCATTCCACGTTTGCGCAGCCGCCCGCCCATCGAGATCGAGCGCGTTTCGCGTTGCATTCAGGCCATTCTGGCTTTGCATCAGGACGTGGTGTTTGCCGACCTCAACCTGAAGTTGAATCTGTTGTGGGTGTCTTTACGCCCCCGGCAGGGTGCGATCAGCGAATTGGCCGCAGCGATTCGCCTGAGTGTGCCCGAGGCCGTGTTGATCGCACACTACGTCAAGCCTCGCTAGGTTCGGGCCTGTCCGCTGATGGCAGGCAAAAGCCGTTAATACCCTTGTAAATGGCATGGAATCCCGCGCATTTTCTACTTACAAGTGAAATTGAGTCGTTCCTAATTCAGCGGAATTCGTTAAAATGGGCGATTACGTATAAACCTGCTGGAGCAAAATATGGCCGTGTCCGAACTTCAGGTGCAAACCGCACTGCAAGCCTTGATTGATCCCAATACCCAAAAAGATTACATCTCGACCAAATCCGCTCGCAACATCAAGATCGACGGCGGCGCCGTTTCGCTTGATATTCAGCTCGGTTATCCCGCGCAGAGCCAACTGGCCGGCATCAAGCAACAAGTAGAGGATGGCATCAAGGCTATCGAGGGCGTCACCAGCGTGACCGCCAACGTCAGCTTCAAAATCGTGTCGCACAGCGTGCAGCGCGGTGTGAAGCTGATCCCCGGCGTGAAAAATATCATTGCTGTCGCATCCGGCAAGGGTGGCGTCGGAAAATCAACCACAGCGGTCAATCTGGCGCTGGCGTTGTCAGTCGAAGGCGCGCGCGTGGGTATGCTGGATGCCGATATTTACGGGCCATCACAGCCGACCATGCTCGGCATCACCGACAAGCCGGAGTCGACTGACGGTAAAAACCTTGATCCGCTAATCGGTCATGGCATTCAGGCCATGTCGATCGGCTTCCTGATCGACGTCGAAACCCCGATGGTGTGGCGTGGCCCAATGGTTACCCAGGCACTGGAACAGCTGTTGAACAACACCAACTGGACCGACCTCGATTACCTGGTGGTTGACCTGCCGCCTGGCACGGGCGACATCCAGTTGACGCTGGCGCAGCGTGTGCCGGTTACGGGCGCGGTGATCGTGACCACGCCGCAGGATATCGCGTTGATCGATGCGCGTAAAGGTCTGAAAATGTTCGAGAAAGTCGGCATTCCGATCATCGGCGTGGTGGAAAACATGAGCCTGCACATTTGCTCGAAATGCGGCAACGAGGAGCGCATCTTTGGCGAAGGCGGCGGCGAGCGCATGTGCAAGGATTACAGCGTGGAGTTCCTCGGCGCATTGCCGCTGGACGGTGCGATCCGTGCCGATACCGATTCCGGTAAGCCGTCAGTGGTGGCCGACCCGGATGGTCGCGTAACCGATATCTACAAGCAGATCGCACGTCGCGTGGCCGTCAAGATTGGCGAAACTGCTGTAGATCACTCTGCCAAATTCCCCAGCATTGTGATTTCCAATACCTGATGAGCATCAAGTCTGACCGCTGGATCCGTCGCATGGCAACGGATCACGGCATGATCGAGCCATTCGAACCCGGTCAAGTCAAAGCGGTTGGCGGCCGCTCGATTGTTTCGTATGGCACGTCCAGCTATGGTTACGACGTGCGCTGTGCGAACGAATTCAAGTTGTTCACCAATATCAACAGCACGATTGTCGACCCCAAAGCGTTTGACCCGAATTCCTTCGTCGAGGTCAAAGGCGACTCCTGCATCATTCCACCCAATTCATTCGCGCTGGCGCGCACGGTGGAATATTTTCGTATTCCGCGTAGTGTCCTGACGATTTGTCTGGGTAAGAGCACCTATGCCCGCTGCGGCATTATTGTCAACGTGACACCGCTTGAACCTGAGTGGGAAGGCCACGTGACGCTCGAGTTTTCCAATACCACGCCATTACCTGCGCGCATCTACGCCAACGAGGGCGTGGCGCAAATGCTGTTTCTCGAATCCGATGAAGTGTGCGAAATCTCGTACAAGGATCGCGGCGGAAAATACCAAGGCCAGATGGGCGTTACCCTCCCCAAAATCTGACGCTGGTAAAGATTTAACTTCCAAGTCGTACAATCCGCGTCTTTCTTACGGCCTTCCAAAGGTTACGCCATGCGCTTTCGTTTCCCTGTCGTCATTATTGACGAAGATTTCCGCTCCGAGAATGCTTCGGGTTTGGGTATACGTGCGCTTGCTGATGCCATTGAAAAAGAAGGTATCGAGGTGTTGGGCGTCACCAATTACGGCGACCTGACTTCGTTTGCGCAACAGCAGGCACGCGCCTCGGCCTTTGTGCTGTCGATCGACGATGAGGAGCTTGCAGGGAGTGCCGAGGATGCGCAGGCGGCGCTGCAAAAGCTGCGTGGATTTGTCGAGGAGGTGCGTTTCCGCAATGCCGAAATCCCGATTTTTCTGCATGGCGAAACTCGTACCGCGCGTCACATTCCCAATGACATCCTGCGCGAGCTTAACGGCTTCATCCACATGCTGGAAGACACGCCGGAGTTTCTTGCGCGTTACATCCTGCGTGAAGCGCGCACCTATCTCGATTCGCTGGTGCCGCCATTCTTTCGTGCGCTGACACACTATGCCGCTGACGGCTCGTATTCCTGGCATTGCCCCGGACATTCGGGCGGGGTGGCGTTTTTGAAGTCGCCGATCGGTCAGATGTTCCACCAGTTTTTTGGCGAGAATCTGTTGCGTGCTGACGTCTGTAATGCAGTTGACGAACTGGGGCAGCTGCTGGACCACACCGGCCCCGTTGCTGCATCCGAGCGCAATGCCGCACGCATCTTTAATTGCGATCATCTTTTCTTTGTAACCAACGGCACCTCATCGTCGAACAAGATGGTGTGGCACGCCAACGTGGCGTCGGGCGACATCGTCGTGGTCGACCGCAATTGCCACAAGTCGATCCTGCACGCGATCATCATGTGCGGTGCGATCCCGATCTTTTTGACGCCGACCCGCAACCACTACGGCATCATCGGGCCGATTCCGATGGACGAGTTCCGACCCGAGAATATCGCCCGCAAAATCGCCGCGCATCCGTTCGCCAAGCACGCAAAGGGCGGTCCGCGCATTCTTACGATTACGCAATCGACCTACGACGGCATCCTGTACAACGTCGACATGATCAAGGAACTGCTGGGCGACACGGTCGACACCCTGCATTTTGATGAAGCCTGGCTGCCGCACGCGACTTTCCACGATTTTTATCGCGGCATGCATGCCATCGGAAAAGACCGTCCACGTGCCGAGAATGCATTGGTGTTCGCCACCCAGTCGACCCACAAGCTGTTGGCCGGCTTGAGTCAGGCCTCGCAAATCCTGGTGCAGGATGCGCAGAACCGAAAACTCGATTTCCATCGCTTCAATGAAGCCTATCTGATGCACATGTCGACCAGCCCGCAGTACGCGATCATCGCCTCGTGCGACATTGCAGCGGCGATGATGGAGCCGCCCGGCGGCACCGCGCTGGTCGAGGAGTCAATCAAGGAAGCGCTCGATTTCCGCCGCGCCATGCGCAAGGTCGATGGCGAATTCGGTGATTCCTGGTGGTTCCAGGTGTGGGGGCCAAACGATTTCGCCGAGGAAGGCATTGGCGAGCGCGAGGACTGGGTGCTGACTGCCAATGACCGTTGGCACGAGTTCGGCAATATCGCGCCCGGCTTCAACATGCTCGACCCGATCAAGGCCACGCTCATCACCCCGGGGTTGGATATGGACGGTGCTTTTGCCGATTCAGGCATCCCGGCCTTGATTGTGACCAAGTATCTGGCCGAACACGGTGTCATCGTCGAGAAAACCGGGCTGTATTCCTTCTTCATCATGTTCACCATCGGCATTACCAAGGGCCGCTGGAACACGTTGGTCACGGCGTTGCAGCAGTTCAAGTCGGATTACGACCAGAACCAGCCACTTTGGCGCGTGTTACCCGAGTTTGTGGTCAAACATCCGCGTTACGAACGAACCGGGTTGAAAGAGTTGTGTGAGCAGATCCACACAGTCTACAAAGCTAACGATGTTGCTCGTTTGACGACAGAAATGTACTTGTCCGAGATGGATCCGGCGATGAAACCGGCTGATGCCTTTGCCAAGATGGCGCATCGTGAAATCGAGCGGGTTGAAATCGACAAGCTCGAAGGCCGTATCACGGCCATGCTGGTGACGCCGTATCCACCAGGTATTCCGTTGCTGATTCCAGGGGAGCGCTTCAATGCAACCATTGTCCGCTATCTGCAATTTACCCGTGATTTCAATGGGCGTTTCCCCGGTTTCGAAACAGATGTGCACGGTCTGGTCGAGAATGGAGACGAAGGCAAGTATTACGTCGACTGCGTACTCGCTGCCGACGACCCGTGTGCTTGATTAATCAGGCGAAAAGCGTAATATGCGCAGTCCCCGGTTTGCCGGGGATTGTTTTTTGACCTGGGCGGTTTTTAGCCTTGGCCAATTTAACCTTGCTCCACCGCACCGCAGCGGGGGGCTTAACCGAAAGGAATTTTAATGCGGCATTACGAAATCGTATTTATCGTCCATCCGGATCAGAGCGAGCAAGTGCCCGCCATGATCGAGCGCTATCGCGCCAATATCTCCGCACGCGGCGGTAGCATCCATCGCCTGGAAGACTGGGGCCGTCGTCAGATGGCTTACCCGATCCAGAAAATTCACAAGGCGCATTACGTGCTGATGAACATCGAGTGCGACCAGGAGACGCTGGACGAACTCGATCATGGCTTCAAGTTCAATGATGCCGTGCTGCGTCATCTAACCATCAAGCGTAAAGCTGCCGAGACCACGGCATCGCCGATGATGAAGGAAGAAAAATCGCGCGACATGATGGAAGGCGCCAAGCCTGAAGCGGTTAAGGCAGAAGTCGCCGCCGCCGAGCAGCCCGCCGAAGCCTGAATGAGTGAATAGGCTGGTCATCAGCGGAGCGCTTATCCAGATTGACCCTTTGCGTTACAGCCCGGCTGGCGTGCCGATTGTCGAAGCGGTGGTTCATCACCGTAGCAGTCAGACCGTCGCCAGCCAGACTCGGCAGGTGGAATGCGAATTGACCGTGCAGGCGAGTGGATCGCTGGCAAGTCAGCTCACGCAGATTACCGTTGGTACGCAGGTCAAGATGGAAGGCGCGTTGAATCGACGCAGTGTGAACAGCCGGCAACTTCTCTTGATATTGAATCGAATCGAAAAGGAATAATCATGGCACGTCCCATGGGTGGTAAATCAGGCGGCAAGTTCGCCAAAAAAGGGGGTCGCGATAGCGGCAATCGTGGTCTCTTCAAGCGTCGCAAGTTCTGCCGCTTTACCGTCGACAAGGTCGTCGAGGTGGACTACAAGGACATCGAAGTGCTGAAGGAATTCATCGCTGAAAACAGCCGTATCATCCCGGCACGCATTACCGGCACCAAGGCGCATTACCAGCGCCAGCTGGGTACCGCAATCAAGCGTGCGCGCTTTCTTGCGTTGATGCCTTACACCAATCTGCATTAAGGAGACGACCATGCAAATCATTCTGATCGACAAAGTCGTCAACCTGGGCAACCTGGGTGATGTGGTCAAGGTGAAAGACGGCTATGCCCGCAACTTCCTGATTCCTTCCGGGCGTGCGCGCCGTGCCACACAGGCCAACATGGCTGCGTTTGCAGAGCAGAAGGCTGAACTGGAACGGGTGGCTGCCGTGAAACTCGCGGACGCGCAGAGCCGTGGCGCAAAGCTGGAAGGCAGCAGTGTCAAAATCGGCCAGAAAGCCGGTGTCGATGGCCGCTTGTTTGGTTCCATTACCAATGCCGATATTGCTGATGCATTGAAAGCACAAGGCCACGATGTTGCCAAGGCTGACGTGCGTTTGCCCGAGGGTCCGCTCAAGGCCATTGGCGAATACAGCGTGGTGCTGGCGCTGCATTCCGATGTCACCGCGAACATTACGGTGGTGGTGGTCGGCGAACAGTAATCTCGCCGATGATGCCAATAAGGGGAGCCTTGGGCTCCCCTTTTTTATACCCCTCTGTTCATGTCTTATCCACAGTCTTATCCCTTGGTCAGCATGGGCGCGAAGACTAAAATTCCGAAATGGCCGCTATCTATCCCTTATCCGCAAGTACCGATCCCCAATTGGCGCAAATGCGCCTGCCGCCCCACTCGCTGGAGGCTGAACAAGCCGTTTTGGGTGGTCTGCTGCTCGATAACAGCGCTTGGGATCGTATTGGTGATGTGGTGTCGGAAAGCGATCTATACCGCCAGGATCATCGCCAGATTTTGCGTGCGATTGTGCGGCAGATTGCAGAGAACCGGCCAGCCGATGCCGTGACAGTGGCGGAAGCCTTGCAGTCACTTGGCCATCTGGAAAGCGTTGGCGGACTTGCTTACATCGTCGCGTTGGCAAGCAATACGCCATCGGCTGCCAACATTCGCCGCTATGCTGAAATCGTGCGCGAGCGCTCGGTGATGCGCCGCCTGGCTGAAGTAGCGACCGGCATTGCCGACACCGCGTATTCTCCCGGTGGGCGTAGCGCCTCGCAATTGCTCGACGAGGCTGAAGCCAAGGTGTTCGAGATTGCCGAGTCCGGTAATCGCGGTCAGGTCGGGTTTGTCGAAATCAAGCCCTTGCTGAAAGAAGTCGTTGAGCGCATCGATGAGTTGTATCACCGGGACAATGATTCCGGCATCACTGGCGTGCCCACCGGCTTCCATGACCTCGACCAGAAAACTTCGGGCTTGCAACCTGGCGATCTGGTCATTGTCGCGGGACGGCCGTCGATGGGTAAAACTGCGTTTTCGCTCAACATGGCCGAAAACGTCGCGCTCGATACCGGCTTGCCGGTGGCAGTATTTTCAATGGAAATGGGCGGTGCGCAGTTGGTGATGCGGATGATTGGTTCGGTGGGCAAGCTGGATCAACACCGTTTGCGCACCGGCAAACTCGGTGAGGACGACTGGCAGCGCCTCACTTATGCGTTGGGCAAGCTCAATGAAGCGCCGATATTCATAGACGAAACGCCCGGACTCAATGTGCTCGAACTGCGTGCCCGCGCGCGGCGTCTGATGCGCCAGTGCGGCAAGCTGGGCCTGATCGTGATCGACTACTTGCAATTGATGTCGGGCAGTAATACGGGCAGTAGCGAAAACCGGGCAACCGAGATTTCGGAAATCTCGCGCGCGCTGAAAGGCCTGGCCAAAGAACTGCAGGTCCCGGTGGTCGCGCTGTCGCAGTTGAACCGTGGACTGGAACAGCGGCCCAATAAACGCCCGGTGATGTCCGACCTGCGTGAATCGGGCGCCATCGAGCAGGATGCCGACGTCATCCTGTTCATTTACCGGGACGAGGTTTACAACCCCGACACGCAAGACAAGGGCACGGCCGAAATCATCATCAGCAAGCAGCGTAACGGCCCGATCGGTACCGTGCGGCTTGCTTTCATCGGTGAGTACACGCGCTTCGAATCGCTGGCGCAGCCCGGCTCGTATTGATCTCATGCGTCCCATTCTGGCGCGTATTTCTCTTGGTGCACTGGCGCACAACCTGCGCGTGGCGCGCGACCATGCGGGTGCGGCGCGCGTGTTTGCAGTGGTCAAGGCGAATGCTTACGGACACGGGCTGTCGCGTGCTCGACGGGCACTGGCATCGGCCGATGGCTTTGCGGTATTGACGCTTGAAGAGGCCGCCAACCTGCGGCTAATGGGGGTGCAGCAGCCGATTCTGTTGCTCGAAGGCTTGTTTGGCGCAGACGAGATCGCGACGTGCTCCGAGCTGGATTTGCGGCCGGTGCTGCATCATGCAGCGCAACTCGACTGGTTGCAGCGGTTGCCTCCCGCACGTCCAATCCATGTTTTCCTGAAATTCGATAGCGGTATGCACCGGTTGGGCTTTCCTCTCGCGGAACATGCGGACATCGTCGCGCGGGCGCGAAATTTACCCGGTGTGGCCAGTGTCACCTTGATGACCCATTTTGCGCAAGCAGATGAAGCTGCCGGCGTGGCGTGGCAATTGCAGCCGTTTCTGCGCGAAATGGCTGATTACGATTTGCCCTGGAGCAGTGCCAATTCGGCGGCGCTACTGCGCTACCCCGATACGCAGGGGGCGTGGGTGCGTCCTGGTTTGATGCTGTATGGCGCGACGCCTTTTGCCGAGGTGTCGGCCGAACATCTGGGGCTACGCCCCGCGATGACGCTGCAATCTGAAATCATCAGTGTGCAGACCCTGCAGGCAGGCGAGGGGGTGGGCTATGGCCAGCTGTATCGTGCCGAACGGGCGATGCGGGTGGGGGTGGTTGCATGCGGCTATGCGGACGGTTATCCGCAGAATGCGCCAACAGGCACGCCGATACGGGTCAGTGGCCGTCTGACCCGAACGCTTGGGCGGGTGTCAATGGACATGTTGTGTGTGGATTTGAGCGAATACCCTGACACAGGGGTGGGGAGCCCGGTCGTGCTGTGGGGGGAAGGATTGCCGGTCGATACGGTCGCCGCAGCTGCCCGCACCAGTAGCTATGAACTGCTGTGCGCGCTGGCTGCGCGCGTTACGGTGCAGGAAACCGACTGAAGACGCGTTAATGGGTGATGCCGAATGTCGGGTCGCGGGTTCCCGGTGGCATCGGCAACCCGGCATAGCGGGTGGCTTGGGCAATCAATCCCAGTGGAAACAGTGTGCTTAAATGCTTGTGTCCGCCCAACCCGGCAAACTCCTCTTCCAGCGTATGCGTCAGCACGTGTGCGGTGATCGTGCCGCCGTGGTCGGCGTAGCAATCGCGCAGATAGCGAATGACGGCGAGATGGTCGTCGCTGAGTTCCAGTCCGTCCTGTCGAGCCATGGCGATGGCCTGTTCTTCGGTCCACTCATCCAGTTCGGTGAGATGGCCATGCTCCTGCGCCTTGCCGTTTTCCCGCGCGTCCATTTTGCTGTTGTCCGCCATGAAGATCTCCTTGGGTTAAGGCGTTATGTATAGATCGTGCAGGGCAAAATCCAAGCGCGCCACGCCCGTTCGACATCCTCCGGCGGATTGCTGCCTAGAGGGAAATAACGGGTGCGAAAAAGCATTCAAGATGGCGTTCCCCCACAACAAATTCGCTATAGGCCAGCGTGTTGATTGCGTCATTCAAGGCAGCAGAAAACGCCTCAAAATCGGAAATGCCAGGGTAGGTTTCCATCCAGGTCGCCGGATCGTCACACCGCTGCATGCGATGCGGGGGTTGGCCGCAATAGGTCGCCATCGCGAGCAGTAGCGCGTCGATGCGGTTGCCGGCCAGTCTGGCCTGTGTCAGGTCAATCCGGTAATAGACATAGACATGCCGCACTTACTCGGGTAGCGCGTAAGGCAGGGGCTTGAGCGTAAGCGCAGCACCATCGGCGGCTTTCAGGTGCAGGGTCTGTGTGTTTGCGCTTTCGACCTGGGCGACGACCAGCACATCGAATCCGCCATCAGGTGCCGGCGCTGCATTGACCACGGTGCCGGTGGCCTGGCCGTCCATATCCACACTGTAAAGCGCGTCACCGGGTGCGGCTTCTGCATCGACGTGGGCCAGAAACATGCGGCGCTTGAGCTTGCCCAGGTATTGGCTGCGCGCAACGATTTCCTGGCCGGGATAGCAGCCTTTCTGAAAACTCACGCCGCCGATGACTTCGAGGTTGACCATCTGCGGCACGAACAGCTCTTGGGTCGCGCCGACGATCATCGGAATACCCGAATTGAGTCGCAACCAGTCCCATACCGGTGCGCCGACCGGGGAGGCCGAGCCACGCAGGGTTTGCCACACGGCGGCAGCGCGCTCGGGAGCGATCGAGAGCACGAACTTGTCGTCACCGACCCGAATCACCTGGCCTGCTGCAACCGCAAGCGAGCGCATTGCCGCTTCCGGAATTGCGCCCAGGGCGGCGCTAACCACAGCGGCGGCCTGTTTGCCCGCCACCACCAGTCGCACGCTTTCATCGCTGGCATCGCGGACCTGTACTTTGGCACGCATGATGAACATGGCGAGGCGTTTTTGCACGCCGGGCAGAATGTCGCCTGCCAGTTGCAGGCAATAGTCGTCGGCTTGCCGCCACATCAGAAAGTTGCCGAGCAGGCGTCCTTTGGGGCTGCAGTAGCCATTCCATTGGGCATTGTCAGCGTGCAGGTTGCGCACGTCGTTGGTCAGCTGGTTTTGCAGGAACGTGGCGGCATCGTCACCGGTAAAGGCGATGACGCCCAGTTGCGACAGGTCAGCCAGGATGGTGCCATCCACTGCAGCCGCGCGTTCGGCGGCGGGATCGCCGAAGTGCAGCACGCTGCGACCTTCAATCAGCGCGCCTTGGGATTGCAGAAAAACTTTCCAGGATTCGATCACGTTACTATTCCGGCAGATTTAACCGTCGAAAGTGTACACGCGGATGCACGAGATTGAGCTGAAATCCTCACGCCTGTTGGGGCTGTTGCGGGTAGGGATGGCGTTGTTTGCGCTAGTTGCCATTTATCTCGCGAACTTGCCGGGCAGCGTGCAACTGGTGTTGGGTGTCGTGGTGGCTAGTTTTAGCGCGTGGCGCTGGCGACAGACATCCACATTGCCGCGTCTGCGCATCGCTGCGGATGGCCAGCTGCAAGGTCTGGGTGATGCAGACGAGTGGTGCAATGTCGCGGTGCTGGGGGATAGCTTTGTCTCAACCGGGCTGATCGTGCTGCGTTATCGTTTTGACGGGCAGGTGTTGCGCAACCTGACCTTGCTGCCTGACAGCGCATCTGCCGAAGAGTTGCGCCGGCTCAGGGTGTCTCTGCGCTGGATACGCCGCACACGCTCGGACACATCGTCCCCGGACGCGGGTTGAGTACGGTATTGCCGGCAACCGGCAGGGTTTCAGGGTAGTCCCGGCTGAAATGCAGGCCGCGGCTTTCCTGGCGCAACTGCGCCGAGCGAATGATGAGATCGGCGCTTTGCACCAGGTTGCGCAGTTCAATCAGATCGTTGCTGACGCGGAAGTTGCGGTAGAACTCGTCGATTTCAGCGCGCAGCAGGCGGATGCGATGGGCAGCGCGCACCAACCGCTTGTTGGTGCGCACGATGCCGACGTAGTCCCACATGAAACGACGCAGCTCATCCCAGTTGTGCGAGATCACCACTTCTTCATCGGCATCGGTGACGCGCGAGGCATCCCATGCAGGCAAGTCCAGCGCGGGAGCGGGCGGCGTGACGAGAATGTCTGCGGCAGCGGCATGGCCGAATACCAGACATTCGAGCAGCGAGTTCGACGCCAGCCGGTTCGCGCCATGCAAGCCAGTGAACGTGACTTCGCCGACCGCATGCAGATTACATAAATCGGTGCGCGCATTGAGGTCGGTAACCACGCCGCCGCAGGTGTAGTGCGCGGCCGGCACCACCGGGATCGGCTGTCGGGTGATGTCGATGCCGAATTCAAGGCAGCGGCGGTAAATCGTCGGGAAGTGTTCGCGCACGAATTCAGCGGGTTTATGGCTGATGTCGAGATAGACGCAATCGATGCCGCGTTTTTTCATCTCGAAGTCGATTGCGCGTGCCACCACGTCACGGGGTGCGAGTTCGGCACGTTCGTCATGCAGATGCATGAAGCGGCTGCCGTCGGGCAGCAGCAAATGGCCGCCTTCGCCGCGCACCGCTTCGGAAATCAGGAAGGATTTGGCATGCGGGTGGAACAGGCAGGTGGGGTGAAATTGCACGAATTCGAGGTTGGCGACGCGGCAACCGGCGCGCCAGGCCATTGCGATGCCGTCGCCGGTCGAGGTGTCGGGATTGGTGGTGTAAAGATAGACCTTGCCTGCGCCGCCGGTGGCCAGCACGGTGTGGCCAGCGGAAAACGTTTCGACTTCGCCCGTCTCTTTGTTAAGCGCATAGGCGCCGTGAATTTGCCGGTCAGACCCGCCTGCGCGTTTGCCGCTGATGAGATCGATCGCGACGTGCTGCTCAAACGCGTCGATGTTGGGATGGCTCCGCACCTTATCGAGCAGGCTGGTTTGCACCGCATGCCCGGTGGCGTCGGTGGCATGCACCACGCGGCGCATCGAGTGGCCGCCCTCGCGCGCCAGATGCAGCCCACCCGGGGTGGCGGGGTCGGGCGTAAAAGCCACGCCGTTGGTGGTGAGCCAGGCGATCATCTCGCGTGCCTGGCTGGCCACTTGGTGGGTAACGGCTTCGTCACACAATCCGCCGCCGGCAACCATGGTGTCATGCACGTGAGCTTCGACCGAGTCACCGATATCGATTGCCGCAGCAATCCCGCCTTGTGCCCAGTCACTGGCGCCATCGATCATCTGTCGCTTGGTGACGATGGCTACCCGGCGCTGATCGGCCAGCTTGAGTGCGGTGGTCAGCGCAGCGAGGCCGCTGCCGAGGATGAGGACGTCATATCTGTGCATGGTGTCGGAAGATGCGGGTAGGCTCAAACCTGGCAAGAATAACCCGGTTCCGGATGAACTTTTTCATTACGGCATGCTCACAGTTTGGAATATGCGGTCACGTATACTTCTCACCACAATAAAAAGCAGCTAGGGAGTTATGTCGGATCGCGAATTGGATCAAGTGTTGGTCGAACGGGCCCAGCAGGGCGACAAGCGTGCGTTCGAGCTGTTGGTGATCAAATATCATCGCAAGCTCGGTCGCTTGCTGTCGCGCATGGTGCGCGATTCAGCCGAGGTGGAAGACATCACGCAGGAGGCCTTCATCAAGGCCTATCGCGCATTGCCGGGATTCAGGGGTGAAAGTGCGTTTTACACCTGGCTATATCGCATTGGCGTCAATACCGCCAAAAACTATCTGGTGGCGCGCAAGAAACAGCCGGTGTCGTCGGATGTGCAGGCGGAAGATGCAGAAAATTATGAAGAAGGTGATTTGCTGCGCGAAATTGCCACGCCGGAAACGGAACTTCAGTCCAAACAAGTCGCCCAAGCCGTGAATGAAGCGGTCGAAGCCTTGCCCGAGGAGTTGCGAACCGCCATTACGCTGCGCGAGATCGAGGGCATGAGCTACGAGGACATTGCGCAGATGATGGACTGTCCGATCGGTACGGTTCGTTCACGGATTTTTCGCGCGCGCGAAGCGATCGCAATCAAGATACGCCCGATGTTGGGCACCAGTCAGGATAAAAGGTGGTAACCATGTCAGCTCTCCGCAAACCCAATGTCTTTTCCCGGACAACCTTTTCCCCGTCGGAAGACAGCAGTCAATTGTTGTCCGCTGCGCTGGATGGCGCGGCGACGCACGCTGAAATCGTGGCCTGTGTTGCAGCCCTGAAGCGTGACGAAACCCTGCGACAAGACTGGTCTGATTACCATCTCATCGGCGACCTGATGCGCGGCACAGCGCCGGTGTCGGATGACTTCATGGCGCGTTTGTCGGCGCAATTGGCGACGGAGCCGACCGTGCTTGCGCCACGTCGCAGCGTCTGGCCGCAGCGCGTGGCAGTTGCTTCGTTTGCCTCGCTTGCGGTGTGGGGCATGGTGATTGTCAGCGGCATGCAGCAAGATGCGCCGGCGACCCTGCCGATGGCGATGGCACCGGCCTTTCAGCAGGTTGCGCAGGCAACCGTTCCGGCCCGTGACGAGGCCCGGTTGGCGCCCTATCTGGTTGCGCATCAGGAATTTGCCCCGATGGCGGTGGTCTCGCCTTATCAGCGTACAGTCGCGCTTGCGGAGGAACCCCGTTAATGCAGACGATGGGTAGGGTGCAGCGAGTCGACTGGTTCGCCGCACTGGCTGGATGTCTGGTGTTGTCTGTTTTGACCATTGCGGTTCCAGCCTATGCCGATAGCGCCCTCGACTGGCTCAAGCGGGCAGAAACGGCTGCGAGGCAACAAAATTACAGCGGCGTGTATGTCTATCACCATGGCGAACACATAGAAGTTTTGCGTGTGTTGCATCGCGTCGATGCAAAGGGTGAACAGGAAAAGGTCGAAGTGCTGGACGGAATGCCGCGCCAGTTTTTGCGCATCAACAATGACGTCTACTGCCATCTTCCGGGGGGCAAACAGGTGCGGTTGGAGCGCAACGCACCGCGTCGTTTTTTCCCGGCGTTGCTGCCGGAGAATCCGGCCACGCTACTGGATTTTTACACTGCCAAACTGGGCGGTTCCGAACGTGTGGCCGGGCGTTCCTGCCAGGTATTGCTGCTGGAACCGCGAGATGGCTATCGCTACGCTTACAACCTGTGGCTCGACAAATTGACGGGACTGCCTCTCAAGTCGCGCATTGTGAATGACAGCGGAAAAGTGGTGTCGATGTTTGTTTTTTCTGAAGTTCAGATCGGTAAAGCGCCTGATTCCCGATTCTTTTTCAATGATCTTGCAGGCAAAAGCATTTTGAAAGCGAGTCTGGATCAGCCCGCCAGCGTGGCTTGGAATGTCACGCCGCCGCCCGGCTTTGTCCAGGTCCAGGCGGCAGTCAGAGCGCTGCCCGGCAAACAGATGCCGGTGACCCATCTGGTGTACTCCGATGGCTTGAGCGTGTTGTCAATGTTCCTCGAACCGGTCAACCCGAAAATGCCGAAGATGCAGGGACTGGCTGCCGAAGGTGCCATCGGGGTGTATGCGCGCGAGGTGGATGGCTATTCCGTCACCACATTGGGTGAAGTCCCCAACGCCGCATTGATCGAAACAGGTAATTCGGTGGAAAAACAGTGAGCCAGACCGGGCGCAATTCGGTGTCTGAACCAAGCATGCTCGAACAGACCGTCGAAGTTATCAAGACAGCTTCGGACGGAATTTGGGTACAGGCGGTCGAGCCTTCAGGCTGTGGAACGTGCGGGGGGCAGGGATGTTCGTCGCGGCGGATTGCCGAACTGTTCCAGCGCAAGCCGCGTCTGTTCCGGGTGGATTGTGATCTGTCACTGGCACCGGGTGACCGTGCGATTGTCGGAATTGCCAACGGCAGCGTGTTGAACAGTGCACTGCGTGCCTATGGTCGGCCTCTGGCCTTGATGCTGGGAGGCGCATTGCTTTCCCAGGTTTTTGAGTCGGGTGACGGACCCGCCTTGATTGGTGTGTTGTTGGGGGGCGCGGTCGCCTGGTTGCTGGCGCGCAATACGCAGGCCGCGCGGCCAGTGGTGTTGCGACGTGAAGAGATGATTCGTTTGATGAAAGGGTAGCGAGTATGCGAATGGTTTTGACTAGGGTGGCAATGGTAGGCGCGCTGGTTTGGTCTACATGGGCAACAGCTGTGATGGATGTGGCTGATCTGGTCGAATCGCAGGGTCCGGCCGTGGTCAACATCAGTACTACGACGCTCGCCAGACGCGGGTCCATGGGTATGCCGGATGACGAAAACATGCAGGAGTTTTTTCGTCGCTTTTTTCCGGGCATGCCAGGCATGCCCGGTGCCCCGGGTGCGGCCACGCCGGGTACACCCAGCCATGGAACAGGATCCGGGTTTATCGTTGGCAGCGATGGCACCGTTTTGACCAATGCCCACGTGGTGGACGGGGCCGATGAGGTTGTCGTCAAACTTACTGACAAGCGAAAATTCATCGCCAAGGTGATCGGCACCGACGCGCGTACCGATGTCGCCGTGCTGAAAATTACAGCTAAAAATCTGCCTGCCGTGAAGCTGGGTAATCCGGATGCCTTGCGCGTCGGTGAAGCCGTCGCGGCGATAGGTTCGCCTTTCGGATTCGAAAACTCGGTTACTTCTGGCATCGTTTCAGCAAAGGGCCGTTCATTACCTTCGGAAAGCTATGTGCCCTACATCCAGACTGACGTGGCAATCAATCCCGGCAACTCGGGTGGCCCCCTGTTCAACATGAAGGGTGAAGTGGTCGGCATCAATTCGCAAATCTATAGCCGCAGCGGGGGATATCAGGGCGTGTCGTTCGCTATCCCTATCGACGTTGCGATGGAAGTGGTGGGGCAACTCAAGTCAGGTGGAAAAGTCTCGCGCGGCTGGCTGGGGGTAGTGATTCAGGAAGTCAGCAACGATCTTGCGGAATCGTTTGGGCTGGATCGCGCTCGCGGGGCATTGATTGCACAGGTGCAGCCTGATGGACCTGCGGCCAAAGCAGGCTTGCAAGTTGCCGATGTGATCCTGAAGTTCAACGGCAAGCCGGTTGAAAACTCCGGGGATCTGCCGCGCATGGTGGGCACCGTCAAACCCGGCAGCACGATCCCCCTCGAAGTCTGGCGCAAAGGTAAAGCCCAGACGATTCGCGTCGTGCTGACCGAGTTGCCCGCCGAAAATCAGGTGGCGGGCAAGCCGGGTAAAGCTTTTGCCCGTGGCGGCCTGGCGCTGTCCGAGCTCACGGTTGAGCAGCGACGCGAACTCAAAATCGACTATGGCTTGCTGGTCGAAGATGTCACGGGTGATGCCTTGCGCGCAGGCCTGCGCAGCGGTGACGTCATCCTGGCCCTGAACAACAGAAAACTGCCCACGGTTGAGGCCTACCGTAATGCCATCGCGTCTGTGCCTGTTGGAAAAGTCGTTGCCATTCTGGTGCGCCGCGGCGAAGGCTCGCTGTACGTTCCCCTGAAGATTTCGGCAGAGTGATGCATGCCTGAGCAGCACCTAACGCTGTTCACACGAGCGGGATGCCCGCTGTGCGATGAGATGGCGGAGCAGGTGCGCGCGCGGGCCGGCACGTATCGTCTGATCGAAGTGGATGTGGACAAGGATCCGGCGTTGAAAGCCCGCTTTGGCTGGGATGTGCCCTTGTTGTTTGATGGGGATACCGAAATTTTCCGCCACGAATTTGATGCGGTGGCATTCGGGGTCTGGCTCGTTCACGCTTGAGCCAGGCCTTGTTATTTGTTTAAGAAACAGGTGCTCCTTTCAATGACTCAGGCATTTTGCCTGCGCCAAGTACTCTAGAAGAATATTAGCGGATAATGTTATAACTCATTGTCATAAAAGGATTTTTTGTCTGTCTGATACGTATTGCCCGGGCACTTCGGGTCATAATTGCGGACAACTCCTGCGAAGAACAGGGTTCAGCAAATCCAACCGGGAAGAGCGAGGATGATGAAACTGACCACGATGACACTGTGTGTATCCGTTCTAATGAGTCTTGCGCTGTCTGCTCAAGCTGCAGGCGACCCTGTGATGGGGAAAACCAAAACCTCGATGTGTGCTGGTTGTCATGGCATACCAGGTTGGCGTACCGCCTATCCAAGTGTGTACAGCGTGCCCAAACTGGGTGGGCAACATGCTGATTATCTGGTCGCTGCGCTCAAGGCATATCAATCGGGTGAACGTAGCCATCCCAGCATGGATGCCATCGTGGGGAGCTTGAGCGAGCAGGACATCGATGACCTTGCGGCCTATTACGCATCGTCGTATAGCGGTCCTGTCAAATAATCGTGGAGACTCTTATGAAAAAATTCCTTCTTGTCTCTGCGAGCGTTGCGCTGGTTTTTTCGTTACCTGTATACGCCGCCGGCAATTTTGAAGCGGGCAAAGCCAAATCTAGCGCCTGCCTGGCTTGCCATGGTCCTGATGGCGTGAGTTCGGTGTCTTCATTCCCCAAATTGGCGGGGCAGAATCGTGACTACCTGTATCACTCACTCAAGGCTTACAAATCCGGCAAGCGCAAAAATCCCATCATGGCGGGTCAGGTTCAAACTTTGACTGATGCCGATATGCAGGACCTGGCGCTTTATTACGCCAAGCAAAAAGGCCTTTATCTGAAGTATTGACCTTGGCGGCAGGCAATAAAAAAGGAGTGGCCACTTAAATGGCCACTCCTTTTTTATTGCCCCGGGCAAGCTTGGGCCCGGTTAGCGAACGCAAGATCGATTGCGCCCCGCCTGTTTGGCCGCATAAAGCGCAAGGTCTGCAGTATTGACCAGGGCATCAATGTCGGACGTGCTGGTTTGCCTGGCGGATATGCCGAAGCTGGCGGTGACGCTGATGGTTTGTTCTTCGCGCCCAACCGTGATCCCGTTGGATTCAAGCGTCATGCGCAATCGTTCAGCGACTTGAGTGGCTGCCTTGATGTCGGTGTTGGGACAAATGACCAGGAACTCTTCACCCCCGATGCGGCTGACGCTGTCTCCCAGACGGGCTGATTTGCGCAGTATCTCGGCGGTTTCACGCAACACAACATCCCCTACCGCATGGCCGTAGGTGTCATTGATCAGCTTGAAGTGATCGATGTCGAGCACGATCAGTGAAAGCGGCATGCCGGAGCGTGTGGAGGCACTCCAGATTTGCTGGAGTTGATCCATCGCCGAGCGACGATTGGAGAGTCCGGTTAGTGAGTCGGTCAGTGCCGCCGTGGCCAGACGGCGATTGGCCACGGCGAGTTCGGCGGCAATCTGGCGCAGTTGGGCCCGATCTTTCTCCCAGTTGTTCTGCAATTGCAGCAGGCGTTGTGCGGCGAATAGCCGAATGCGCAACCCTTGCGCGCTGATCGCGCTGGAAACATAGCCATCCACGCTGGATTCGTCGGTATGCATCTGCAAACGTTCAGCGTCGTCGTCACCCATCAGCAGGATATGCATGCGGCGACCTTCTTCCGTTGCGCGCAAGGCGTGACACAACTCGGCGCCGTCGATCCCGGGGAGTTTGTCGCGTGTAATGATGACATGCGGCAGTACTTCCATGGCCAGCGCCAGCGCGGTCTTGCCATCTTCTGCCGGATAGACGATATGCGCGCTGTCCTCGACCAGCAAGGCGACGGTTTTGCGGCGGCTTGTGACATTGCCATCCGCGACGATGATGCGCAGGGGCAACTGGTCGTCCGGGGGGGCGGTCAGCCCCTGGCTGATATCCTCGAAGGGGGGGAGGGATGCAGTGGGAATTTTCAGCATTTCGCCCCACTCGCACCAGCTTGCAATCACCTTGTCGATAAATCCGCCAGCCGTTTCGGGCGTGAGGTCGAGTGCTTCGGCCTGGATGATCCACTCTTTCGCCAAATACGGACGGGCATCGGCGCCGGCAAGTCCAAAATCTGCCAGCCGGTGCGACAACTGCAAGATCAGCATCAGGCTGTGGGAGCGCGAATCCTGGGCGAAATTGGCGCGTTGTGGCGTTTCGTAACAGGCAAGCGGCTCGATGAATACCCTGGGCAAGCCCCAGTCGGCCATCATCACGATACCCAATTCGGTATGGTCGGTTTCCAGTTGTGCCCGTTCCAGCAAGAGAAGCGATTGCGAGCGGTCGGACTGGTAAGCGGCCAGCACGTTACTGTATTCAATCGGATAGGCGGTTGCCAGCGCGAGTTGCCCGACCTGTGCCAGCAAACCGCAAATGAACAATTCATCGGTGGAAGCCGATCGAACCCGTGTGCCAAGTGCCTGCATGGCCAGTCCCATCAGCAGCGAATGCGACCAGTAAGCCTGATAGTCAAAGCCTTCGCAGGCACCCGCACGGTATTGGTCCAGCAAGGAAAACCCCAGGGCAAGCTGGCGTACTGATGTCATGCCCTGACGCACCACGGCTTCCTGCACGGACACGACCGGCCGCGAGATGTACGAATTGGTATTGGCCAGCTTGATCAGGCGTCCCGATAACGCGGGATCGGTTTGCACCACGCGTGCGACTTCGCCCAGGGTTGCATTTTCGCGCCGGGAGATTTCGAGCACGGCCAGCGCTACCCCTTTGGGGGTAGGGAGTTGGGCGCTGAGTTTTAATTGTTCAAGTGGATTCATCAATCTATCTGCGCGGGCAACAGGTAAGCACGGTCGGCTCTGTTTATGGATATCGACAGATTTCTTGCATACTGAAGCCAGGCTCCCCATGCCGGGCGGCATACAGGGCTTTGTCAGCAACGATTGTTCAGGAATGACCGCATTGCCGGTCCAGACAGCGTAAATAGGCCGCTGAATCAAATGCGCTCTGGTAACGCTGTACTTGCCAGATCATTTCCGCCAGACACTCCATCACAGCATGCTGTGCCGGCATCGCGTCGCCATGCTGTGCCAGCAGACTCTGGTAACGCGCGCGGATGCCCGGGGGCTGGTCGACCGACAATTGCTCGCTGATCGCCAGATGCATGGATAAATGCAGAAACGGATTGGTTTCACCCGACTCGGGCGGGTAATCGCGCTCCTGGTAACGCTCGGGCTGATCAAGCAGGGCGTGGTATTCGGGATGGCTCAGGATCGCGTCAAGCGCGGGTTGTTCGGCGCCCGCCAGCGGTTGTCCGGCGCGGTACTTGGCCCACACGGCGAAAAAAAACTGGCGCACCTGGTCGCGACTGGGATTAAACATGGCCCGGATCAAGCATGATCTGGCTTGTCCTTGAATTCACAGAGATCGGCAATGATGCACTCGCCGCATTTTGGTTTTCTCGCCTGGCATACGTAGCGCCCATGCAGGATCAGCCAGTGGTGCGCGTCGATACGGAATTCCTCGGGGATGGTCTTGAGCAGCTTCTTTTCCACCTCCAGCACCGTTTTTCCCTTTGCCAGGCCGGTGCGATTGGAGACCCGGAAGATATGCGTATCGACTGCCATCGTCGGCTGGCCAAAAGCCGTATTCAAAATCACATTTGCAGTTTTGCGCCCCACGCCGGGCAGCGCCTCCAGCGCGGCGCGGTCGGCCGGTACGATGCTGTGGTGGAGGTCGATCAGCATCCGGCAGGTGGCGATCAGATGCCGGGCCTTGCTTTTGTATAGTCCGATCGTCTTGATCGCGTCGGCGAGTCCGGCTTCACCCAGTGCGTAGAGGGCTTCCGGCGTGTTGGCCCGCGGGAACAGCCGCCGCGTGGCCAGGTTCACGCCCTTGTCGGTTGATTGCGCCGACAACACCACCGCTACCAGTAACTCAAATGGCGTGGTGTATTCCAGTTCGGTAGTGGGGTGCGGATTGGCCGCGCGCAGGCGGCTGAAAATCTCGTGGCGCTTGGCAGGGTTCATGTTGCCTGAATCAGGCTGCAACCGGGATCGCTGCATGCGCACGCTGCGTACTGCGCGCGTTGTAGCGATTGTTTGCAGCAATCAGCAGCCCCAGCGCGATGAAGGCACCGGGTGGCAGTATGGCCAGCAAAAATCCGTGATAGTTGGGCAGCACGTGCAATACGAGGGATTTTGCCGAAGCGCCAAACACCAGATCGATGCCGGAGAACAGGGTGCCCTGGCCGATGATTTCGCGGATTCCACCCAGCACCACCAGCACCAGTGTCAGGCCCAAGCCCATCGCCAGCGCATCGACCACGCTGTGCAGCGGATGGTTCTTGGAGGAAAACGCGTCGACCCGCGCCAGCACGATGCAATTGGTGGTAATGAGCGGAATGAAAATGCCCAGTACCAGATAGAGCGGATGCACGAAGGCATTCATCGCCAGATCGATCACCGTGACCAGTGCTGCGATGACAAGAACGAAAACCGGTATACGGATTTCGTGCGGGATGAAATGACGCACGCTCGACACGGCTCCGCTGGAGGACGCCATCACCAGCATGGTCGCCAGTCCCAGCGACAGGGCGTTGACGACATTGTTGCTGATCGCCAGCAGCGGACATAAGCCCAGCAGCTGAACCAGCCCGGCATTTTGCTTGACCAGACCGTTGTGAAACAGGCTGCGGAATTCGGACAGGGAAATCATGCGGAGGGCTCCTTGGCGGGTGGCGCGCTGAATTCGGCACGGTGCTTGGCAAAGTATTCGAGCGCGCCTTTGACTGCCCGGACCACGGCACGCGGGGTGATGGTGGCACCGGCGCGGGTGTCGAAGGCGCCGCCGTCCTTGACGACCTTCCAGTGCTTGGCTGCCGGGTTGCTGAGCGATTTGCCGCTGAACTGATCGATCCAGGCACTTTTGGCGCGCTCGATGTAGTCGCCCAGTCCCGGCGTTTCACGGTGGGCGGTGACGCGCACGCCTGTCACGTTGCCGTTTGCATCAATGCCGATCAGCAGTGCGATGTTGCCGCTGTAGCCATCCGGTGCAATGGCTTCCAGCACCACGGCGCTGAACTTTCCGTTGCGCTGAGCCAGCCACATCGACGAGTCGAGCCGGGTGCCGAGCAGATCGTCGGGTGGCAGGCTCTTGCGGCTGGTCAGCAGGTCGTTGTCATACAGGGTGGCCGGCAGAACCTGGCTCAGCAAGGCAAGTTTTGCGGCTTGTTGACCACGCGCGATGGTGGGTTCGGTGGATTGGTAGGTGAATGCCAGCACAGCGGTGGCGACAAGGGCAAACACCAGCAGGATGATGCCGGCGCGCAGCGCGTTGCGGCTGGCTGCGCTGGCCTTCATGCGCGCGGCTCCTTGCGGGCGCCGCCATAGATACGCGGCTGAGTGTATTGATCGATCAGCGGTACGCAAACATTCATCAGCAGAATGGCGAAGGCTACACCGTCCGGAAAGCCCCCCCAGGTGCGGATGACGATGGTGAGAAAGCCAGCGCCGAGGCCAAAAACCAGTTTGCCGCGCGGGGTGGTCGCGCCCGATACCGGGTCGGTGGCGATGAAAAAGGCGCACAGCATGACCGATGGCGAAAAGAGATGGAACCACGGTGCGCCGAAGCGCCCGGCATCAAAGAAATGCAGAAAGCCGGCGGTGAGCCAGATGCCGGCCAAAAAAGCCAGCGGCACCTGCCAGCTGATGATGCGCAACGCCCACAGCAGCAAGCCGCCCAGCAGGAACGCTGCGGCCAGCCACTCGAACCCGACGCCGCCGTAATGGCCAAAAATCGGTTGCGTCATCACTTCGTCAACCGTCAGTTGCTGGTGCAAGCCGGTTCGCAATGCATCGAGCGGCGTGGCCATGGTGATGGCATCGAGCGTGGCCTTGGGCAGGTCGCCACCGAAAATGACCGCTGCGCTTTGCAGCAGGTTGAGATGCACCGCGCTGGATTCGAGCGAGGTCAATTCGAGCGGCCCGGCCCATTGGGTCATTTGCATCGGAAACGACACGATCAGGACGGCGTAACCCACCATCGCCGGATTGAAAATGTTCTGCCCCAGCCCGCCATATAAATGCTTGGCCACTACGATAGCGAACAACGTGCCGGTGATGATCAGCCACCACGGCGCCAGTGATGGCAACGACAGCGCAAGCAGCCAGGCAGTGACGATGGCCGACAGATCGGTCAGGAAGGGTTTGGCCGGGTAGCCGCGAGCTTTCAGCATCGCCGCCTCGGCTGCCAGCGCAGTCACCGTGGCGAGGGTGAGTGTGACGAGGATGCCAGGTCCAAACAGCCAGACGTAGATCGCAATGCCGGGCAGCAGGGCAATCAGCACCCAGGCCATGATCTGGGTGACGCTGCTGCGGTCGATGATAAACGGGGAGGGCATCAGGTTTTCTCTTCGGATTCCAGCGGTTGCCGCGCCAGTTCAAGGATTTTAGCTCTGCGCGCTTCGATCTCTGCGATCTCGTGCTGGGTGTCGGGCGGCAGGTTGTCGGTGTTCAGGGGGACCGATTCGGATTTTTTGGCTTGCGCGCGAGCCAGTGCGGCGGCGATCAAGGCCTTCTTGGCGTCCGCCTCGCTGGGGGCGGCGTGACCCGATGTGGCGGGCGCGGCGGTGAGTTCGGCGCGTTTGGCTTGCGCTTTTGCCGCGAGCTTTTCAGCTTTCTCGGCTTTATCGCGTTCCTGGCGAAACTGGCGGAATTCGTGGCGCTCGCGCGCGAGGTCGGCAGCCTGCTTGTCTTTTTCGTGTGCCCAGATTTCACTTTTGGCGTAACGATAAAAGTCGACCAGTGGGATATGGCTGGGGCAAACGTAGCTGCAGCAGCCGCATTCGATGCAGTCGAACAGGTGGTATTCCTGCGCGCGGCCAAAGTCGCCCGCCTTGGCGAAGCGGAACAGTTCCTGCGGTTGCAGTTCGGCCGGGCAGGCATCGGCGCAGCGGGTGCAGCGGATGCACGGCAGCGCGCGCGGCAGGGGCGGAAACAGCGCGTCCGACTTCACCAGGATGCAGTTGGTGGCTTTGACCACCGGCACGTCGAGATCGGGCATCGGCATCCCCATCATCGGTCCGCCCATCAAGACGCCGGACATGCCTTCGCGATCGCCCGCCAGCGTAATCAGCAGATGCATCGGTGTGCCGATCAGCACCTCGAAATTCTGCGGACGCAACACGTGGCCGGTAACGGTGACCAGCCGCGAGATCAGCGGTTCACCGTGCACTGCACGTGCCAGGGCATGCGCAGTGCCAACGTTAAACACCTGGATGCCGATGTCGGTGGACAACTTTCCAGTAGGAACCTGTTTGCCGGTGAGCGTCTCGATCATCTGCTTGGCGCCGCCGCCGGGGTAGCATGACGGCACGGCAATCACCTCAACCGCAAAGTCCATTTTGGCTGCGGCGACCTGCATTGCGGCAATGGCTTCGGGTTTGTTGTCCTCGATGCCGACCAGGATTTCGGTGCTGCCCAGCAGATGTCGCATGATCGCCATGCCTTGAAGAATTTCATCGGCATGGGTGCGCATCAGCACATCGTCGCAGGTGATCCACGGCTCACATTCGCCGCCGTTGAGGATCAGGGTGGGACAGGTTTGGGCTGTGCCTGGATCGAGTTTCACCGCGCTGGGAAAGACCGCGCCGCCGAGCCCGGCCAAGCCCATGTCGCGCAGGTGCAGGCGCAGATCGGCTGCTGCCATTTTCTGGTAATCGAGCGGCGCGTGGGGGATCCATTCGTCGCGGCCATCGGTTTCGATCGTGATGCACAGATCGGGCAGACCGGAAATATGCGGCACCGGCTGCTCGCTGATGGCAGTGACAATGCCCGAACTGGACGCATGTACCGCCGCCGAGATGGCGCCGCTGGCCGCCGCGATCATCTGGCCTTTCAGCACCCGTTCGCCGACGTCGACCAGCGGCTTGGCCGGGTTGCCGATGTGCTGACGCAGTGGGATGACCAGTTTTTTGGGCAGCGGCGCAGCGTGAATCGGGCGCGTGCTGGATTCTTCCTTATGCCCCGGCGGGTGGATGCCCCCCTTGAAGTTGAACAGTTCGCGGCTCATGCGACGCGCTTCAGTTCAATGACCGGATGCTTCCATTTCCAGTGCGGCAAATCCTCGACAACCGGCACCATCGTGATGCAGTCAACCGGGCACGGCGGCAAGCAGAGTTCACAGCCGGTGCATTCCGCCGCAATGATGGTGTGCATCTGTTTGGCCGCGCCGGCAATCGCATCGACCGGGCAGGCCTGAATGCAGAGCGTGCAGCCGATGCAGATCTGCTCGTCGATGAATGCCACCGATTTGGGTTTGGGCGTGCCATGGCTTTCGTCCAGTGGTTTGGGTTCGACACCCAGCAAATCAGCCAGCTTTTTCATGCCTTCCTCGCCGCCCGGCGGACACTGGTTGATGTCGGCTTCGCCCTTGGCGATGGCTTCGGCGTAGGGTCGGCAGCCCGGAAAGCCACACTGTCCGCATTGCGTCTGCGGCAGGATGGCGTCGATTTTTTCCGCCAGCGGATTGCCTTCGACCTTGAAGCGGATCGCCGACCAGCCGAGCGCCAGTCCGATCACGACGGCAATGCCGACAATCACCAGAATTGCAGTGAGCATTACTTGACCAATCCGGAAAAACCCATGAACGCCAGCGACATCAGCCCGGCAGTAATCATGGCAATGCTGGTGCCCTTGAATGGCGTCGGCACATCACAGGTTTCCAGGCGCTCACGAATTCCGGCAAACAGGATCAGCACCAGCGTGAAGCCGATCGCACCACCCGCGCCGAAAAACAGCGACTCGACAAAGCCATGCTGTTCCTGTGCATTCAGCAGCGGAATGCCCAGTACCGCGCAGTTGGTGGTGATGAGCGGCAGGTAAATGCCCAGTACCTGATACAGCACCGGGCTGGATTTGTGGATGAACATTTCGGTGAACTGCACAATCCCGGCGATTACCACGATAAATGACAGGGTGCGCAGATAGATCAGGTCGGGGCCGAGCAGATATTCGCTGACCAGATAACTTGCACCCGACGCCAGCGTCAGCACGAAGGTCGTCGCAAGACCCATGCCGATGGCTGTTTCGAGTTTTTTTGACACGCCCATGAATGGGCATAGCCCCAAAATCTTGGCCATCACGATGTTGTTCACGAACACCGTGGAGATGAGAATGAGAAGGTAGGTTTCCAAAGCAGGCAGTTCCGGAGAATGGCGCATTATCCGCCGATGTGGCAGTGGGGTTCAACCCTGTGCGTGCAGTGTGTTTGACGGTCGTGGGCTTGCCGGGCCCGCTGTTGCGCGCGTATCAGACACCACCAGGATCAGTGCCCACAGCATGAGCGACAGCACTCTGAGGGATGAGGTCCGGAGACAGCCCAGGCAGTCGACGGGGTGTTTTAGAGAGAGTGGCTGCTCAGCGGTGAACGTGGTCAGCCGAGCATCTTGCCACTCGCCCAGAACTCATAACCCTTGCTCAGGAACTCGTCCCACGGCAGATAGTGCGAGCCGTCGCACGAGAAGGTGAGGCCGACGACGCCGTTGAAAATGTTGAGGGTGCCGCTGCGCAGATAAAACATGTCGTCCATGAAGCGCAGTTCACGCAAGCCGTCGAGCACTGCGCGGATCTGGTCGCGCGGAACCAGGGCGTCATCGGGATAGCTGCGCTTGGGGTAGGCGAGGCAGGTGTTGGGGTCGATCAGGGCGTCGATGTCGAGCAGGCGGTAGCGGTAGGGGTCGTCAAATAGCCAGATGACGGCGCGGCTGCTGGAAAAATGCAGGATGACGTGAAATACGCCGTGACCCGCCATCAGCTCTTCGAGCACGCCCAGAACGGTGTCGATGTTGATGTCCATCTGACTGTCGCTGCGGGTCTGGTGGAACACGGTGCCGCGGATGGCAGGGTCGCCCTTGATCTGTCGCCAGTGCGTGGGTTCGTCGTAGAGCTTGCCGGTGAGCGGCAGGTTGCGCAGGTCGAAGTCGGCACCGATGAATCCGAGCACGCGGCTGTTGGCGTCGCGCACGATCTGGATGGCGGTGAGCGAGGGACGCTTGGCGCGCAGGCTGATGTAGGCCTGAGACAGCAAGAAGCCTTCGCTGGGCACCCGCTCGTTCATGTAGGGACGGTCGGCCCGGTTGCGGCCGATATCGTTTGCAAGCGGGCCGTCGCGGCTGATGGTGTCACTGATCTGAATGGCCTGGGTGTCCAGGGCGTACAGGTACTTGCAGATGGCCTGTTGTGCCAGGGTCTGGCCGAGGATTGCGTTCAGCGCCTGGCGGTCGCCCCAGACCTGGCTACACGCCTGGGCGGCTTGTGCCAGCGGTTCGCGCAACAAGGTCTTAAGCATTTCGCGCTGACGGGAGATGCTGTCTGCAAGAGTGTCGGATGGGGGGGGCATGGAGTCAAATGCGCTTTTTTCAGGCTGTTTGATGAGGTCAGGGTTCGAGTGATGGGGGCGTTAGCGAGTCAAACGTTAGCCTGCTTTGGTTGCAAGGGCAAGTCGCATCGGCGGCGGCAAGGCGTTGCAGGAGAGACGCTATGTCTGGCCGATATTCTGAACCTTGTGGATGCAAAAAACCCGACTGTTGCCGGGTTGGGCCTGGCGCTAATACAACGACGCTTTCTGGTGATGGGTATTAATTAATAGCCATTCAGGAAGGAACAGGCATCAAACGATGCCCGGCAATCACTCGGTGGACGCAACGGCTAGGCGTATTGATCTCCGCGCAACGAAATGACCGGCCAGTTTTTTGCCAGCGCGTGGGCGTGCAGCACGGTGTCGGGGTCGACGGCGATGGGATGCTGTACTTTTTCCAGCAATGGCAAATCGTTGTGCGAGTCACTATAGAACCAGCTGCTGCCGAGGCGGTCGAGGTGGGTGCCGTGGGCTTCCAGAAAGCGTTCAAGGCGGGTGACTTTGCCTTCCCGGAAGCAGGGGGTGCCGGCGACCTCACCGGTAAAACGGCCGTCGATTTCCTCGGGGTCGGTGGCGATCAGATAGGGAATGCCAAACTCCCGGGCGATCGGCGCAGTGACGAAGCTGTTGGTGGCGGTAATGATGGCGACCAGGTCGGCGTCATCCAGGCGTTTGTTGACCAGGTCGCGTGCAGTCTGAGTGATCATGGGCTTGACGCGTGTTTCCATGTATTCGGCATGCCAGGCGTCGAGTTGCGCGCGTGTGTGGGTGGCGAGCGGGTGCAGGGCAAACGCGAGAAAGGCGTAAATGTCCAGTCGACCGGTCTTGTAATCTTCGTAGAACGCCTTGTTTTTGGCTTCGTAGTGGGGACCGTCAACTGCGCCCTTGGCGATAAGGAATTGCCCCCATTCATAGTCGGAGTCTCCGGCTAGCAAGGTGTTGTCGAGGTCGAAAAGGACAAGGTTCATTTTGAGTGGCGGAAAAGGTGGGGAAAATGGGGGCAGTGGTTTTGGTTTGTTCCCGAATATCCATTGGGTGAAATGGCGATTTTGTGGTGTCTTGTCGCAGACTCCGGATTGTAGAACACGGGGTGGCCAAAACCTCGGGCCAGGGTGTGCAGGAATAGGGACATCGATGGCGGGCCAGGTGTGTCGTTCCATGCCAGAGGCCGGATAGGCTCGCCCAGTGAGATGGATTAGAATGCGTGGCTTGGATTTACTCCGCCGAATGAACGGCGTGACACTGAAAACAGCGGCGGAAACACAATGGCAGGAATAAATATGCTCAAAGGCAGTCTGGTTGCGATTGTCACCCCCATGTCGGACGATGGCGCGCTCGATTTCGATGCGTTGCGCCGTCTGCTCGATTGGCACATTGCCGAAGGAACGGACGGCATTGTGATCGTCGGCACGACAGGGGAGTCACCCACGGTCACGTTCGACGAACATTGCCAGTTGATTCGCGAGGCAGTTGAACAGGTCGCCGGGCGGGTACCGGTGATTGCGGGAACCGGCGCGAATTCGACTGCCGAGGCAATCGAATTGACCGAATGTGCCAAGCGCGCGGGTGCGCAGGCCGGCTTGTCCGTGGTGCCTTACTACAACCGGCCGACGCAGGAAGGTCTCTACCAGCATTATAGGAAAATCGCCGAGGCGGTCGATTTGCCGTTGATTCTGTACAACGTCCCCGGGCGTACCGTGGCGGACTTGTCGAATGAAACGGCGTTGCGACTGGCGAGCGTGTCCGGCATTATTGGCTTGAAAGATGCGACCGGCAGCATGGAACGGACAGGCGATTTTCTGCGGCAGGCGCCCAGGGACTTTGCCTATTACAGTGGTGACGATGCGTCGGCAATGCCGTTCATGCTGCTGGGCGGGCATGGCGTGATCTCGGTGACGGCCAACGTTGCGCCGAAATTGATGCACGAGATGTGTGTCGCCGCTTTCGCGGGGAACCTGGCGCGCGCGCGCGAACTCAATAACGCGTTGTTGCCTTTGCATAACAAGCTGTTTGTTGAGGCCAACCCTATTCCTGTCAAATGGGCCTGCGCAGAGTTGGGGCTTATCCCGTCCGGCTTGCGTCTGCCGCTTACCCCGTTGTCAGCCGGTTTGCATGACACTCTGCGTGGCGCAATGCGTCACGCCAACCTCATCTAGCTTGGCGCGAAGCATCACGCACCGCTGCTTTAGGAATTTGTTTTAGGACTCTTTATGCGTTTATTGCCCTTGTTTCTGTTGGTTAGCCTGGCTGTCTCTGGTTGCAGCATGGAGTCGAAAAAAATCGATTACAAATCAGCCAAAAAAATATCAACACTCGAAATTCCGCCCGACCTCACTGCACCAACGGGGGACAACCGCTATGCCATTCCCGATGCCCAGGGCGGCACGGCAACGCTGTCGGCCTACAGTGAGGAGCGCAAGAGTTCGCCGACCGCCGAGTCGACGCTGTTGCCCACGCAGGACAAGGTGCACATCGAAAAATCGGGTTCGCAGCGCTGGCTGGTAGTGCAGGCAACGCCGCAGCAAGTGTGGCCGGTGGTCAAGGATTTCTGGCAGGAAAACGGTTTCATCATCAATCTGGAGTCCCCCGAGACCGGCGTGATGGAAACAGACTGGGCGGAAAATCGTGCCAACATTCCAAAAGACGGGATCCGCAGCCTGCTGGGCAAGGTGATTGATGGCGTCTATTCCACCCCCGAACGCGATAAGTTTCGCACACGGATTGAGACGGTTCCCGGTGAAGCGGGCTCACCCAACACCGAAATTTATATCAGCCATCGCGGCGTGATGGAAATTTATACCACTGAGGGGAAAGATCAGACCAAGTGGCAGCCCCGTCCGGTCGATCCCGAACTTGAAGCTGAAATGCTGCGGCGCTTGATGGTGCGTTTCGGGGTTGACGAGAAAAAGGCCGAAAGCCTGCTGGTCAAACAGCAGACACCCGAGCAGGCGCGCATTGTTCAACAGACCAGCGGTTCCGTACTGGAAATGGATGAAAACTTCGACCGCGCCTGGCGTCGTGTCGGCCTGGCGCTGGATCGTATCGGTTTTGCCGTGGAAGACCGCGACCGTTCTAAGGGCGTATATTTCGTGCGCTACATCGACCCGGAAATTGACAACGCCAGCAAGAAAAGCGACGGCTTGTTGAGCGGTCTGGCCTTCTGGCGCAGCAAGAAGGAACAGTCCTCGCCACAGATGCAAATCGTGGTGAGTGAGATGGGCGAGAAAAGCCGGGTTTCCGTTGCTGCGGCGGAAGGCAAGACGGTCGATACCGATACCCGGAATCGCATTATCAAATTGCTGTACACAGATTTGAAGTGAGGTCGAAACAAGCGTGATGCGGTTCGCCAGCCTCGGTAGCGGCAGTGAAGGCAACGGTCTGGTGGTCGAAGCCGGTGCTACCCGGGTGCTGATGGATTGTGGATTCGGCCTGGCCGACAGCATTGCGCGATTGGCACGGCTTGATCTGGCGGTGTCTGATCTTGCCGGGATCCTGGTCACCCACGAGCACGGCGACCATATCGGCGGCGTCGGACGGCTGGCACGCAAGCACAGGCTGCCTGTGTGGTTGACGGCAGGTACGCTGGCCATGGCGCAGGATCTTGAGGGCGTGGCGGTGCAAGTCATCGATAGCCACGCAGCGTTTGCGGTGGACGCGCTTGAAATCCAGCCTTATCCGGTACCGCATGATGCGCGCGAGCCGGTGCAGTTCGTGTTTGGCGATGGCCAGCGCAGGCTCGGGGTGTTGACCGATGTGGGATGCAGTACGCCTCACATCGAGGCAACCTTGAGCGGTGTGGATGCCCTGGTGCTGGAATGCAATCACGATGCGACCATGCTGGAAAAGGGCCCTTATCCAACAGGACTCAAGCGTCGCGTGGGCGGGCGTTACGGCCATCTGGAAAACGCCCAGTCAGCCGCCTTGCTGCACAAGCTGCGTCACGATAAATTGCAGTGCGTCATGGCCGCTCACGTTTCACGCACCAACAACACCGATGCGCTGGCGCAGCGTGCGCTGGCCGAGGTGCTGAACTGCGCGGACGACGATGTGCGTGTGGCCTGCCAAACTGCGGGTTTTGACTGGATCTCTATTTAAGGGCCGGGATCGATCCTGGCCCGAATTCAACTGGATGGATTTTGACCACTTTTGCTGAACTGGGCCTCGCCCCCGACATCCTGCGTGCCCTCGACGAGATGGGTTACGCCACGCCAACGCCGATTCAGGAGCAGGTGATTCCACTTGCGCTGAAAGGTGGCGATATCCTCGGCGCAGCGCAAACCGGCACCGGCAAAACGGCCGCCTTTGCACTGCCGCTGCTGCAACGCCTGCTGCCGTTTGCCAACACCGGCACCTCGCCCGCCAAACATCCCATTCGCGCACTGATTCTGACCCCTACGCGCGAGCTCGCGATTCAGGTCGAAGAGAGCGTCAAGGCGTATTGCAAGCACATCCCGCTACGCTCGCTGGTGGTGTATGGCGGAGTCAGCATCAATACGCAGATCCCCATCCTGAAAACCGGCGTCGAGATTCTGGTTGCCACCCCCGGCCGTTTACTCGATCACGTGCAAAACAAGACACTGATGCTGAATCAGGTGAACACGCTGGTGCTCGATGAGGCTGACCGCATGCTCGATATGGGCTTCATGCCCGACCTGAAGCGGATTGTTGCGCTGTTGCCGGCGCAACGCGTGAACATGATGTTCTCGGCCACTTTTCCGGAGGAAATCCGCAAACTCGCCGACACCATTCTTAATCAGCCGACCTTTATCGAAGTGGCGCGTAATGCCACCGCAGTGACCGTGACCCAGGTGGTGCACCCGGTTCACCACGAGCGCAAGCGGCAATTGCTGACGCACCTGATCAAGACGCGTGACCTCAAACAGGTATTGGTGTTCACGGGAACCAAGCTGGGGTGCAATCGCCTGGCCAATGAACTCAACAAGCTCGGTTTGCACGCGGACGCCATTCATGGCGACAAGACCCAGCAGGAACGCATCAAGGCGCTTGATGCGTTCAAGGCAGGCACGCTGCGCGTACTGGTTGCCACCGATGTCGCCGCGCGCGGAATCGACATCGAGGCGCTGCCCTTCGTGGTGAATTACGACCTGCCGCACAACGCCGAGGATTATGTTCACCGCATTGGCCGTACCGGTCGCGCGGGGATCAAGGGCGAGGCGATCTCGCTGGTAAGCGAATCGGAAACGCGTTATCTGAAAGACATCGAAAAACTCATCGGCACACCCCTCGAGCCCACGATCGTTCCCGGTTTCGAGCCTGGCGCGGCCGATGTGCCCGCGTACGAGTCACGCCCGCCACGGATGGAGCGCCCGGCAGAACGTTCAGCCGAGCGTCCAGTTGAACGCGTGGTCACACCCGCTATCGAGCGCAGTGCTCCGCGAGGCCAACGTCCTGCATCGCGCGATGCCTTGTTTGATTCACCTTATGTCCCGAGTGCGGCGCCTGCTGCCGCGCCTGCGGCAAGCCGCCAGCCCTCCAGGAAGCCCGTTGCAGCCTTGTTCCGCAGCCCGGTAAAGCCCGAATCTACCGAGCAATGAAGGCTGTGCTATGAGTTGGGAAATTCTCCTGCTGATCGGGTTCGGCGGACTGGGTTGGTACTGGTATGCCGGGCTGAATACGCGTGAACAGGCTGTAGCCGTTGGCCGCCGTGCCTGCAATGACGCAAAACTGCAGTTTCTGGATGACAGTGTGGCGTTGAGCCGTACCCGTTTCGCCCGCAACCATAACGGCCAGTTGCAGTTTTTACGTGACTACCGCTTCGAGTTTTCCGACACCGGAAACAACCGCCGCCCGGGCGTGGTCCGCATGCTGGGCGATCGAGTTGAATGGGTCAGCCTGGATGGGGAGTGGCAACCAGGACATAGCGCGGGCGTCACCCGACTGCCTGACTGAGCAAGCGCAGGATCACTGCTGTTCAATCTCCAGCACCGCGAGACTGATCTGTTTGCCGACTGCTGCGTCGAAGCCGTGCCAGTTCTGGTAGGCGGCCAGCTTTTTGACCACAGAGGGTTTCATCTCGAAGTCGCTTTTACCTGCGTCATACTCCACTTTGACCGCATCGAACAGCGTCTGAAAATAGTTGCGCTGTGCTTTTAGCATGGCAACACTGCCGGAATTGCCGTGACCCGGTACCACCACCTTGACCGGCAGCGTCAGCGCGCGGTCAATCGCCTTGATATTGCCCATGAAGGTGCCGTCGTCCATGCGCGCAATGCGCTGGTTCAGGACGTTATCGCCGGTAAACAGCACGCCGTTGTCGACCTCGATCATGATGTCGGTCTTGCTGTGGGCGTCGTTCGATGAGTGAATCTTGAAGGAGCGATTGCCGTGCTTCGAGACCATGCCGTCGGTCGTGGCAAGGGTGGGAATTTCGGCACGGGTGCCGTCGGTGTAACCCTGGGTCAGGTTGCTCATCAGTTTGACCCAGGATTCGGCTTCACCCGCTTTGGCTTTGGCGATCATGTCCGGATGCGCAATGAGAACCGCTTTCGGCCAGGCTTCGAGGATGGCCTGGTTGCCCAGCCAGTGGTCACCATGGATGTGGGTGTTGTACACCGCAGTGACCGGGAGTCCGGTGGTTTTCTGGATGGCTTTCACCACCATGCGTCCGGCCTGCACGCTGGAGCCGGGGTCGATGACGATGACCTGGTCGCCCGCGATGATCCATGCCGGATTGTTCATGAAACCCTGGTTTTCGACCGAGGGTTCGCCCAGCGGGCCGGTAATCACCCAGGTATCCGGGGCAACCTGTTCGGGCGGGTAAGTCTTGATGGTATCGCCGGGGGCAGCGTGAGCGGCGAAGGCGAGGCTGGCGGTGAAGAAGAGAGCGGTCAGGCGCATGGATAACTCCAGGTTACGATGATGCAAGCGTAGTGCGGTCCGGCGGGTTGGGCGATGGTACGAAAGGCTGATTTGCTCGCATCCTTACCACCATTTTTCAAAAATGATTCGGCTCATCGGCACGCCCAGCCCGTGCAGCAGCGTGCTCATGTCTTCAACCATGCCTTTCGGTCCGCACAGGTAATACAGTGTGTCATCGGGCACGTCGAGAGCATGCAGCTTGACCGGGTCGATACGTCCGGTGAGGCCGTGCCAGTGGGGATCGGGCTGGGTGACGGTAATGCTGAGGTGCAGGTTGGGGTGGGACCGCACCGCACTTTCGAGTTCGTCGTGAAACAGTATTTCGCTGCTGTCCGACACGCTGTAAACCAGATGCGCCTGCGTGGGTAAAGCTGCATCACGCACATGGCGAAAGATGGAGAGCAGCGGGGTGATGCCGACCCCGCCGCCGATCAACACGACGTTGTCGCTCATTTCCGGCAGGTAGACAAAGGGCCCCTGGCCTTGGGTGACGGTGACCCGGTCACCGACGCGTGCAGTTTCATGCACCCAGCGTGCCAGGGGATGCCGCGCGCTGGCCTTGATCGCCAGTTCGATTTGATCCGAATGAAGGGGCGAAGTGGTAATGGAATAGCCAGAAGTATGGGGCGTGCCATCAAGGGTGATGCTCAGATCAACCCATTGCCCTGGCAGAAACCGGAAACCTGCATCGGGAATGGCCAGGCGTAGAGCGTGAATGCTGGGCGTGGCTGGGGTAATTGCCGTGATGCGCGCGTCAAAAATATGCAAGGTTCAGTCCCGTTCCTGGTTCGACGGGACAGCTTCGAATGTCAGTGAAGCCGAGTTGATGCAATAGCGCATTCCGGTGGGGGCAGGGCCGTCCGGGAAAACATGGCCGAGGTGAGAACCGCAGCGATGGCACAGGGCCTCGACACGCGTCATGCCGTGGCTGGAATCGGTTTTTTCGGCAACCGCATCGGGGTTGATCGCCTGGTAAAAACTTGGCCAGCCCGTGCCTGAATCAAATTTGGTGCGTGATGCAAAGAGCGGTTCGCCACACGCTGCGCAACGGTATTCGCCTGCTGCGTGGTTATCCCAGTACTGTCCCGTAAAGGCTCGCTCGGTTCCGTGCTCGCGCAGAATGCGGTACTGTTCGGGACTCAGTTCGGCGCGCCATTCGGCATCGGTTTTAGTCTTGTCGAAGGTCATGTTTGTCTCCTGCTGAAACGGAAGTTTACCTCTGGACTGGGTTGGCTGGACGCTTTGTCCTTGTCTCTTCAGGGGGTTCGCTGAACGGTTGACAGGCCCCGCTTACCGAGCTTATTCTTCATTCAGGTATTAGACTTAGTCTAAAAACCCTGTTTCCCCTGTCGCAATGCCGGGCAGGGGGAGACGCTCAATATGCTGAAAGGCATTCCATTCAATACAGGAGATCAGGACATGCAACTCAAAGGCTCTAAAACCGAAGACCATCTGAAAGCGGCCTTCGCTGGCGAATCACAGGCTAACCGCCGCTACCTCTACTTCGCAGCAAAAGCTGACGTGGAAGGCTTCAACGATGTGGCTTCCGTGTTCCGTTCCACCGCTGAAGGCGAGACCGGCCACGCACACGGCCACCTGGAATATCTGGAAAAATGCGGCGACCCCGCAACCGGTATGGCTTTTGGCCCGACTGCCGACAATCTGAAAACTGCAATCGCAGGCGAGACCCACGAATATACCGACATGTATCCTGGCATGGCCAAGGATGCACGTTCGGAAGGTTTTGACGAAATCGCCGACTGGTTCGAAACGCTGGCCAAAGCCGAGCGTTCGCACGCCAACAAGTTCCAGAAAACGCTGGACACCCTGGGCGCTTAATCAGGCCACAGTAAAAAGCGGGTCGATTGCGACCCGCTTTTTTTGTATCAATCTTGTCTTTTATACCAAGTCTAAATTGGAGTTCGCATGAGCACACGTGAAGGCAGCCTCGAAGCCCCTACCCGTCACCCGCTCGACTGGAAAAACCCGGATTTCTACAACGAAGAAAAGCTCATGCATGAGCTTGAGCGCGTTTACGATATTTGCCATGGTTGTCGCCGCTGCGTGTCGTTGTGTACCGCATTTCCGACGCTGTTCGACCTGATCGACGAATCTCCGACCCTGGAAGTCGACGGCGTAGCCAAGCCTGATTTCTGGAAAGTGGTTGACGAGTGCTATCTGTGCGATCTCTGCTACATGACCAAATGCCCCTACGTGCCGCCGCATCCGTGGAACCTCGACTTCCCGCATACCATGCTGCGTGCCAAGGCCATCAAATTCCAGAAAGGCGGAACCAGCTTCCGCGACAAGTTGCTGTCGTCGACCGATGCGATGGGCAAGCTTGCCTCGATCCCCGTGGTAGTGCAGGTGGTGAACGCCAGCCTGAAGAGCAAGCCAATCCGCAAGATGGTCGACAGCATGCTGCATATTCACCCCGATCGTCAGCTGCCTGAATACGACAGCGCCAAATTCCGTTCCACCGCCAAACCGCGCAGCGATTTCGTGGTGAAGGCCGGGGCTAAAACGCCTGGCAAGGTGGCGATCTATGCCACTTGCTATGTGAACTACAACGAGCCTGGCATTGGTCACGATCTGCTGAAGCTGCTGGCGCACAACGAAATCCCCTCCGTGTTGGTGGAAAAAGAGGTCTGTTGCGGCATGCCAAAACTCGAGCTGGGTGATCTTGATGCGGTGCAGAAGCTCAAAGAAGTCAACATCCCGCATCTGGCGAAGCTGGCACGCGAAGGCTACGCGATCCTGACCGCCGTGCCATCCTGCACGCTGATGTACAAGCAGGAGCTGCCGTTGATGTTCCCGGATGATGCCGACGTGCAGGCGGTGAAGGAGGCCATGTGGGATCCGTTTGAATACCTGATGGCGCGCAACGTCGACGGCCTGCTGAAAACCGATTTCAACAGCCCGCTCGGCAAGGTCGCCTATCACGTGCCGTGTCACCAGCGGGTGCAGAACATCGGCAACAAGACGCGCGACGCGTTACAACTGGCTGGCGCCAAGGTGACGCTGGTTGAGCGCTGCTCGGGTCACGATGGCACCTGGGGCGTGAAGTCGGAATACTTCGACAAGTCGATGAAGATCGGCAAGCCGGTGTTCCGCCAGATGGCTGAGCCGCAGCCCGATTATGTCAGTTCCGACTGTGCGATTGCCGCGCGCCACATCCTGCAGGGCATGGGCGAGGGCGCAACCGCCGAGAAGCAGCATCCGATCACGCTGTTGCGCATTGCGTACGGCCTCGAATAATCCGTTGAGCAAGGAGAAGAACATGCCCCAGATCACCCGTGACAGCCTGATGAGCCTGGAAAGCTACGCCAAGGTTCGCCCGGCCTATCGCAGCGAAATGATCGCGCACAAAAAAAACCGCTCCGTGACGCTGGGCGAGCACGTGACGCTGATTTTCGAAGATGAAAAAACCATGCGTTACCAGATCCAGGAAATGCTGCGTGCCGAGCGTACGTTCGAGGATGCAGGTATCCAGGACGAACTTGACGCCTATAACCCGTTGATTCCGGACGGCAGCAACTGGAAAGCCACCATGATGATCGAATATCCCGACCCTGACGAACGCCAGATTGCACTGGCAAAGTTGAAGGGAATCGAGGAACGTGTGTGGGTACAGGTGTCAGATCAGGCGCGCAGCTATGCCATCGCGGACGAGGACATGGAACGCGAAAATGCGGAAAAAACCTCGGCAGTGCATTTTTTGCGATTTGAGCTTGATGTCCCCTCGATAGTGGCTGCCAAATCAGGTGCGGCCATCCATATGGGGATCGATCTGGCTGCTTATCCGGTGAGCGGAACCACGCTGGCTGAAAACGTGCGCGCCGCGTTGGTGACTGATCTGGCGTGAGATTTTAGCCGGCACGTGCTCAGGTTTTGGGTGTAAAGCATTGTTACATCCAACGACAGGAATCCTGTTGACGAAATTCAGGACGGTTCGGGGAAACGAAAAACGGGGCTGGGTTAAGGCTTGATTTTATTCAAATAGTTTCCATTAACTTCAATGACTTGAGGTTTATGGTCAGTGCATTTGTAAAAATAACCGACATCCCTGAGAGGTGGCTGATTCCGTGCGTTGGCATATGGGCGCAGACATTCTTGAGCAGAGTCCATAAAATGACGCACATGAAAAAACTCCTGATGGTTGTAATGTATTTACCCCTGCTTGCCCACGCAGAATGGGGAGAAGTCGAACGCGAATTTGAAGAAGATAAGCCCTGGGTGGAGGCGGCGGCGCAACTCCCTGCCTACCCAAAAGCCGAGAGCCTGCTTCCATTCAACGTCTCGTCGGCGAGTCGCAACCGGTATTTCATTGATTCCGCTTCGGTTAGCGTGGGCAGGGATGGTGTGATCCGCTACACGGTCGTAATCGAAGCGGCAGGTGGGGCGAAAAATGTTTCGTTCGAGGGGCTGCGCTGCGATTCCGGCGAGTACCGGTTGTATGCCTATGGGCAGCCCGACGGTACCTGGTCGGAAGCGCGCAACGCTGGCTGGGAAGCGATTAAATTCCGTTCCCTGCTTTCCTATCAGAAAGCGTTGTCCGAAGATTACTTCTGTCCTGACGGCCTTGCAGTCAGGGACAGTCAGGAAGCCATCGCCAATTTGCAGCAGGCTGCACGATGAACGCCTCGATTGTCAAAGAGGCGCGGCGCATAGTCGTCAAGGTGGGGTCGAGCCTGGTCACCGCCGATGGGCGTGGTCTCGACCATGCCGCGTTGACACGTTGGGCCGAGCAGATTGCAGCCCTCGCTGCACAAGGCAAAGAAGTCGTGTTGGTGTCTTCCGGTGCCATTGCCGAGGGCATTGCGCGTCTGGGATGGAACAAGCGCCCCAAGGCGGTCAACGAATTGCAGGCAGCAGCAGCCGTGGGCCAGATGGGTTTGGTGCAGGCGTATGAGTCCATTTTTCGCACCCATGGCCTGCACGCTGCGCAGGTGCTGCTTACTCACGAAGATCTGGCTGATCGCACGCGCTATCTGAATGCGCGCTCTACCCTGCGCACGCTGCTGGAATTGAAAGTGGTGCCGATCATCAATGAAAACGATACCGTCGCCACCGATGAAATCCGTCTGGGTGACAACGATACGCTGGGCGCGCTGGTGACGAATCTGATCGAGGCTGACTGTCTGATCATTTTGACTGACCAGACAGGTTTATATACTGCCGACCCGCGTCGTGATGTGACAGCGACGTTGGTGAGCGATGCCCTTGCAGGTGATCCTGAACTCGAACGCATGGCGGGTGGGGCGGGCAGCAGTGTCGGCACGGGCGGGATGCTGACCAAGATACTCGCTGCCAAGCGCGCGGCGCGCAGCGGTGCGCACACGGTGATTTGCAGCGGACGTGAGGATCGCGTGCTGTTGCGGTTGGCTGCGGGTGAAGCGATTGGCAGCCAGTTGGTGGCGCGCCAGGCGCCGCTCGCTGCGCGGCGTCAATGGCTGGCAGATCATCTGCAATTGCATGGCGGCGTGGTGCTCGACGAAGGTGCGGTGCGGGCATTGCGCGACGAAGGCAAGAGCTTGCTTCCCGTTGGGGTGAAAAACATTGTCGGCGAGTTTGAACGCGGTGAAGTGGTGGCCGTGATCGATACAAGCGGACGTGAAATCGCGCGTGGGCTGGTTAATTACAGCGCTGGCGAAGCGCGCCGGATAGCGGGTAAGTCCAGCAGTGCAATCGAGTCCGAGCTGGGTTACATAGACGAGCCCGAGTTGATCCATCGCGACAATCTGGTGCTGCTGGCATGAGTGTGACGCTGGATTTGATGCGTCATGGCGAACCGGTTGGCGGGCGTAAATACCGTGGGCAGATTGACGACCCCTTGTCAGACAAGGGCTGGGCACAGATGCGCGCAGCCGTGGGAGATCAGGCACCGTGGACGCGAATTGTGTCGTCTCCTTTGTTGCGCTGCCGAGCCTTTTCAGAGTTGATGGCCGAGCGCCACAAGCTGCCGCTGGCTTTTGATGCCCGGCTGCAAGAGGTTGGATTTGGGGTGTGGGAAGGCAGGACAGCCACCGATATCGAACGGGAGGATCCCGGTACGCTTGCGCGTTTCAAGGCTGATCCGGTCCATGCGCGTCCCCAAGGTGCTGAGCCGCTGGCGGCTTTTCAGGCACGGGTGGCAGCGGGCCTGGAGGCTGTGGTGTCCATGAGTTCGGATCAGCATGTGCTGGTGGTCGGGCATGCAGGCGTGGTGCGCATGGCGCTTGCATGGGCGCTGCATATTCCCTTGCAATATGCCTATCGCATCGAGGTGGCGAGTGCCTCGTTAACCCGTCTTCGTTTCAGCAGGGGTCATGCGAGCCTGATTTTTCACGGCGGAAGCTTGCCCGGGCAGTGATACGCTTTCTGGGTGTGGGGTTGTGTCTTCTGTTGGCGCTGCCCGTGCAGGCCGCGATGATTCGTGTGGTCGACGATGCGGGGCAAATTCTTGAGTTTTTGCATCCGCCGCAGCGCATCATTTCTCTGACGCCGCACCTCACCGAACTCCTGTTTGCCGTGGGTGCGGGACCGCAATTGGTGGGCGTAGACAGTGCCAGCGACTACCCCTCTGCCGCACGTAAATTGCCACGCGTCGGCGACTATAGTCGGATTAACTTTGAGCGGGTTCTGGCACTCAAGCCCGATTTGATCGTCGTTTGGCTGGACGGCAACCGGGCAGCGGATATTCATGGCTTGAAAAAAATGGGGTTGCCGGTGTTGCACACCCGCGCCACCCGGCTCGACGACGTCGCACGCTTGCTGCGTTTGTTCGGGCAGACCACGGGGCATGATTTACTGGGGGAGTCGGCGGCACAGGATTTCAGTGTGCGTCTGGCTGCGCTGCACGTGCCGAGGCTGAATCGCCCCCCGCTCAGCGTGTTTTATCAGGTATGGGATCGGCCACTGATGACGGTGGGGCGCGCGCACTGGATCAGCGATGCACTAACGCTGTGCGGTGCGCGTAATGTCTTTGCCGACTTGAGCGGGCTGTCTCCGGTCGTGTCGCGCGAGGCGGTGTTGCAGCGCGCACCCGAAATAATTGTGAGTGGCAGCGATGCGCCGGATATGCGCGCTCAATGGCAGCATTTTTCCGGATTGCCCGCAGTCAAAAACAAGGCGTTTGTTCGTATCGATGCGGATCGGCTGCACCGTCCAACGCCACGTTTGATCGAGGGCGTGGCAACATTGTGCAATGCACTCAAGCCGGCATTAGATCAATCAGGTCAGCGTTGACGTGAAGTGGCAGGCTTGCGGTTGGGGCAGTTCTCCTTGATGCAGTCAGCGTAAATCTGCAGGGAATGATCGTGGATGGCGAAGCCGCGCTCCTTGGCAATGCGGTGCTGGCGCTTCTCGATTTCAGCGTCGATGAACTCTTCGACTTTGCCGCATTGCAGGCAGACCAGATGATCGTGGTGGTCGCCATGATTGAGTTCGAATACCGCCTTGTCGCTATCGAAATGGTGGCGCATCAACAGGCCCGCCTGCTCGAACTGAGTGAGCACGCGATACACCGTGGCCAGTCCAATGTCTTGACCATCGTCTGTGAGCAGCCGATAGACTTCTTCAGCCGTCATGTGACGTTTGTTGCTGTGTTCGAATAAGTCAAGAATTTTCAGGCGCGGTAGCGTGGCCTTGAGACCGATGTTTTTGAGATCGGAGGGATTGCTCAATGGGGGGCTCCAGAACGGGAACACGAATACGTTATGATACGTCTTTTAACCTCGCCCCATCCCTTTCGGCTTCTTGGCTATGCGTCGCTTTTTGTTTTCCATTTTGTTTTTCAGCCTGCTTGCCGGGTGTTCGGTCGTCCAGAAAATCGGTCCTCACCGTATTGACGTGCAACAGGGCAATGCGCTTGATCCTGAAAGTGTCGCTCGTCTGAAACTTGGCCTAAACCGGTCACAAGTCAGGTTTCTGCTCGGCACACCATTGGTGGTCGATCCGTTCCATAGTGACCGCTGGGATTACGTGTACGTGTTTTACGAAGCAGGCAAACTTGTCGAGCAAAAACGAATAACCCTGTTTTTTGACGGTGATGTGCTGGTGCGCATAGAGGGCGATGTGCCTGCAGCGGGGCCGGCCGATCAACCCTCAGAAACGACGGCCCCAGCGGTTGAGGGCAAGCCCATGTCTGTTTCTGAACCCGTGTCGTCCAGGCCGGTTACATCGCCCATCAAGCAGGCGCCTGAATCGTCATCGACCGCCACTCCAAGCAGCATCGTTCAGCCGCTACCCAGCCCAAAAAACGCACCAGAATATGTCGATCCGCGTTTGCACGTCGAACCGGAGTTATCGCCCAATGACGGAGCAGCCGTTTTACCTGAAAGTCAGCCATGACTGTGCAGATTGCTATTGCGGGCGTATCTGGCAGGATGGGACGCGCGTTGATTGAGACGGTAGCTGCAGATGCGAACTGCACACTGTATGCGGCGATTGACCGGCCGGCTAGTCCGTTGTTGGGGTCGGATCCTGGCGCCGCCTTGGGTCTGGTCAGCAACGTGCGGGTGACCGATTTGCCTGCTGTCGCCCTGCAAGGCGCGCATGTGCTGATTGATTTCACTCGCCCCGAAGCAAGCTTGGGTTATCTGGATGCGTGCGTAGCCGCTGGGGTGCCCCTGGTCATTGGCACGACGGGTTTCGATGAAAAGGGCAAGGCTAGCATTGCGGCTGCGGCGTGCCATGTCCCTGTCGTTTTCGCGCCCAATATGAGCGTGGGCGTCAATTTGCTAATGAAGCTGGCAGAGCTTGCCGCACAGGTGCTGGAAGAGGGCTACGATATTGAAATCATCGAGGCCCATCATCGACATAAAGTTGATGCGCCCTCGGGCACCGCGCTGGGACTGGGGCAGGCTGTTGCTGGAGCCCTGCATCGAGATCTGGCCCAATGCGCCGTTTACGGTCGTGAAGGTGTGACGGGCGAACGTGATCCCCACAGCATTGGTTTTGCCACTGTGCGAGGAGGCGATATCGTGGGTGACCATACTTTGCTTTTCGCCGGAATTGGCGAACGGGTTGAGCTTACGCACAAGGCCAGCAGTCGTGTCACTTTTGCGCAGGGTGCGCTGCGTGCCGCCAAATGGCTGCAAGGACGAACGCCTGGTCTGTATGACATGCGTGATGTGCTCAATCTCAAATAACGAAATGCAGGAGGCCTAATGAACGTCGTCAAGGTTTTTAGTACCGGAACATGCCCGATTTGTGTCAAAGCCAAAGCCTTTCTCGACAAACGCGGGATCGGATACGACGAAATTCGTATCGATCTGGATGGGGAAGCAATGAATGAGTTTTCCATTGTCACGAATGGTGCGCGCACGGTTCCGCAGATCGTGATTGAAGGCAAATGCATCGGCGGTTTTACAGAGTTGACCGAGCTCGACATGGACGGTGAACTGGATCATTTGCAACCTTGAATAGCGATTTGAATCGTCTGGCAAGCGTCGCCGGACGTTGAAGCGGGTCGTCGATTCGGCTATAATCTCCAGATTCAAGTTCAGGCGGGTTGCGCAAGCAGCCCGCCTGAATTTTGTCACCTGCTTCCGGAGTCTCTCTTGTCACGTACCCAGCCCGCCATCCTTGTTTTAGCTGACGGTTCGGTATTTCGCGGTCGCTCAGTTGGTGCCGATGGAACGGCAATCGGCGAGGTGGTTTTCAACACCGCAATGACCGGTTATCAGGAAATCCTCACTGATCCTTCGTATTCGCGTCAGATTGTTACGCTGACTTACCCCCATATTGGCAACAGCGGTATCAATACCGAAGACGTCGAGGCGGGCCGTATTCACGCGGCGGGCCTGGTGGTGCGCGATGTGCCACGTCTGTATTCGAATTTTCGCGCAAACCAGTCGCTGCCGGATTATCTCAAAAGCCAGAATGTCGTTGCCATTGCCGATATCGATACGCGGCGCCTGACCCGTGTGCTGCGGGAAACAGGTGCGCAAAGCGGTTGCATCATGGCTGGCGCCCTTGATGAGGCGACCGCGCTCGAAGCTGCGCGTGCGTTTCCAGGGCTGGCCGGAATGGATCTCGCCAAGGTTGTCAGCGTATCGGCTGCATACGACTGGAGCGAAACCGAATGGCGTCTGGGGCGCGGTTACGGAAAGCTGGAGGCGGCGCGTTTTCATGTGGTCGCGTTCGACTTCGGCGTCAAGCGCAACATTCTGCGTATGCTGGCTGAGCGTGGTTGTCGCCTGACGGTGTTGCCCGCCACCGCGACTGCAGCCGAAGTGATGGCGCTCAAACCCGACGGCGTGTTTCTTTCAAATGGCCCCGGCGACCCGGAGCCCTGCGATTATGCGATCCACGCGATTGCCGAGTTGGTTGCGGCACGGGTTCCTGTGTTCGGGATTTGTCTTGGCCACCAGTTGCTTGCGCTGGCTTCGGGTGCCAAGACCGTCAAAATGAAATTCGGCCATCATGGAGCCAATCACCCGGTCAAGGATCTCGATAGCGGACGGGTGGCAATCACCAGCCAGAACCATGGTTTTGCGGTTGATGCGACAACCCTGCCAGCTAATCTGCGCAGCACCCACGTTTCCCTGTTCGACGGTTCGCTACAGGGCATTGCCCGCACCGATGCGCCGGCATTCAGCTTTCAGGGCCACCCTGAAGCCAGCCCCGGTCCGCACGACGTGAGCTATCTGTTCGACCGGTTTATTCAATTGATGGCCGATCACGCCCCGGTATCCTGACCATGCCTAAGCGCACTGACCTCAAAAGCATTCTCATCATCGGCGCCGGCCCCATCGTCATCGGGCAGGCGTGCGAGTTCGATTACTCTGGCGCACAGGCCTGCAAGGCCCTGCGCGAAGAGGGTTACAAAGTCATTCTCGTCAACAGCAATCCGGCGACGATCATGACCGACCCGGACATGGCCGATGTCACCTATATCGAGCCGATCACCTGGCAGATCGTCGAAAAGATCATCGCCAAGGAGCGCCCCGATGCGCTGCTGCCGACCATGGGGGGGCAGACCGCGCTTAACTGCGCACTTGACCTGGCCAAGCATGGTGTGCTGGAAAAATATGCCGTCGAGATGATTGGCGCTTCCAAGGAAGCGATCGACAAGGCGGAAGATCGCGAGAAATTCAAGCATGCGATGACCAGGATCGGTCTCAGCTCGGCGCGTTCGTCGATCGCACACAGCATGGAAGAAGCCTTGCAGGTGCAGGCCGCATTGGGCTTTCCGTCGATCATCCGGCCGTCATTCACCATGGGTGGGTCGGGCGGCGGCATTGCCTACAATCGCGATGAGTTCATCGCCATTTGCGAACGCGGACTCGAAGCCTCGCCGACCAAGGAGCTGCTGATCGAAGAATCCCTGCTCGGCTGGAAAGAGTACGAGATGGAGGTGGTGCGCGACCGCAATGACAACTGCATCATCATCTGTTCGATCGAGAACTTCGACCCGATGGGCGTGCACACGGGCGACTCCATCACGGTTGCGCCGGCGCAAACGCTGACCGACAAGGAATACCAGATCATGCGCAATGCTTCGCTGGCAGTGCTGCGTGAAATTGGCGTGGAAACGGGCGGCTCCAACGTGCAGTTCTCCATCAACCCGGTGGACGGGCGCATGGTGGTGATCGAAATGAATCCGCGGGTGTCGCGTTCCTCGGCGCTGGCGTCGAAGGCGACGGGTTTCCCCATCGCCAAGGTGGCGGCCAAGCTGGCAGTCGGCTACACGCTCGACGAGTTGCAGAACGACATCACCGGCGGAGCGACCCCGGCATCGTTCGAGCCGTCGATCGATTACGTCGTCACCAAGATCCCGCGCTTTGCCTTCGAGAAATTCCCGCAGGCCGACGACCGCCTCACCACGCAGATGAAATCGGTGGGTGAAGTGATGGCCATCGGCCGCAGCTTCCAGGAGTCGCTGCAAAAAGCTTTGCGCGGACTTGAAGTGGGCGTGGATGGTCTCGACCCGAAGACGACAGACCGTGACGAAATCGAGTCTGAATTGATGTCGCCGGGCCCCGAGCGAATTTGGTACGTTGCCGATGCGTTCCGGATAGGGATGAGCCAGGCGGAGATTTTCGATCATTCAAAAATCGACCCCTGGTTCCTGGATCAGATCCAGCACCTGATCGAAATGGAAATCTCGCTTGCTGGCCGTGCATTATCCGAAATTGGCCATGATGAGTTGCGACAGTTGAAGCGTGCGGGTTTCGCCGATCGCCGTCTGGCTAAGCTGTTGAATACTGATCAGCATGCGGTGCGCGATTATCGGGGATCTCTGGCGATTCACCCGGTCTACAAACGGGTGGACACCTGCGCGGCTGAGTTCGCGACACAAACCGCTTACATGTACTCAACTTACGAAGAAGAGTGCGAATCTGCACCTAGCAACGCGAAGAAGATCATGGTGCTGGGTGGCGGGCCAAACCGCATCGGTCAAGGCATTGAATTCGACTACTGTTGCGTGCATGCTGCGTTGGCGCTGCGAGAAAATGGTTTTGAAACCATTATGGTGAACTGTAATCCGGAGACCGTTTCAACCGATTACGATACTTCGGACCGCCTCTATTTTGAGCCGCTGACGCTGGAAGACGTGCTCGAAATCGTACGCATCGAAAAGCCCTTTGGCGTGATCGTGCAATACGGCGGGCAGACGCCGTTGAAACTGGCGCGCGATCTCGAGCGCAATGGCGTGCCGATCATCGGCACCAGCCCTGACATGATCGATGCTGCCGAAGACCGCGAGCGTTTCCAGAAAATGTTGCACGAACTGGGCTTGAAACAACCGCCGAACCGCACGGCACGCGATCCTGAAAGCGCAATCCGCATGGCCGAGGAAATCGGTTATCCATTGGTTGTTCGCCCCAGCTATGTGCTGGGCGGCCGCGCGATGGAAATCGTCCGCGAAGAAGCTGACTTGCGCCGCTACATGACCGAGGCAGTGAAAGTCTCGAATAAATCCCCGGTGTTACTTGACCGCTTTCTCAACGATGCGATCGAAGTTGATGTCGATGCGTTGTCGGATGGCGAGCAGGTGGTCATCGGCGGCATCATGCAGCACATTGAACAGGCAGGCGTGCATTCGGGTGATTCGGCTTGCTCGTTACCGCCCTACAGTCTGTCGAAGGAGATTCAGGACGAGTTGCGCCGCCAGACGGTGTCGATGGCGAAAGCATTGAAAGTGGTCGGCTTGATGAACGTACAGTTCGCCATCCAGGGTGACACCGTCTATGTGCTGGAAGTGAATCCACGTGCCTCGCGCACCGTACCTTATGTATCGAAAGCCATCGGTGCACCCTTGGCGAAGATTGCCGCGCGCGCGATGGCAGGCATTTCACTGAAATCACAAGGGTTCGAAAAGGAAATCATTCCACCGTATTACTCGGTAAAAGAGGCTGTATTTCCCTTCCGCAAGTTTCCGGGGGTTGACACCATTCTTGGTCCGGAGATGAAATCGACCGGCGAAGTAATGGGGGTTGGAAACAACTTTGGTGAAGCTTTCGTTAAATCGCAGATGGGCGCAAGCTCCGATTTGCCCAAGCCAGGCGGGCGGGCTTTTGTCAGTGTGCGTTCCGGTGACCGGGGTGTGGTTACTGAACTTGCCCAAGCGCTTCGCGATCTGGGTTTTTCGATTGTGGCAACGCGCGGAACGGCCCAGGCAATAGAGGCAGCCGGCATTCCCGTGACTGTGGTGAACAAGGTTAAGGAAGGCCGTCCGCATATCGTGGATATGATCAAAAATGGCGACATCGACTTCATCGTCAATATCGTTGAAGACAAAAAAGCCGTAAAGGATTCCTACACAATCCGCGCTGAGGCTCTGGTGCGCCGGGTGGTGTACTTCACCACGTTGGCAGGCGCGCATGCAGCCTGCATGGGCATGCAGCACGGTAAAGAACTCGAAGTTTATTCATTGCAGGCGCTGCATCAGCGCCTGCAATGAATTTGAATCAGTACTGATCTTAAAAGGTAATCTTGTGACCAAAGTCCCCCTCACCGTCGTCGGCGCGGAAAAACTTCGCGTTGAATTGCAGCATCTGAAAAGCGTCGAACGTCCTGCCGTGATCCAGGCAATTGCCGAAGCGCGTGCCCAGGGCGACCTGTCAGAAAATGCCGAATACGATGCTGCCAAGGAAAAACAGGGTTTTATCGAAGGACGTATCGCTGACTTCGAAGGAAAGTTGTCCAACGCGCAAATCATTGATCCAACCCAGCTTGATGCAGAAGGCCGTATCGTTTTCGGGGCCACGGTGGAGCTCGAGGATGTTAATTCCGGCAACAGCGTTATTTACCAAATTGTTGGTGAAGACGAGGCGGATATCAAACAGGGAAAAATTTCCGTGTCGTCGCCGATTGCACGTGCCTTGATAGGCAAGTACGCCGGTGACAGCGTGGATGTTCAGGCACCCGGCGGGATTCGTCAGTACGAAGTGCTTGACGTTATTTACAAATAAATAATGCGGCGGTTCTGGGATGGTCTTGCCAGTGTGTCACTGGTGTTTTGGATCGGCGGCATGTGGGCAATCGGTTACGTTGCGGCGCCGGTACTGTTTGCAAACCTGAGTGACAAGCAGCTGGCTGGCATGCTGGCTGGCAAGCTTTTCGAGGTGTTGGCATGGATCGCGATAGGCGTGTCGGTTTATTTGCTGATGCATCGCATTGCCCGAGAAGGTGTCACCGCGCTGAAAACGTTTTTCTTCTGGGCGGTGTTGTTGATGCTGGCGCTAACCTTGGCAGGGCATTTCGGCATTCAGCCCATCATGCAGAGTCTGAAAGATCAGGCGATGCCCCATGCGGTCATGCAAAGTGTATTTGCCGACCGTTTTTCGCGTTGGCATGGCGTATCGAGCATTCTTTACCTGATCCAGAGCGCGTTGGGAGTGTTGCTGGTCTGGCGCTCTGGGTTGGCTCGATAATCCGCCTCTGCCAGTCAGTCGTTACTGAGGCAGGGTGATGGCAGGTTTGGCAGCCTTGCGATAAATCACCAGTATTTTCCCGATTTGCTGAACAGACGCTGCGCCGGTCGCGGCGCAGATTTCAGTCATCCATGTGCGACGTGTATCCAGATCATCGCTACCGGCCTTGATCTTGATCAGTTCGTGCGCATTTAGAGCCAGCTCGATTTCCTTCAAAACCGCTGGGGTCAAGCCATGATTCCCGATCATGACCACAGCTTGACGGTTATGCGCCAAGCCCTTGAGATATTGCCGTTGTGTGGTGGTAAGTGTTTTCATACGTATTCCTTAAACTGATCGAGGATTGTAGCTGATAGCGATGGGCCAGAAAGCGAAGCGAACCAAATCGGGCAGTGCCTGGATGCATGAGCATGTGACTGATCCCTACGTCAAGAAAGCACAGTTGGACGGTTATCGTTCACGTGCTGCCTACAAATTGCTGGATATCGATAAACGGGACCTGTTATTGCATCCAGGGATGACCGTAGTGGATTTGGGCGCAGCCCCCGGTAGTTGGTGCCAGGTGGCAGTGCAAAAGCTGAAAAAGAAGGGCAGGGTGCTGGCAATTGATTTGTTGCCTGTTGCCGAGTTGCCGGGGGTCGAGAGTTTGGCGGGTGACTTCACTGAACCGTCAGCCTTGATCTGGCTGGAAGAAAAGCTGAAATCCGGGCGGGTTGACCTTGTTCTAAGCGATATGGCCCCCAATATCAGCGGAGTGATGCTAAGAGATCAGGCGCGGCATTACGAATTGTGTGAGTTGGCACTGGAATTTGCAGTCGCTTGGCTGAAACCTAACGGGGCTTTTCTTGTCAAAGCATTTCAAGGGGTGGGGTTTGAAGACTTTCGTGCGCAGATGCGCCTGGCTTTTAGGCAGGTTGATATCCGTAAGCCCAACTCATCGCGTGACCGCAGTACCGAGGTGTATTTGTTGGGGCGCAACCCGAATAGGAATGAATCGGTAGCGGATGACGCAACCGTGACAAATCTGCAAAATCAGGCTTAGAATGAGTCTAAATGTTTGCCTCGATTAAATGTGCTGAACAAGGCACGAAGGAGTAACTGTTGAACAACTTGCCTAAAAACATCGCTATCTGGCTGATTGTTGCCGTTGTCTTGATGACGGTGTTCAACCAGTTTGGCGCACAGCGCACCGCGCAGACGCAACTGCCTTACTCGCAGTTCATCGAAGAGGTGCGCGCGCAGCAAATTACCAAGGTCGTGATCGAGGGCAATGTGCTCAAGGGTGAGCGCAGTGATGGGCAGCGTTTTACCAGCTATGCACCGAGTGATCCCTGGATGGTGTCTGATCTGCTTAAAAATGGCGTATCGGTCGAGGCCAAACCTGAAGAGCAGCCCTCATTCTTGATGAGCCTGTTTATTTCTTGGTTCCCCATGTTGCTGCTGATCGGTGTGTGGATCTTTTTCATGCGCCAGATGCAGGGCGGCGGTAAGGGGGGGGCTTTCTCGTTTGGCAAGAGCCGGGCTCGCCTTCTTGACGAAAATACCAACCCCGTTACGTTCGCCGACGTGGCGGGTTGCGACGAGGCCAAGGAGGATGTTGCCGAGTTGGTTGACTTCCTGAAAGATCCGACAAAGTTTCAGAAACTGGGTGGGCGGATTCCGCGCGGCGTGCTTTTGGTTGGCTCGCCTGGTACCGGTAAAACTTTGCTGGCACGTGCGATCGCTGGCGAGGCCAAGGTGCCGTTCTACAGCATTTCCGGCTCAGACTTCGTGGAGATGTTCGTCGGTGTTGGCGCATCGCGGGTGCGTGACATGTTCGAGCAAGCCAAGAAGAGTGCGCCCTGCATTATCTTTATCGATGAGATTGATGCTGTAGGTCGCCAGCGCGGCGCGGGTCTGGGTGGCGGTAACGATGAACGTGAACAGACCCTGAATCAGTTATTGGTTGAGATGGACGGCTTTGAAGGCGTGAGCGGCGTGATTGTGATTGCCGCGACCAACCGTCCTGACGTGCTCGACCCCGCTTTGCTGCGCCCCGGTCGTTTTGACCGGCAAGTGGTGGTGGGGCTGCCCGATATCCGTGGTCGCGAGCAGATTTTGCTGGTGCATATGCGCAAGGTGCCGGTTGCGCCTGACGTGCGCGCCGATATTCTGGCGCGCGGTACGCCGGGCATGTCTGGAGCGGATCTCGCCAATCTAGTAAATGAAGCGGCATTGTTCGCAGCCCGTAGCAACAAACGTCTGGTCGATATGGACGATTTTGAGCAGGCAAAAGACAAAATCTTCATGGGTGCCGAGCGGAAATCCATGGTGATTACGCCGGAGGACAAGAAAAAAACGGCTTATCACGAGTCGGGTCATGCGGTGATCGGGATGACTTTGCCTGGCTGCGATCCAGTGCATAAAGTGACGGTTATCCCGCGCGGCCGCGCACTTGGCGTGACCATGTCATTGCCGGAAACCGATCGCTTCAGCCTGTACCAGGATCAGATGCTGGCGCAGATCAGCATGTTGTTTGGTGGCCGGGTTGCGGAAGAGATTTTCGTCGGCAGCATTTCGACTGGCGCATCGAACGACTTTGAGCGCGCCACCAGCATCGCACGCGACATGGTGACGCGTTATGGCATGTCGGCGGCCTTGGGGCCGATGGTATATGGCGAAAATGAAGGTGAAGTGTTCCTTGGGCGTTCGGTGACGACGCACAAGAACATGAGCGAAACCACGATGCAAAAAGTGGATGCCGAAATTCGCCGCATTCTGGACGAGCAGTACGCACTGGCGACAAAAATCCTTACTGAAAGCCGGGACAAGGTGGAGGCGATGACCGCTGCGTTGCTGGAATATGAAACCATCGATGCCGAACAGATCGGCGACATCATGGCGGGGCGTCTGGTGCGGCCACCTAAACCGTCTGCGACTCCCCAACCACCGGCGAGCGGGGGCGACAAGCCCAGCGCGCCAGCACCAACGGTTCAGCCCGCACAGGAAATCTGAGCAGCGGTTTGGTTACACGCACTACAATGGAGGGGCTTTGGCTCCTCTATTTTTATGTCCGTTCTCCACGCAGGTTCACACCGCCTCTCGCTGCTCAAGCCGCTGATCATGGGTATTGTCAATGCCACGCCGGATTCGTTTTCGGATGGCGGGCGTTGCCTGGATGCCCAGTCGGCCATTCGGCATGCGATGCGACTGTGTGAGGACGGGGTTGATATCCTTGATGTCGGAGGGGAATCGACTCGCCCGGGTGCGGCGAACGTGGTTGCGGCTGAGGAAATTAATCGGGTGTTACCGGTAATCGAAGCACTGTCCCGTCAGGGACGTGTGGTGTCGGTTGATACGAAAAAGCCTGAAGTGATGCGCGCTGCACTGGATGTTGGCGCGGTCATGGTGAATGACGTGATGGCGTTGCAGGCACCTGGCGCGCTGGAAGCCGTGGCCGCATCTGATGCGGCGGTATGCTTGATGCACATGAGGGGTGATCCGCCAACCATGCAGCAGGCGCCAACTTATGTCAGCGTGGTAGAAGACGTGCTGCATTTTTTGCGGGACAGGGTGCAGGTCTGCGAAGCTTCAGGTATTTCGCGTGCGCGGTTACTGGTTGACCCCGGATTCGGCTTTGGCAAATCCCTGCAGCACAACCTGGGTCTGCTCAAACATCTGGATCGCTTGCTTGAGTTGGGCATACCGGTGTTGGCTGGTATGTCGCGTAAATCGATGTTGGGGCAATTGACCGGGCGCGGGCTTGATCAGCGCGAATTTGCTGGTGTGGCCGCTCACCTGATTGCAGTTGCACGTGGCGCGCGCGTGTTGCGGGTACATGATGTTGCGGCCATGCGGGATGCGCTGGCCATTTGGAATGCAGTGGAGGAGACATAAAAATGGGACGTAAATATTTTGGAACGGATGGTGTGCGCGGCAAGGTTGGCGAGTCGCCGATCACGCCAGAGTTCGTCATGCATTTGGGCTACGCTGCCGGACAGGTATTGGTGGCCGACCGTGGCAGTCTGCCACCGAATCAGCATCCGACTGTGTTGATCGGCAAGGACACCCGTATTTCGGGCTACATGCTGGAAGCCGCGCTGGAAGCCGGGTTTACTGCCGCCGGAGTGAACGTACTGATGACCGGGCCAATGCCGACGCCGGCGGTCGCCTATCTGACGCGCGCACTGCGGCTTCAGGCCGGGGTGGTGATATCCGCCTCGCACAATCCGTTTGAAGACAACGGCATCAAGTTTTTTTCTGCCAGCGGACAAAAATTGCCGGATAGCGTGGAAGAGGCGATCGAAGCGCGGCTGGATTTCCCCATCGTGACGGTCGGGGCACGCCAGTTGGGGCGTGCGAGGCGAATGGAAGATGCTGCTGCACGTTATATCGAGTTTTGTAAAAGCACGTATCCCAACCATCTTGACCTGCGTGGCATGCGTATCGTGGTCGATTGCGCGCACGGTGCGACCTATCACGTTGCACCCCACGTGCTGCACGAACTGGGTGCCGAGGTGATCGCCATCGGCAATGAACCCAATGGCTTCAACATCAACGATGAATGCGGCGCGACTCACACCAAGACGCTGTCGGACGCGGTGCGCAAACACCGTGCCGATCTCGGTATTGCGCTGGACGGCGACGGCGATCGCTTGATGATGGCCGATGCACAGGGGCGGATTTACGACGGTGACCAACTGGTTTACGTTATCGCACGTCATCGAATTCAGAGCGGCTATATGAAGGGCGGTGTGGTGGGTACCTTGATGACCAATCTCGGCACCGAACACGCGCTTGGCCGCGCGCAAGTCCCGTTCGAGCGCGCCAAGGTGGGGGATCGCTATGTGATGGAGCGCTTGCTTGCCAACGGTTGGACGCTGGGCGGTGAAACCTCCGGACATATTCTGTGCCTGGATAAGCACACCACGGGAGATGGCATTGTTTCTGCCTTGCAGGTGCTGCGCGCGCTACGTGAAACGGGCGAAACGCTGGATGCCTTCACAGCCGATCTGGAAACCTACCCACAGGTGATGATCAACGTGCCGATCGCCAAGGGATTCAAACTGGATGCCTCACCCTCAGTCAGTGCCTCGGTCGCCCAGGCTGAAATGGCGTTAAACGGCACCGGCCGAGTTGTCTTGCGCGCATCAGGCACAGAGCCGCTGATTCGGGTGATGGTGGAAGGGCGTGATGCAGATCAGGTTCGTCAAACGGCTGAGACCATTGCCGAGGTGGTGAGGCAGGCTGCGTTGGGTGCCTAAGGCTGGGAAGGACATTTTCCCGAGCTGAAATATAACTGTAATATTCCATCGTTAGTATGGCGTGGTCGCCCATGCGGCAACGTCTATTATTACTGGAGATAAACATGCAAACACTCAATAAAATGGCTCAAGGCGCGTTGGTTGCGGCAATGGGTCTGGCTTTCTCGGTTAGCGCGCTGGCCGCTGACATTACGGGCGCAGGCGCAACTTTCCCCTACGCCGTTTATACCAAATGGGCTGAAGCCTACCAAACCGCAACCGGCAACAAGGTCAATTACCAAGGCATCGGTTCGTCGGGTGGGGTCAAGCAGATCAAGGCCAAGACTGTCGATTTCGCCGGCAGCGATGCGCCCGTTCCCGAAGCGGATCTGGATGCGCTGAAGTTGATTCAGGTGCCGACCGTGATGGGTGGCGTGACCATCGTCATGAATGTTCCCGGCATTGCTTCCGGCAAGCTGAAACTGGACGGTGTTACCGCCGCCAATATTTTCCGTGGTGCCATCACCAAGTGGAATGATCCCGCCATTGCCAAGCTGAACCCCGGCATGGCGCTGCCCGACATGGCCATTACCGTGGCACACCGTTCGGATGGCTCCGGCACCACCTATGCCTTCACCAACTATCTGGCCAAGCAATCGGCTGATTTCAAGCGTGATGTCGGTGCAGGCAATACCGTGAACTGGCCTGCCAATGCGCTGGGCGGCAAGGGCAATCCGGGTGTTGCGGCCAATGTGCAGAAAATCAAGGGCACCATTGGCTATGTCGATATTGCCGATGCCATGAAGAACAAAATGAGCTTCGTTGCGCTTAAGAACAAGGCTGGTAACTACATTGTGCCGAACCAGGATGCCGTGGCTGATGCCGCTGCAGGGGCCAACTTCAAGGTCAAGGGCATGGCGCCCGATCTGCTCGATCAAACCCACAAGAATGCGTGGCCCATCACCAGCGCCACCTACATGCTGGCTTATGAAAAGGGTAGTGATGCTGCCAAGCAAAAAGGTGTGATCGACTTCTTTACCTGGTCTTTGAACAATGGTCAGAAGATGGCAGAAGAGCTGGGTTTCGTAGCGTTGCCGCCCAGCGTGGTGAAGATGGTTGAAGCAGAGATGAAGAACATCAAGTAAGCAGGCTTGATGGTTTGCCGGGAGAGATTTTCTCCCGGCGCTCTGCGAAAGAGGCTGCCTGTGCGGGCGGCCTCTTTCGCAGATAACGAACCGAACCGATAGGCGCTAAACGTGAGCGAACCCAGTACAGTATCCGGACTCGATTTGCAGGCTGTGCAGATTCGAAAATTTCGGTTGCAGGATCAGATTTTTCACCTTGTCACCCAGCTTTTTGCAGTACTCCTTCTGGCTGCGTTGCTAGGGATCTTGATCTCGCTCGCGCTTGAAGCCTGGCCCAGCATCAAGGAATTTGGCCTGCCTTTTTTGTGGACCAACGTATGGAGCGTGCCAGACGATAAATTTGGGGCGCTGGCAGCCATTTACGGCACCGTGGTGACATCGGTGCTGGCGCTGCTGTTTGCGGTTCCGGTCAGTTTCGGTATTGCTTTTTATCTGACTGAGTCCTGCCCGCCGTGGTTGCGTCGGCCGCTCGGTACGGCGATTGAGTTGTTGGCAGGCATCCCTTCCATTGTGTATGGCATCTGGGGTTTGTTTGTCTTTGCACCGCTATTTGCCGATCATATTCAGCCGCCATTACAGGCGTTGCTAGGCGAAGTACCGATTATCGGCAGCTGGTTTTCCGGCCCGCCGATCGGTGTCGGCATTCTCACGGCCAGCATCGTGCTGGCGATGATGGTGATCCCGTTTATTGCATCAGTGATGCGTGACGTTTTTGATACCGTCCCGCATGTGCTGAAGGAATCGGCTTATGGCATCGGCTGTACCAAATGGGAGGTGATGCGCAATATCGTGTTGCCTTATACCCGGGTCGGCGTCATCGGCGGCATCATGCTGGGGCTGGGGCGGGCATTGGGTGAAACCATGGCAGTGACTTTCGTGATCGGTAATGCCAATCGTATTAACGGCAGTTTGTTTGCTCCCGGTACCTCAATTGCCTCCACACTGGCCAACGAGTTTGGTGAAGCGGATCCCGGGCTACACATCGCCTCCTTGTTCGAATTGGGTTTGGTGCTGTTTGTCATTACTTTTGTCGTGCTTGCGATTTCACGCTGGCTCATCAGCCGCAGCATGGGTTCCGAGGGGCTGTAACCGTGTTGAGTCTCTATAGTCGCCGGCTCTGGGTCAACCGTATCGGTATTGCCTTATCCATGGTCGCCATGAGCCTTGGGCTGATTGTGTTGATGTGGATTTTATGGACCCTGTTTTCCAAGGGATTTGCCGCTTTAAGTCTGGATTTGTTCACTCAGGACACGCCGGCGCCCGGCTCCGAGGGAGGTGGACTACGCAATGCCATTGTCGGAAGCAGTCTGATTTTGCTGTTTTCGATGCTGATCGCGACGCCCGTAGGCATTCTGGCAGGCATCTACTTGGCTGAGTATGGGCGTATATCCAGGTTTGCGTCATTCACTCGCTTCATGACTGACATCATGTTGTCAGCGCCATCCATTGTGGTTGGCCTGTTTGTCTATGCGCTGTTTGTCGCGACCACAGGCGGATTTTCGGGCTGGGCGGGTTCTCTGGCCTTGGCGTTGATTGCGATCCCGGTGGTTGTGCGCACGACCGAAAACATGCTGAAACTGGTGCCTACCAGCTTGCGCGAAGCGGCATTCGCAGTGGGTGCGCCACGCTGGCAGGTTTCACTCAAGATTACGTTGCGTGCGGTGAAATCAGGCGTGGTGACGGGGGTGCTGCTGGCGATGGCACGCATTACCGGTGAAACTGCGCCCTTGCTGTTTACTGCGCTGAACAACCAGTTCTTCAGCACCAATATGGCTGAACCGATGGGCAACCTGCCGGTTGTCATTTACCAGTTTGCGCTGAGTCCCTATGACAACTGGGTCAGTTTGGCTTGGGGTGGTGCATTGTTGATTGCACTGTTTGTCCTGGCAATCAATATTGGTGTACGCGTTGCTTTCCGCAACAAAGATAAAAACTAGTCCCATACCTAACAAATCCATGTCCATTCACGCCATGCCAACTATGCCCAATCAAGTCGTGCCAACCGGCGAGAATGCTGCCCTGCAGATTCGCAACCTGGATTTTTTCTATGGCGACTACAAAGGCCTCAACAACGTCAGTCTGGACATTGCAGACAATAAAGTGACCGCTTTCATCGGCCCGTCTGGCTGTGGTAAATCCACTTTGTTGCGTACCTTCAATCGAATGTATGACTTGTACCCAGGGCAGCGAGCAGAGGGTCAAATCATGTTTCACGGCAAGAATCTGCTGGACAAGAGCCAGGACGTGAATATGGTGCGAGCCAAAATCGGCATGGTGTTCCAAAAGCCGACACCATTCCCAATGACGATTTATGAAAACATTGCCTTTGGGGTGCGGCTATACGAGCGTCTGTCGAAAAGCGCAATGGACGATCGGGTCGAATGGGCGCTCAACAAGGCCGCACTGTGGACAGAGGTAAAAGATAAACTGCAGCAGAGTGGTTTGTCGCTTTCTGGTGGCCAGCAACAACGTCTGTGCATCGCGCGCGCAGTTTCCGTCAAGCCTGAAATTGTGTTGCTGGACGAGCCCACCTCGGCACTGGATCCAATTTCGACAGCCAAAATCGAAGAGCTCATCAACGAGCTCAAAAACGAATACACCATCGCCATCGTCACGCACAACATGCAGCAAGCCGCCCGGATATCCGATTTCACTGCCTTCATGTACCTGGGGGAGCTGATCGAGTTTAACGAAACCGGCACGATCTTTATGCGGCCGGGGAAGAAACAGACAGAAGACTACATTACGGGTCGTTTTGGCTGATTTCCAGACGCATACAGGGGTTTTTCGGTTGACCGGCCGCCGCGTTGCGCTTACCATCGCGCACTTTTGTTTGGCGGACTCCCATGCGTAAAAAGCTCGTAGCCGGTAATTGGAAGATGCACGGTAGTCTGGCTGAAAACGCCGCACTGCTGGAGGCACTCAAGCCCGCTTTGGCAGGAATCGAGGCGGTGGTGTGTGTGCCGTTCCCTTATCTGGCCCAAGCGCAGGCCGTATTGGGCGGGTCGTCAATTGCCTGGGGTGCGCAAAACCTTTCCGAACAAACCAAAGGCGCGTTTACCGGCGAAGTGTCGGCGTCCATGCTGGTTGATTTCGGTTGCCGCTATGTGATCGTCGGACACTCCGAGCGACGCAGTTTGTATGGTGAATCCGATGAACTGGTCGCAAGCAAATATGTGGTTGCTCAAGCCGCAGGGTTGACACCCATTCTGTGCGTAGGCGAATCGCTCGACGAGCGTGAGTCTGGCGTGACTGAGGCAGTCGTTGCGCGTCAACTGGATGCGGTGATTAAGGTCGCTGGTGTGGAGTCTTTGGCCCAGGCGGTCGTGGCATATGAGCCCGTGTGGGCCATCGGAACGGGTAAAACGGCATCACCCGAGCAGGCGCAAGCAGTTCATGCGTTCATTCGTGGCAAGATTGCCACCCTCAACTCAAAAGTTGCCGACCAGTTGGTGATTCAGTATGGGGGTAGCGTAAAGGCCGCAAATGCGGCAGAATTGATGGCTCAGCCCGATATTGATGGCGGCCTCATTGGCGGTGCATCTTTGGTTGCCGACGAGTTTGTGGCAATTTGCCGGGCAGCAGCCAAGTAAGAGTCAAAATATTATGGAAACATTGGTTTGGGTTGTTCACATTATCGTTTCAATTGCCGTTATCGCGTTGGTGTTGCTTCAGCATGGCAAGGGAGCGGACATGGGGGCGGCATTCGGGAGCGGTTCTTCCGGAAGCTTGTTTGGTGCGACCGGTTCAGCCAATTTTCTGAGTCGTAGCACGGCAATTCTTGCAAGCCTGTTTTTCCTGACCAGTTTGGGTTTGGCGTATTTTGGATTGCAGCAACACAAACCGACCAGCGTACTTGATCTGACTGCGGTACCGGCGAAAATCGGTCAGCCTGTCGTGCCGGTTCCGGGTCAGGACGCTGGCTCGAAAGCTGCTGATATACCGCAGTAAAAATCCGTAATAAACAACCTCGTAATAAACTAGCAACATTCAATCGGGCACACGCCCATTGGCCGACGTGGTGGAATTGGTAGACACGCTATCTTGAGGGGGTAGTGACTTAGGTTGTGCGAGTTCGAGTCTCGCCGTCGGCACCATCAAATTCCCTGATTCATTCATTAGCCAAGACTATCGAATAACTTATTGATCCATAAGTTAAATTCGACGGTTTTTCGGCTTGACACTGAGTGCGGCGCACACATAAACTGCGCCCATAATGACTCAACCCGCAAAGGGTAAGCCGGAGGATCAGTGCTGGAGAATTACCTCCCCGTTTTGTTGTTCATACTGGTCGGTCTGGCCTTTGGTATTGGCCCAATCGTGGCTGGTTCCTTGCTGGCGCCGAATCGCCCGGACAGCGAAAAACTCTCTCCCTATGAATGCGGCTTCGAGGCGTTTGAAGACGCGCGAATGAAATTCGACGTGCGTTATTACCTCGTCGCCATTCTGTTCATCTTGTTTGATCTTGAAATCGCCTTTCTTTTTCCCTGGGCCATCGTGCTGGAAGAGATTGGATTGGCCGGTTTTTTTGCCATGATGGTTTTTCTCGGCATCCTGGTGGTTGGTTTCATCTACGAATGGATGAAAGGTGCGCTGGAATGGGAGTGAAGCCATGAGTATCGAAGGCGTCCTCGAGCAGGGCTTTGTGACCACCAAAGCTGATCAACTCATCAACTACATGCGCACCGGGTCAATGTGGCCGATGACCTTTGGTTTGGCCTGCTGCGCGGTGGAAATGATGCAGGCAGGCGCGTCACGCTACGACCTCGATCGTTTCGGGATTGTATTCCGCCCGAGTCCGCGCCAGTCCGATGTCATGATTGTAGCCGGTACTTTGTGCAACAAAATGGCACCCGCGTTGCGCAAGGTCTACGATCAGATGGCTGAACCACGCTGGGTGATTTCCATGGGTTCGTGCGCCAACGGCGGCGGTTATTACCATTACTCCTACTCGGTGGTACGTGGCTGTGACCGCATTGTGCCGGTCGATATTTACGTTCCAGGTTGCCCCCCTACCGCGGAAGCCTTGCTGTTCGGCATCATTCAGTTGCAGAACAAGATCAAGCGCACCAACACGATCGCTCGTTAACGATTGATGACGCAGACTGTGGAAGCCCTCTCTTTGTCGCTTGAAACCGTGCTGGGCGATGCGCTGGCGCAATCGTTTGTTCGTTTGGGTGAGTTGACGCTGATTCTCAAGTCGCAGCATTACGTCACGGCGATGCTCGCCTTGCGCGATCATCCCGCTTGCCGTTTTGAGCAGTTGATTGATTTGTGCGGCATGGATTATTCCGGCTATGGCGCCGATGGCGAGTGGGATGGTGCGCGCTTTGCCGTGGTGGTGCATTTGCTGTCGGTTTCGAACAACCAGCGCGTGCGCGTGCGCGTATTCTGCCCGGATGACGATCTGCCTGTGGTGGCTTCGATGGTCGATATCTGGCCAGCGGCCAACTGGTTCGAACGTGAGGCATTCGATTTGTTCGGCATCGTGTTTGAGGATCACCCAGACCTGCGGCGAATTCTGACCGACTATGGCTTTATTGGTCATCCCTTCCGTAAGGATTTCCCGCTGTCAGGCAACGTTGAAATGCGCTATGACCCCACCCAGCGGCGGGTGATTTACCAGCCGGTTTCCATCGAGCCGCGTGAAATTGTGCCGCGTATCGTGCGTGACGACAGCTATGGGGCAGGGCGCTGAATATGGCTGAAATCCGCAACTACACGATGAATTTCGGCCCGCAGCACCCGGCTGCACACGGTGTGTTGCGTCTGGTGCTGGAGCTTGATGGCGAAGTGATCCAGCGGGCTGATCCGCACATCGGCTTGCTGCACCGTGCCACTGAAAAGCTGGCCGAGCACAAAACTTTCATCCAGTCGGTTCCCTATATGGATCGTCTCGACTATGTGTCGATGATGGTCAACGAACACGCGTATGTGATGGCGATCGAGAAACTGCTCGGCATCCAGGTACCGGAGCGTGCGCAGTACATCCGCGTGATGTTCGATGAAATTACCCGTGTTTTGAATCACCTGTTGTGGCTGGGCGCGCACGCGCTCGACGTTGGGGCAATGACGGTATTCTTGTATGCCTTTCGCGAGCGCGAAGACCTGATGGATTGCTACGAAGCCGTTTCGGGTGCACGGCTGCATGCGGCCTACTATCGCCCTGGTGGCGTGTATCGCGACTTGCCAGATACGATGCCGCAATACTACGCTCAGCACACCCGCAATGCCGAAACCATGAAGTCGATGAACGCGAACCGTGAGGGTTCGCTGCTCGATTTCATCGATGACTTTACCCGGCGTTTTCCAACCTATGTCGACGAATACGAAACCCTGCTGACTGACAATCGTATCTGGAAGCAGCGCACGGTTGGCATTGGCGTGGTGTCGCCCGAGCGCGCCCTGGCGCTTGGATTTACCGGCCCGATGTTGCGGGGCTCCGGGGTTGAATGGGATCTGCGCAAGAAACAGCCTTATGAAGTGTATGACCGAATGGATTTCGATATCCCGGTCGGTACCAACGGCGATTGCTATGACCGTTATCTGGTGCGCATTGAGGAATTCCGGCAGTCCAATCGCATCATCAAGCAGTGTGTTGACTGGCTGCGAAAAAACCCCGGTCCGGTCATCATCGACAACCACAAGGTTGCGCCGCCTTCACGGATCGACATGAAGCAGAACATGGAAGAGCTGATCCATCATTTCAAACTTTTCACCGAAGGCATGCATGTTCCAGCGGGCGAGGCGTATGCCGCAGTAGAGCATCCCAAGGGTGAGTTCGGTATTTATCTGGTGTCGGACGGCGCCAACAAACCCTACCGGCTTAAAATCCGTGCGCCGGGGTATGCGCATCTGGCCGCGCTCGACGAAATGTCGCGCGGCCACATGATTGCCGACGTCGTTGCCATCATCGGCACGCAGGATATTGTTTTTGGGGAGATCGACCGCTGATGTTGTCCGTTGAATCGCTCGCGCTCATCGATCTGGAAATCGCAAAATATCCAGCCGAACAAAAACAGTCCGCTGTGATGGGCGCTCTGCGCATTGCGCAGACAGAAAAAGGATGGCTCCGGCCGGAACTGGTCGAATATGTCGCGCAATATCTCGATATGCCAGCCATTGCTGCTTACGAGGTAGCGACGTTCTACAACATGTATGACACCCGCTCTGTGGGGCGTAACAAGATTACGCTTTGCACGAATTTGCCGTGTGCCTTGATGGGCGCAAACGAGATCGCCGAGCATCTTAAAAACAAGCTCGGTATCGGGTTTGGCGAAACCACGCAGGATGGCCGCTACACACTGAAGGAAGGTGAGTGCATGGGAGCGTGTGGCGATGCGCCGATGTGCCTGCACAACAACCATGCCATGCACACCCACCTCACACCGGAAAAAATCGATGAACTGCTGGAGCAACTGAAATGAGTTTGCTCACGCCCAGCGTCAAGGTCTGCTCCTGGACACAGGAACTGGCCGATCCGGCTGCACTCGCGACCTATGTCGAGAATGGCGGTTATCAGGCGCTGCGTCGAGTCGTCACTGAAAAGGTGTCAGGCGACGACATCATCGCCCAACTCAAACTCTCAGCCTTGCGTGGGCGGGGCGGGGCCGGTTTTCCCACCGGACTCAAGTGGAGTTTCATGCCGCGCGCATTTGCCGGCGATAAGTACATTGTCTGCAACAGCGACGAAGGTGAACCGGGGACATTTAAGGATCGCGACATCTTGCGTTACAACCCGCACCAGTTGATTGAAGGCATGGCGATTGCGGGATATGTGCTGGGTGCCAAGGTTGGCTACAACTACATTCATGGCGAAATATTTGACGTGTATGAATCCTTCGAACGTGCGCTGGCTGAAGCGCGCGCAGCGGGCTATCTCGGCGACAAATTGTTCGGTACCGATTTCAGCTTTCAGTTGCATGCGCATCACGGTTACGGGGCTTACATCTGCGGCGAGGAAACGGCATTGCTTGAATCGCTGGAAGGCAAAAAAGGCCAGCCGCGCTTCAAGCCGCCGTTTCCGGCCAGCTTTGGCCTGTATGGCAAACCTACGACGATCAACAATACGGAAACGCTGGCAAGTGTGCCGTGGATCATGCAGCACGGCGGTCAGGCTTTTCTGGAGTTGGGTAAACCCAACAATGGCGGTTCCAAACTGTTTTCGGTGTCGGGACACGTCAACAAGCCGGGCAATTTCGAAGTGGCACTGGGCACACCGTTCAGCGAACTGCTGGCGATGGCGGGCGGTGTGCGCAACGGCCATCAATTGAAGGCCGTGATCCCCGGCGGGTCGTCTGCCCCCGTATTGCCTGGAAATGTCATGATGGATTGCACCATGGACTTTGATTGCATCGCCAAAGCGGGATCGATGTTGGGGTCTGGCGCGGTGATCGTGATGGACGAAACCGTCTGCATGGTGCGTGCACTTGAGCGACTCTCCTATTTTTATCATGAGGAGTCCTGTGGCCAATGCACGCCGTGCCGTGAGGGAACGGGCTGGATGTATCGCATGATTCACCGCATCGAACATGGACAGGGCCGTCCCGATGACCTCGAATTGCTCAACAGCGTTGCAGGCAAAATTGGCGGCTACACCATCTGCGCGCTGGGTGATGCTGCAGCCATGCCAGTGCAAAGTTTTCTCAAACATTTTGGCGATGAGTTCGCGTACCACGTCGAACACAAGCGCTGCATGGTCTGAACGATCCAGGCGGAATAAACAAGACGATGGCTACGCTTAATATCGAAATTGACGGACGTGCGCTTCAGGTCGAAAGCGGCGATACCATCATGGATGCGGCGAATCAGGCCGGTATCACGATTCCGCATTTTTGTTATCACAAAAAGCTTTCCATTGCTGCCAACTGCCGCATGTGTCTGGTTCAGGTGGAAAAGGCACCCAAGCCATTACCGGCTTGCGCCACGCCGGTAACGGATGGCATGAAGGTGCTGACCCGTTCCGATTACGCCATCAATGGTCAAAAGGCTGTAATGGAGTTCTTGCTGATCAACCATCCGCTCGATTGCCCGATTTGTGACCAGGGGGGTGAATGCACGCTGCAGGATCTGGCGGTGGGCTACGGCGCATCGTCATCTCGTTATCAGGAGGTCAAGCGGGTGGTTACCGAGAAGAATCTCGGCCCGCTGATTGCGACCGACATGACGCGTTGCATCCATTGCAGCCGCTGCGTGCGCTTCGGCCAGGAAATCGCCGGCGTAATGGAGCTTGGCATGGCGGGACGGGGCGAGCACACCGAGGTGATGCCTTTCCTGGCACACCAGGTGGCGTCCGAGCTGTCGGGCAACATCATCGACTTGTGCCCGGTGGGTGCGCTGACCAGTAAACCGTTCCGTTACTCGGCACGCGCCTGGGAACTGGGGCGGCGTTTCTCGATCAGCCCGCACGACAGCCTGGGTTCGAATCTCACCGTTCACGTCAAGGACAACAAGGTGATGCGCGTGCTGCCGCGCGAAAACGAGGACGTCAACGAATGCTGGCTGTCTGATCGCGACCGCTTCTCTTACGAAGGCCTGAATACGGCCGAGCGCCTGACGCAACCGATGATCAAGCAGGGCGGGCAGTGGGTTGAGTCCACCTGGCAGGCGGCGCTCGAGTTTGTCGCGGACAAACTTAAGCGGATTCCTGCTGATCAAATCGGTGCGCTGTCAACGCCGTATCGTCCGGCGGAAGAGCTTTTCCTGCTGCAAAAAATGATGCGCAGCATGGGCAGCGGTAACGTCGACCATCGCCTGCGACAGTCGGATTTTTCGCTCGACACCAAGGCGCATGGCGGCTTCTGGCTGGGCATGCCGGTGACCTATATGTCGCGCCTCAACCGCATGCTGGTAGTCGGCTCGAACCTGAGAAAAGATCACCCGCTGATGGCGCACCGTATTCGCGAGTCGGTGCGCTGGTACGGTCAGCTCAACCTGATCAACGCGCATGAAGATGAGTTTCTCGGCAAGGTGCATGCCAAGTGCATCGTCGCTCCGTCGCAGCTTGCCTCTGCCCTGGCGGGCGTGTGTGTCGCGCTGGCCGAACTGAAAAAGCAGCCGGTCCCCGACATTGCTGCGCCCTACATCAATAACGGCGGCGTGGCTGACGATACGGCACGCAAGATGGCCGAGAGTATTTCGGGCGGGGAAACCCGGGCGGTCTTCCTTGGCAACATGGCGCAGCACCATCCCGGCTATTCGCAGATCCACGCACTGGCGCAGGCCCTGGCGAAACTCGCGGGTGCCAGCTTCGGTGTGTTGGGTGAGGCCGCCAATAGCGTGGGTGCGGTAGCCGTGGGTGCGATCCCGGTATGCGGCCCCCTGGGGCAGCCTGCAATCAAAGGCCTGAATGCCCAGCAGATGCTGGCGCAGCCCTTGCGTGCTTATCTGATGCTGGGGGTTGAAGCCGAGCTCGATACCCACGATCCGGTTACTGCAATGGCTAGCATCAACGCGGCAGAGTTCGTCGTGGTGATGTCACCCTATAAAGGCAAGTCGCTCGACTACGCAGACGTGCTGTTGCCGATTGCGCCGTGGACCGAAACTTCGGGCACCTTCGTCAATACTGAAGGCCGTGTACAGAGTTTCAACGCTGTGGTGAAACCGCTTGGCGAAACGCGTCCCGCCTGGAAGGTGCTGCGCGTTCTGGGGAATCTGCTGGGTCTGGCCGGCTTCGATCACAACGATTCGAAAGAGGTATTGCGCGAAGCATTGGGTGACACCCCGACCGGCAACGTTCAGGCTTACCTGAATAATGAAATCAGCGGCGTGACTGCAGCGCCTGTGTCTGTGCATGCCGGTCTGGAGCGCGTGGCCGAGGTACCGATTTATCAAACCGATGCCGTAGTGCGCCGCTCCCCCTCATTGCAGATGACACTCGACGCTGCACTGCCTGTGGCGCGCATGCATGGCCGGCTGATAGACCGATTGGGACTGCTGGAAAATGGCCGCGTTTCAGTCCGCCAGACGGCCTCCGCCTTGACGTTAAAAGTGCAACGTGACGATCTGTTGCCTGACAACTGCGTCCGCATCCCGAGCGGCCACCCGTTGACGGCAGGCCTGGGTCCGATGTTCGGCCCGATTACGGCGGAGCCTGTCTGAGGATGGACATGAGCATAGACTGGGTCGCCGTTCAAGCCGTCGTCTGGACCCTGATCAAGATCATGGCCCTGGTGGTGCCGCTGATGCTGGGCGTCGCCTATCTCACCTACGCTGAGCGCAAGATCATCGGCTGGATGCAGGTGCGTATCGGCCCCAATCGCGTGGGCTTCCAGGGGCTGCTGCAGCCGATTGCTGACGCGGTCAAGCTGCTGATGAAGGAAATCATCATTCCTTCCGGCGCCAACAAGGGGCTGTTTATTCTCGGCCCTATCCTGGTTATCGCGCCCGCGCTGGCGGCATGGGCCGTGATTCCGTTTACCGATACGCTGGTATTGGCCGATATCAACGCCGGTCTGTTGTATGTGATGGCGATCACCTCGATGGGCGTCTATGGCGTGATCGTCGCGGGCTGGGCGTCCAACTCAAAATACGCCTTCCTCGGCGCGATGCGCTCGGCGGCGCAGATTGTGTCGTACGAAATCGCCATGGGCTTCGCGCTGGTCGGGGTGCTGATGGCGTCGCAGTCGCTCAACCTCACCGACATCGTGCAGGGACAGGCGGGCGGGTTGCACCAGTGGTATATCTGGCCGTTGTTCCCCTTGTTCATCGTCTACCTAATCGCTGGCGTGGCCGAGACCAACCGTGCGCCGTTCGACGTCGCCGAGGGCGAGTCCGAAATCGTTGCGGGCTTTCACGTCGAATATTCCGGCATGGCGTTCGCGGTGTTCTTCCTTGCCGAATACGCCAACATGATCCTGGTCGCCGCGCTGACCACGCTGATGTTCCTCGGCGGCTGGCTGTCACCGGTGACCTTCCTGCCAGACGGCATCGTCTGGTGGCTGGCAAAAACCGGCTTCGTGCTGTTCCTGTTCCTGTGGTTCCGCGCCACCTTTCCGCGCTACCGCTACGACCAGATCATGCGTCTGGGCTGGAAAGTGTTCATCCCCATCACCATCGTCTGGATCGTCGTCGTCGGCGCCATGATGCAGACGCCGTATGGTTATCTTTTCCATTGAGCGCGCCATGAGACGGATTACCCAATTCTTCGGCAGCCTGCTTTTGATTGAACTGCTGCGCGGCATGATGCTTACCGGGCGCCATCTGTTTGCACGCAAGATCACGGTGCAGTATCCCGAGGAGAAAACCCCGCAAAGCCCGCGTTTCCGCGGCCTGCATGCGCTGCGCCGCTACCCCAACGGTGAGGAACGCTGCATTGCCTGCAAGCTGTGCGAGGCGGTGTGTCCGGCGCTGGCGATCACCATCGAATCGGAAAAGCGCGAAGACGGCACTCGCCGCACCACGCGCTACGACATCGATCTGACCAAGTGCATCTTCTGCGGCTTCTGCGAGGAATCCTGCCCGGTCGACTCCATCGTCGAAACCCGCATCCTCGAATATCACGGCGAAAAGCGCGGTGACCTTTATTACACCAAGCCCATGCTGCTGGCGATTGGCGATCAGCACGAGGCTCAGATCGCGAAAGACCGCGAATCCGACGCGAAGTACCGTTGAGCCAAGCCTTGATCACACCAAACATGACCTACACGACCGCGATCTTTTATTTCTTCGCTGCCATCCTGGTGTTTGCCGGATTGCGCGTCATCACCGCACGCAATCCGGTGCATGCTGCGCTGTTCCTGGTGCTGGCTTTTTTTACCGCTGCGGGTTTGTGGATGCTGCTGGAGGCCGAGTTCCTCGCCATTACGCTGGTGCTGGTCTACGTCGGCGCGGTGATGGTGCTGTTCCTGTTCGTGGTAATGATGCTCGACATCAACCTGGACAAATTGCGCGAAGGATTCTGGGATTATCTGCCGCTGGCCGGGTTCGTCTCGGTATTGCTGGTGATCGAAATGGCGCTGATTCTGGGCAGCCGCCATTTCGGCCTGGAAGTGATGGGAACGCCTGCACCCCACGCCGCCGATTACAGCAACACCAAGGAACTCGGGCGGCTGTTGTATACCGACTATGTGTATGCATTCGAACTCGCAGCCGTGATCCTGCTGGTGGCAATCGTCGCCGCCATCGCGCTGACGCTGCGCCGTCGCAAGGACAGCAAATACATCGACCCGGCCGAACAGGTAAGGGTCAAACGCAATGACCGGCTGCGGATTGTGAAAATGCAGGCCGTGAAAAAGCCGGTAGCCGGGGAGGGGGACGCGTGATTTCCTTATCGCATTACCTGGTGCTGGGCGGAATCCTGTTCGCCATCGCCGTGCTCGGCATCTTCCTTAACCGCAAAAACGTCATCATTCTGTTGATGGCGATTGAACTTATGCTGCTCGCGGTAAACATGAATTTCATCGCCTTCTCGCATTACCTCGGCGACATCCACGGGCAGATCTTTGTCTTTTTCATTCTCACGGTGGCCGCCGCTGAATCCGCTATCGGTCTGGCCATTCTGGTGGTGCTGTTCCGCAACCTGCGCACGATCAACGTCGATGACCTCGACCAACTGAAAGGCTGATGCGGATGGATATGCAGACGCTCTATCTCATCGTGCCGCTGGCGCCGCTGCTGGGCGCGATCATCGCGGGCTTCTTTGGCAAACTGATTGGCCGCACCCTGTCGCACGTTGTCACGATCACCGGGGTGGGTGTGTCGTTGATCGCCTCGGTGCTGGTGTTTCAGGATGTGCTGGCCGGCCACACTTACAACGGCACGGTCTACACCTGGATGGTGCTGGGCGACCTGCGCTTTGAGATCGGTTTTCTGATCGATTCGCTCACCACGATGATGATGCTGGTCGTCACCTTCGTCTCGCTGATGGTGCATATCTACACCATCGGCTACATGCACGACGATCCGGGCTATCAGCGCTTTTTCAGCTACATCTCGCTGTTCACCTTCTCGATGCTGATGCTGGTGATGAGCAACAATTTCCTGCAGCTGTTTTTCGGCTGGGAGGCGGTGGGGCTGGTGTCCTACCTGTTGATCGGTTTCTGGTACACCAAAGAGACGGCGATCTACGCCAACCTCAAGGCCTTCCTGGTCAACCGCGTCGGCGACTTCGGCTTCATTCTCGGCATCGGTCTGGTGCTGGCGCATTTCGGGTCGCTCGATTATGCAACGGTGTTTGCCAAGGCACCCGAGCTGGCAAACCAGACCATCACGATCTGGCCCGATTCGCCTTGGATGTTGATGAGCGTGATTGGCATCCTTTTGTTCATCGGCGCGATGGGCAAGTCGGCGCAGTTCCCGCTGCACGTCTGGCTGCCCGACTCGATGGAAGGCCCGACGCCGATTTCCGCGCTGATCCACGCGGCGACGATGGTGACAGCGGGTATTTTCATGGTTGCGCGCATGTCGCCGCTGTTTGAGCTGTCCGACACGGCGTTGAGCTTCATCATGATCATCGGTGCGATCACCGCCCTGTTCATGGGCTTCTTGGGCATCGTGCAGAACGACATCAAGCGCGTGGTGGCGTATTCAACGCTGTCGCAGCTGGGTTACATGACGGTCGCGCTCGGCGCTTCGGCGTATTCGGTGGCGGTGTTCCACCTCATGACGCATGCCTTTTTCAAAGCGCTGCTGTTCCTCGCCGCCGGTTCGGTCATCATCGCCATGCATCACAACCAGGACATCCGCTACATGGGGGGCCTGAAGAAATACATGCCGATCACTTGGATCACTTCGCTGATCGGCTCGCTGGCCTTGATCGGCACGCCGTTCCTGTCGGGTTTTTATTCCAAGGAAAGCATCATCGAGGCAGTCAAGTTGTCGAACCTGCCGGGCGCCGACATTGCCTACTGGGCGGTGCTGATCGGCGTATTCGTCACCGCGTTCTATTCCTTCCGCATGTATTTTCTGGTGTTCCATGGCAAGGAGCGTTTCCATAATGTGCATCACCATGACGCTGACAGCCACGGGCAGGACCAGGGGCAGCATGGCCATGGCGGCAAGCCGCACGAAACGCCCTGGGTGGTGACGGGTCCGTTGCTTGCACTGGCGTTGCCTTCGCTGGCGATTGGCTACATGACCATCGAACCGATGCTGTTTGGCGATTTCTTCGGCAACGCAATTTATGTCGCAGACCGTCATCCGGTGATGGTCGAACTCAACCAGCATTTCCACGGCGCGATGGCGATGGGGCTGCATGCCATCACTACGTTGCCGTTCTGGCTGGCGGCGGCAGGGGTGGGTCTGTCGGCGTTCTTCTACCTCAAACGCCCGGATATCCCGGCAGCGATCCAGCAGCGTTTCAGCTTCATTCACAGCATGCTCATCAACAAATACTGGTTCGACGAACTCTATAGCTGGCTGTTTGCCAGGGGCGCGCGTTTGCTGGGCGCTGGCCTGTGGCGCGGTGGGGATCAGGTCATCATCGACGGTGCGATCAACGGCACCGCACGGCTGGTCGAGCGCGCAGCCCGGATGATGCGCGCCTTTCAGTCCGGCTATATCTACCATTACGCTTTCGCCATGCTGATCGGGGTGTTTGCCCTGGTCACCTGGTTTGCCCGACTGAACTGACCCATGATCGACACTATTCTCTCCCTCGTCATCTGGGTGCCCATCCTTGCCGGGGTGGCCGTGCTCGCCACGGGTTCCGACAAAAATGCGGTGCTGGCGCGCTGGCTTGCGCTGGCGGGTGCGCTTGCTGGACTGATCGTTGCGATTCCGCTGGTCACGGGTTTCGACACGGGCACCTCCGCGATGCAGTTTGTCGAAAAGGCAGCGTGGATTCCGGCGCTCAACATCCATTACCACCTCGGGATTGACGGCATTTCCATGCCGCTGATTCTGCTCAACAGCTTCATTACCGTGCTGGTGGTGATCGCCGGCTGGCAGGTGATCCAGGACAAGGTCGCGCAATACATGGCGGCCTTCCTCATCATGTCCGGCCTCATCAATGGCGTGTTTGCTTCGCTCGACGGCATCCTGTTCTATGTGTTCTTCGAAGGCATGCTGATCCCGCTGTATCTGATCGTCGGTGTGTGGGGTGGGCCGAACCGGGTGTATGCCGCGTTCAAGTTCTTCCTCTACACGCTCGCCGGCTCTTTGCTGATGCTGGTGTCGATGATCTATCTGTATTTCCAGTCGGGCGGCAGCTTCGACATCCAGACCTGGCATGCCACCACGCTCGGCATGACCGCGCAGACGCTGATGTTCTTCGCCTTTTTGCTCGCCTTCGGCGTCAAGGTGCCGATGTGGCCGGTGCACACCTGGTTGCCCGACGCCCACGTCGAAGCGCCCACCGGCGGCTCGGTGGTGCTGGCTGCAATCACGCTGAAAGTCGGTGCCTACGGTTTCCTGCGCTTCATCCTGCCGATCCTGCCCGACGCCAGCCATGAACTGGCGTGGTTCGTCATCACGCTGTCGTTGATCGCCGTGGCCTACATCGGGCTGGTGGCGCTGGTGCAGTCCGACATGAAAAAACTCATCGCCTATTCGTCGATTGCGCACATGGGTTTCGTCACCCTCGGCTTCTTCATGTTCAACCCGCTCGGCGTCGAAGGCGGGCTGGTGCAGATGGTGTCGCACGGCTTCGTTTCCGCCGCGTTGTTCCTCTGCATCGGCGTCATGTACGACCGCCTGCATTCGCGCCAGATCAAGGACTATGGTGGCCTGGCCGACAAGATGCCGGTGTTTGCCGCCTTCTTCATGCTGTTTGCCATGGCGAATGCTGGCTTGCCGGCCACCAGCGGTTTCGTCGGCGAATTCATGGTCATCATGGCTGCCACCCAGGTCAACTTCTGGTTCGCCTTCGTTGCCGCCACGACGCTGATCCTCGGCGCGGCCTACACGCTGTGGATGTACAAGCGCGTCGTGTTCGGCACCGTCACCAACCCGCATGTTGAAGAGATGAGCGACGTCAATGCGCGTGAAATCCTGCTGCTCGGCGTGCTCGCCGTTGGCGTGCTCGGCATGGGCCTCTATCCCAAACCCTTCACTGACGTGATGCATGTTTCCGTCATCGACCTCCTGGCGCACGTCGCCCAGAGCAAACTCCCATGAGCCTGATGCAATTCGCCCCCGCGCTGCCCGAAATTTTCGTGCTGGTCATGGTGTCGCTGATCCTGGTGATCGACGCCGCGGTCGACGACAGCAAGCGTTATCTGGCCTACGTGCTGTCGCTGGCCACCCTGGCGGGCGCGGCTTTCCTCACCGTGCGCGATCTGTCCACCATGCCGGTACTGGCATTGAACGGCCTCTTCGTCGACGATCCGCTGTCGGACGTGCTGAAACTGTTTCTCTATCTGACCGTCGCCGTGGTGCTGGTGTATTCGCGCGACTACCTGCGTGAACGCGGGCTCTACAAGGGCGAGTTCTTCGTGCTCGCGCTGTTTGCCACACTGGGCATGATGGTCATGGTGTCGGCCAGCCATTTCCTCACCTTGTATCTCGGCCTCGAACTGCTGTCGCTGTCCCTGTACGCCATGGTTGCGTTGCAGCGCGATTCGAGCGTCGCCACCGAGGCGGCGATGAAGTATTTCGTGCTTGGCGCGCTGGCGTCTGGGATGCTGCTGTACGGCATGTCGATGGTGTACGGTGTGACTGGTTCGCTCGCGTTGGGTGATATTGCCATCGCCCTGCAGGACGGCACCGACCTGCGCATCCCGCTGGTGTTCGGCATCGTCTTTATCGTCGCCGGGTTGGCATTCAAGCTCGGCGCCGTACCGTTCCACATGTGGGTGCCCGACGTCTATCACGGTGCTCCTACCGCGATGACGCTGTTCATCGGCAGCGCGCCCAAGATCGCCGCCTTCGCTTTCGTGATCCGCATCCTGGGCCAGGGACTGGAATCGCAGGTGGCCGACTGGCGCGACATGCTGGTGATTCTCGCCGTGTTGTCGATGGCACTCGGCAACTTCGCGGCCATCGCACAAAGCAACCTCAAGCGCATGTTCGCCTACTCGACCATCTCGCACATGGGTTTCATGCTGCTGGGCATTCTGGCAGGCACGCAGAACGGTTACGGCAGCGCGATGTTCTATGTGCTGGTGTACGCATTGATGAGCCTGGGCGGCTTCGGCATGATCCTGCTGCTGTCGCGCGCCGGCTTCGAGGCCGACAAGCTTGACGACTTCAAGGGCCTTAACCGCCGCAGCCCATGGCTGGCTTTTTTGATGCTGTTGCTGATGTTTTCCATGGCCGGCGTGCCGCCCACCGTTGGCTTTTATGCCAAGTTGTCGGTGCTCCAGGCCGTGGTGGAGCTTGGCTATGTATGGCTGGCGGTAGCCGCAGTCGTGTTCTCGCTGGTCGGCGCGTTCTACTATCTGCGCATCGTCAAGCTGATGTATTTCGATGCGCCGCACGACACCGCACCGATCGCCCCCAGCGCTGATGCCCGACTTATCATGTCGGCCAACGGCCTCGCTGTGCTGGCACTCGGGATTCTGCCTCAGCCTTTGATGGCGATCTGCGTACACGCCATCGGCGCGTCATTTTGAATCAAGCGCGGCTGAACTAAACCTTGCCGGAGCCGGTCTGCTCCGGCGTCACCTTGCACTTCGGATTTAATGTGAACTTCTCAACTACCCTGCTGCTGATCCTGGCATTCGTTGCCGCCAATCTGCCATTCCTTGTCGAACGCATATTTTTCGTTGTCCAGCCCAAAACCGGCAGCAAGAATATCGCCTGGCGTTTGCTGGAGCTGGTGGTGATGTTTTTCGTGATCGGCGGCATCGCACTGTTGCTGGAAGGCAAACTCGGCGACATCCACAAGCAGAACTGGGAGTTCTACGCGATCAATGCATCGCTGTTCGTGGTGTTTGCGTATCCTGGGTTTGTCTATCGCTATCTGTGGCGGCGGCGCGGCGCGTAGCCATTTTTCGCTCCGGCCGTTGTTTCGCTAACGGCATGCACTACAAAAAGCAGAAAAAGAACCGGCCGGCATCAAACTCCACCGCCAACCGCGCGCCGCGATTGAGCGCGTAGTCCCACGATCCCTTGGTGGCACAGCCTTCGTGGCATTCGCTGACGCCTGCCGGCGATTCGAGATCGCGTTCGCGGTCGTACCAGCTCAACAACATCGTATCGTCGCCCAGTTGCTGTTCGGCAATGGCTGTCGCCAGTTTGAGCGCGGCATAAAAGTCGAGTCCAAGTTCGGCGGTGTCGAGGCGCAAGGTTTTCATGGCGAGGTGTCGGTGAGCGCTTTGAGCGAATAAAGCATGTCCAGCGCAGCCTTTGGGGTGAGCGCATCGGGATCGATCTCGCGCAACTGGTCGAGCGCGGGATGCGGCGGCGGTTCGTCGTTGGGCAGGTGGGCGGCGAACAGGTCGCCCTGTGGGCCGGGTTGCAGCTGGGCGTCCTCGAGTTCGCGCAGATGGCGGCGCGCGGCGGCGATGACCGGGCTGGGTACGCCGGCCAGTCGGGCGACCTGGATGCCGTAGCTTTGCGAGGCAGGGCCTTCTTCCACGGCGTGCAGAAACACCAGATTGGCGCCGTGTTCCTTGGCGTCGAGGTGGACGTTGACGAGTTGCTTGTACTCGTTGGCCAGTTGGGTCAGCTCGAAATAATGGGTGGCGAACAGGGTGAAGGCGCGTGTTGCGCTGACCAGGTGTCGCGCCACTGCCCACGCCAGCGCGAGACCGTCGAAGGTCGAGGTGCCGCGGCCGATTTCGTCGAGCAGCACCAGACTGTTGGCGCTGGCGTTGTGCAGGATGTACGCGGTTTCGGTCATCTCGACCATGAAGGTGGAGCGTCCGCCGGCCAAGTCATCGGAGGCGCCGATGCGGGTGAAGATCTGGTCGATGTCACCGATTTTTGCCGAACTCGCCGGCACCCACAGGCCGCAGCAGGCGAGCAGGGTGATCAGCGCCACTTGCCGCATGAAGGTCGATTTGCCGCCCATGTTGGGGCCGGTAATCAGCAGCATTTGTCGCGCGCGGGTGAGTTGAACGTCGTTGGGGATGAAATGCGCGACCTGCGCTTCGACCACCGGATGACGGCCGCCGCGGATGACGATACCGGGTTCGTCGCTGTAGTCGGGCGCACACAGCTTGAGCGTGTTGGTGCGTTCGGCCTGGCTCGCCAGCACGTCGATCTCGGCCAGTGCGGCGGCCACTTCCAGCAGCGCGGGCACATGGGGGGTCAGGGTTTCCAGCAGCGCCTCGAACAGCGCTTTCTCGCGCGCCAGTGCGCGATCCTGCGCCGACAGCGCCTTGTCTTCGAAGGCCTTGAGCTCGGGCGTGATGTAGCGCTCGGCGTTTTTCAGGGTCTGGCGGCGACGGTAATCGTCGGGGACGTTGTCCGATTGCGCGCGGCTGACTTCGATATAAAAGCCATGCACCCGGTTGTATTCGACCTTGAGGGTGCCAATGCCCGAGCGCTCGCGCTCGCGGATTTCCAGTTCGAGTAAAAACGCGCCGGCGTCGCGCGTCAGCGCGCGCAGCTCGTCGAGGTCGGCATCGTAGCCGTCGGCAATCACGCCGCCTTCGCGTAGCACGCTGGCGGGCTCGGGCAGCACGGCGCGGGCGAGCAGTTCATGCAAGTCGGGGCGCGCAGCAAGCGCGCGTTGCAGGGCAGCCAGATGTACGCGGTCGTCAGGCAGCGTGGCGGCGAGATCAGGCAGCAGCGCGAGGGTGTCGCGCAGGCCGGACAAGTCGCGTGGGCGCGCACTTTTCAGCGCGATGCGGCCGCTGATGCGTTCGACATCGGCGCAGCTCTTCAGCAGGCGGGTGAGGGCGGTTGCGGTGTCGGGCTGCTCCGCCAGTACGCCGATGGCATCGTGGCGCCGGCGCAGAATGGCGCGGTCGCGCAGCGGATGATGCAGCCAGTGGCGCAACAGACGCGTGCCCATGCCGGTCGCGGTGGTGTCGAGCACGGACAGCAGGGTGGGCGAGGCTTCGCCGCGCAGGGTTTCGGTGAGTTCCAGATTGCGCCGGGTGGCAGCGTCGAGCTGCACGAAATCGTTGTCGCGCTCGGCATGGATGGCCTGGATATGCGGCAGCGCGGTGCGTTGCGTGGTCTGGATGTAATCAAGCAGTGCGCCCGCCGCCGCCAGCGCGAGCGGCAGGTCGGCCACGCCGAATCCGCTGAGGTCACGGCTGTCGAATTGCTGCGCCAGCCGGGTGTGCGCGCTGTCGGAATCGAACTGCCACGGCGCGAGGCGACGCACTGCGCAGGGTGCGCCAGTCAGGGCAAAATCATCAGGCGCGAGAATTTCGGCCGGGCGCACGCGCGCTAGTAAAGCAGGCAGGGCGGTGGAGTGGATTTCGCTGACCTGAAACCGCCCGGCGGCAAGATTCAACCAGGCAACGCCGACGCTTTCCGCACTTGAAGTTGCATTAACCCTCCCGGGGGCGATGGCGAGAATCAGGGTGTCGCAAGTTTCGTCCAGCAGTCCCGAATCGGTCAGCGTGCCCGGCGTGACGATGCGTGCCACCTGGCGATCGACCGGGCCCTTGCTGGTAGCCGGGTCGCCCACCTGCTCGGCGATCACTACCGACTCGCCCAGCTTCAGCAGCCGCGCCAGATACTGCTCGGCGCTGTGGTAGGGCACCCCGGCCATTTTGATCGGGGTGCCCGCCGACGCGCCGCGCGTGGTGAGGGTGATGTTGAGCAGCCGTGACGCTTTTTCGGCGTCGTCGAAAAACAGCTCGTAAAAATCGCCCATGCGGTAAAACAGCAGCATGTCCGGGTTTTGCGCCTTGATGCCGAGGTACTGCTGCATCATCGGCGTGTGCGTTTGCAAGTCTGATTTACTCATTAAAATCAATTTCTTATAATGTTATGTTGTTTCTGTTGGGGCAAAAGTTGTGGAAATTTGCCGATTTAAATACTGCTTTTCGAACTCTACCGGAGACAGCCGGTTTGCATAGCCATGCCGCCGCTTCGGGTTGGAGAACATCCGGGATGGCCCCGTTCGGTCACTTGCTTGACGGCCTCGATCTTGAATTCTTCCGGGTACCGTTTGCTGCCCTAGCACCTCCTTCTTTGCCTTAAGTTTAAGGCTCAAAGGGATCTACTGAAGCCGGGGCGATTCAGGCGTGGCATTAGAAAGGCTCTCGACAGATCGCCTTGTGTGAGTGCGCCCATTGGTGCTGGGTGTTTTCAGTTAACGGATCACCTTCTAGGCCCAGCTTTGTACCCATAGTTTCCCACTTACAACCTGATTCAGGTTTTCTGGTTCACTTTTCAGTGAATCAGGCCCCGTTCTTGCATATACCTGTTTGTACAAGCCGTTTGTCGCAAACGCTACAGGAGGACGCATGCCGTTATTCGACTTTCACTGCAAGCAATGCAACTGCAATTTCGAGTTGCTGGTGCGCGGATCGACCGCTTACGTGTGCCCCGAATGCGGGAGCGCAGAAGTCGAGAAACTGGTGTCGCTGCCCGCGTCTCCGGGCAAAACCAAAGCAATCATTGCGAGCGCGCGCGGCCAGGCTGCACGCGAGGGGCACTTCAGCAATTACGCGCCCTCCGAGCGTCCGCGTCGCAAGTAACCGGCATGTTCCCGCGTATGCCATCACGTCGCGTGTTTGTAGGGTTTGCGACAAAATCCCACATTGTCTTGGCCAACATTGCATGGAGCCCGCTGCCATGAAAAAGCACGGGCATTCCTGGGGCTGTTGCCTGCGTGAACTGGCGAAATTCATTTTTCGTCGTCGGGTGCGGCGTACTGCGCTGCCGGGTCCCCGCTCATGCTGAACGCATCGCTGCTTTCGATCATCGAGGAGGCGGGAGTGGGCGTGCTCATCCTGACCGAAGGGCTGGAACAGGACGAGTTTCTTGGCTCCTGCCTCACCCGCGCGGAAACCCGGCGTCAGGTCAAGGCCATCAGCAACAGCATTGCCAACCTCGCGCCGTCGATATTGAGCACGCTGGTCGAAGTGGACTGGGCGGGCTGGCACACCGTCGCGCGCCAACTGGGCAGCCCGGACAAGACAGCGGAACAGGACGCGCTGTGGTTTGCGGTGCGTTCCCTGGTGCCGGCCACGCTGATGTGGCTGCGCTTCTACCGCAAAGAGCAACCGGCGGTTTTCGAATGCAAGCCTGCCCGGCCTGAGATGAACGGGAGCAAGCCATGAATCTGCAGATCGAGCGCCCCTACGTCGAAGCCATGATCACGGCATTTCCGCGCCTCGCGCCGCTTCAGGACCAGTTGCGCTTCGGCAACAAGGTCACGCTGCCGTTCAGCCAGTTCTCCGGAATCGAACTGGGCTTCCTCGGCAACCTCTATCGCGAAGCCGGCCCCGCCATGCGCACGCGCGCGGCGCAACTCGCCACGCTGCAACAGGCGTTCGACGGCCACGGCACCCGCTTCGGCCCCGACGACGACCTCGAAATGCTGATGCCGGCGATCGCTGCCTATCTGATGACGGATGCCGTGCGGGGCTGGCTGTTCCGCCTCGATGTGGCGGACAAGCCGCTGGCCTACGTGGTCACGCGCCTCGATTACATCGCGTCGTCCAACGACGAAACCGGCAAGGTGGTGCTCGAGCTCAGGGCCAATGCCAAGGGCACGCTCGCCACCGCGGCTTTCCGCATTTCCGCCGCCGATATCGTCGGCAAGACCACAGCGGAAATCATCGCGGCCAAGGGCTACGTGCGCGAAAGCGCCAAACTGATCGCCGCCTACGACGACAGCGTGGCGCGCTATTTCGACTGGCGCGCCCAGTACGGCAAGCAGTTCTCCGCGCAGGGCACCGGCTTTTATGCCGAAGACCCGAGCGCGACCCACCGCGATACCGACTGGTCGCGCAAGGACGTGGTGGTGTTGTCGAGCGGCGGCGGCGCCACCCGGCTGGTCAACGACGAAGGCATCCTGAGCGCGCGCACCACCACGCTGGAAACAACCGGGGATATCCTCGGCCCGTATCTGCGCAAGGCGGCGAAGAGCAATCAATACAATGCCGAAGCGGCCCTCGGCGAAACCCAGGCGGCGATGCCCAAGGGGCTGTTCACCCAGCTGCCGGTGCATCCCTACCTCTTCATGTTCCATCTCGACCTGCACCACTACCTGTGGGTGCACGTCGACGACATCGCGCCCTACGAATACCAGCCGGCCTTGAAGCAGAAGCTGATTCTGCCGCCGGAGCAGACCGACCTGATCGACATCCTGACCGCCGAGATGGACGTGCTGATGGACGACATCGTGGCCGGCAAATCCGGCGGCACCACGGTGCTGTGCGCCGGCCCCGCCGGGGTGGGCAAGACGCTGACCGCCGAGGTGTATTCGGAAATCATCCAGCGCCCGCTGTACCGCGTGCATTCCGGGCAACTGGGGCTCAACGTGGCCGCGATGGAAACCGCGCTCAAGGACGTGCTGACCCGGGCGCAGCGCTGGGGCGCGGTGATGCTGATCGACGAAGCCGATGTCTACATCAAGCGCCGCGACGACAACATCGCCATGAACGCCGTGGTCGGCGTGTTCCTGCGCGTGCTGGAATATTTCAACGGCCTGCTGTTCCTCACCACCAACCGGGTCGACGATATCGACGAGGCCATCGTTTCGCGCTGCATCGCCCTGATCCGTTATTACCCGCCCGATCACGACGCGCGGCGGCGGATCTGGCAGGTGATGCTGGAGCAGTTCGCGCTGCCGGTCGACGACGCCCTGCTGGATGAACTGGTCACACTCTTTCCCGCTGCCAGCGGCCGCGATATCAAGGGGCTGGCCAAGCTGGCCGCCAAGTTCTGCAACCAGAAGCAGGTTCCGCCCAGTGCCGAGGTGTTCCGGCGCTGCTCGATATTTCGCGGCATGGAACTAGCGGCCTGCGCAACAGCCTTGTTCCACATGACGCAGCAACAGGAGAAACCCATGCAAGCAAGCATCACATTCGAAGGCGAAAACGTCGAAATGGCCACTGCGGACGAGATTGCCGCCGGCATCGCGGCAGCTAATGCAGTGTTCCTGGACCACGACGCCGACCCGCTGGCCTGCGCGGCGGCCAAGGACAAACTGGCGAAGAACGAGCCGCTGACCCGGGATGAAGCCTTGCTGTGCGTGATCTGGGAGACGGCAGAGGACAAGGCCTTCCGCGCGGTCACCCTGAACTGGCTGGTGCGGGGGGATACCGACATCTGGCTGACCGTCAGCCCGGGCGTGCAATGACTGTCGGGCAACTGATCGCCGCATTGCAGAAGATGCCCGCAGCAGCGGTCGTGCTGCTCGAAGGCGATGCCGGCTACTCGCTGGTCGGCGGGCTGGATTTTGAGGAAAACGGCGACGGCATGCCGGACGAAGTGATTCTGCTGCCGTCGATGGAAGACGACTAGGCACCACCCATTCAACGCTGCACAGGAGCGCAAAGACATGGCAACGCACATCAAGACCACCGAAGACGGCCGCAAGCTGCAAGTGATCGGTCGCGCCGTTTTTCTGGACGGCGTGAAAGAGGCCGAGTGGCTCATTCCGGTTGTCCAGCATCCCAACTGGAAAGCCATCATCGAAGCGGTGCCCAAGGCCACCCACCTGGCCGGGCGCGTGCCGCTCACCTGGGACGAAGCGCTCGTCGCGCAGGCGGCGCTGAACGAAGCGCGCGAAGCGTACGAGAGCAGCCCGACCGGCATCGCCGAGCGGCTGCGCCAATCGATCAACGTCGTCACCTCGATACGCGATTGAGTCGCCGCCATGATCTACATTGTTGAAATCCCTCACCAGAAACGCCCGCATGCCTGGTTTGCGTTCAACCGCGAGGATTTCGTGCTCAAGGTGCGCGCGACCCATGGAGCGAGCGTGTGTCAGGACGGGGCGGTGAGTGAATTCGATGCCTGCGTCGATGCACTCGCGCGTGATCTCAAGGACTGCCGCGTGCACCTCAGCGACGAGCTGGCGATCGGCGCACTGCAGAGCGATCCGCTGTACGACAAGTACGATGGGTTTTACGCGCACATGGCCTTGCGTGAGCAACTGGTTGCGATGGATGCATTGGAGGACGATCTGTAAGACAAAACAGACGGAGTCAGCCATGAATGAGCCAGCCAAGAATCAAATCGATACCGAAATCGCCATCGTTGGCGCAGGTCTGTGCGGCCTGGCGCTGGCGCGCACGCTGCATGCACGCGGCCAGTCCTGCCTGCTGTTCGAGGCGCGCAGCCGGCTCGGCGGAAGGATACTGGGCGCGCACAGCAATCAGGGCATGGCGCTCGATCTTGGCCCGACCTGGTTCTGGCCCGAGTCCGAGCCGCACATGGCCGCGCTGGTCGTGGAACTCGGCCTGGAGGCCTTTCCCCAGCACGACAGCGGCGCGGTGCTGCGCATGCGCGATCCCGAAAAGGATGCCGAAGCCTTCGATCAGGCCATCCATGGCGGCGCGCAGCGGCTGCGTGGCGGCATGGCCGGACTGGTGCAGGCCCTGTCCGGCAGCGTGCCTGCCGACAGGCTGCGGCTGGCGCACGAACTGGTCGCGCTGACCGATGTGGGGGCGCATCTCGAATTGCGTTTCCGCAATCCTGACAACGCGGCCGAAACCGTGATCCGCGCGCGCCGCGTGGTGCTGGCCGTGCCGCCGCGTGTGCTGCTGGAAGGCGTGCACTTCACCCCCGCGCTCGATCCGCAACTGGTCGAGGCGATGCGCGCGACGCCCACCTGGATGGCCACCCAGGCCAAGGCCTTGATGGCGTATCCGCAAGCGTTCTGGCGCGCAGCCGGACAGTCCGGCAATGCTTTCGTACGTCATGAGCGGGCGGTGCTGGGTGAAATTTTCGATGCCTGCGGCGGCCGCGATCCCGACCAGGACGGCGCGGCGCTCGGTGGCTTCATGGCGATGAGTCCGGAGCAGCGCACGCAATTCGAAATGGGCATGCCGATGCTGGTGCGCAACCAGCTGGCGCAGCTGTTCGGCGAAGCCGCCGAACACGGCGAACTGCACATTCATGACTGGGCCGGCGAAGTCCATACCTGCGCCGCGCTCGACCGCGCCGACCCCGCCAGCGACCCCGAGTACGGCCACCCCGCGCTGACGCGCAGCTGGTGCGGCGGCCGCCTGCTGTTCGGCGGCAGCGAAACCGCCCAGCACGGCGGCGGCCACATGGAAGGCGCGCTGGATGCCGCCCTGCGATTGCAGCATGCGCTGGCGCCGACGCGCGCGCCGCAGCCGGTTTCCGCGCTCAACGCGCACTGTATCGAACGCTTTGCGGCGTGGGCGGACGGGCAGGGCGCACCCGCGCTCGCAGCCTACCAGCGCCCGCTGAACGAGCGGCTGTCCGGCCAAGCGCGCGAACAGCTCACCCACCTCAGCGTGCTGGCCAGTCTGGCCGAGACCTACGAAGCAGCGCTGCAGCAGCTGGCCGGCTTGCCGTTCGACGCGAGCGGATCGGTGGCGCAGCCCGGCTGGTCCGACCTCACCGCGCCGGTGCTCCTGCCCATGCATGATTTCGGCAACCGTCTGCTCGACGCCGCCCTGCGCTTTAACCGGGGCTCCTGCGCCGTCTCCAACTTTCCCACCGAGCACGCCCCGGAGCCGGCGTATGTCGAGGCGATCCAGCGCGACATGTACGCTGCCTGGCGCGACTTCGTGCTGGCCGGCAACGCCATCCTGCTGCAAAAGGCCTGACGTTCATGAAGTTCTACATGACCCCCGGCTCCTGCACCACGGGCATCCACATCCTGCTGGAAGAGCTCGATCTGGCGTTCGAGGCCTACATCGTCAACCTGCCGGCGGGCGACCACACCCGGCCCGATTACCTCGCGATCAATCCGAAATCGAGCATTCCCACGCTGGTACGCGACGACGGCTCGGCGCTCACCGAGTTTCAGGCGATCGCCTGGTGGCTGGCGCGCAGCTACCCCAAGGCCAACCTGCTGTCGGGCGATGCAGACGGCGAAGCGCGCGTGATCGAGGCGATGGACTACGTCGTCGGCACAATTCACGGTCAGGGTTTCGCCCGCCTCTTCACCACCGACACGTTCACGCCCAATCCGGCCGACCACGATGCGGTGAAGGCGCGCGGCCGTGAAATCGTCGAGCAGGGTTTCGCGATCATGAACGCGGCGCTGGCCGGCAAGGAATACGTGGTCGGCAGTTTCTCCATCGCCGATGCGGCGCTGTTCTATGTGGAATTCTGGGCGGACAAACTGGCCATCGAGCTGCCCGAGCACTGCCGCGCGCACTACCAGCGCATGCTGGCGCGCCCGGTGGTGCAGCGGGTGCTGCGCGAAGAGGGGTATCGCTGATGCGTCCGCAGAAAGCCTTGCAGCACGAGGCGCCGAAGCCGCTCGAACAGCTTCCGCTCGACCCCTGCTATGCGGGCTTGAGCGACGTCTATCACACCGTGGTCTCGCCCACGCCCTTGCCGCATCCGCGCCTGGTGCATTTCAACGCAGCGCTCGCGGCGGAGCTGGGGATCGATGCCGGCGACCAGGCGCTGGTCGATATCCTGTCCGGCAACCGGCCGTGGCCGGCCTATGCGCCGGTCGCTTCCGTCTATGCCGGTCATCAGTTCGGCGCCTGGGTTGATCAGCTCGGCGACGGCCGCGCGCTGACCATTGCGGAAATCCGCAAGCCGGACGGCGAGCGGGTCGAACTGCAGCTCAAGGGGGCGGGGCCGACGCCCTATTCGCGCGGCTCGGACGGCCGCGCGGTGCTGCGTTCGTCGATCCGCGAATACCTGTGTTCCGAAGCGATGCACGCCCTCGGCATTCCCACCACGCGCTGTCTCAGCCTGGTGGCCTCGCCCGAGCCGGTGCAGCGCGAAACGCTGGAAACCGCCGCCGTGGTGTGCCGCATTGCGCCCAGCTTCGTGCGCTTTGGCCAGTTCGAGTTCTTCTACCATCGCGGCCAGCACACGCAGCTTGCGCCGCTGGCCGATCACGTCATCGCGCTGCATTTTCCGCATCTGCTCGGGCAGCCGGACCGCTATGCGCGCTGGCTGGAAGAAGTGGTCGATCGCACCGCGCAGCTGATCGCGCAGTGGCAGACGGTAGGCTTCTGCCACGGGGTGATGAACACCGACAATTTTTCCATCCTCGGCCTCACCCTGGATTACGGCCCGTTCGGTTTCATGGACGCCTTCCGCCAGCACCATGTCTGCAACCATTCCGATTACGAAGGCCGCTACGGCTACGACAGCCAGCCGCTGATCGGGCAGTGGAACTGCTCGCGCCTGTTGCAGGCCATGCTGCCGCTGCTGTCCGACGATCAGGACGAAGCCGCCGCCCGCGTCACCGCCATTTACGAACGCTATTCCGCCACCTATTCGCGCGCAGCCTTGCGCCGCTGGGCCGACAAGCTCGGGCTGATTGAGGTGCGCGACGGCGACACCCGGCTGGTCAGCCAGCTGCTCACGCTGCTGCATCACGGCAAGAACGATTTCACCCGCAGCTTCCGGCTGCTGTCGCAGCTGCGTACCGACAGCGATGCGCCGGCCGTGGGCGTGCGCGACGAGATGGCCGACCCTGCGGCGTTCGATGCCTGGGTCGCAAGCTACCGCACGCGGCTGCGCGCCGAGCAGAACACCGACGACGCGGCGCGCGACGTGCGGATGAACCGGGTCAACCCGAAATACGTGCTGCGCAACCACCTGGCGCAGGCCGCCATCGACCGCGCGCTGAACGGTGACGACAGCGAAGTCGCCACGCTGATGCGGCTGCTGAGCCGCCCCTACGACGAACAGCCCGGGATGGAACGCTACGCCGCCGCGCCGCCCGACGCCTTGCGTCATCTTGAAATCAGCTGTTCGTCGTGAGGGCCATGGCCATGCAAAGCGAACCGGCAAGCGGCGTGGTGGTGGCGGAAATGAACACGCATCACTTCATGTTCAGAGGGGCAGGGCGCACCCGCGCCGCCGCCCGGGACGCCCTGCTGAACGCCTGGCAGGTGCACCGTAGCGCATTGCTGGCGCGCTACCCGGAGCGCGCCGACTCGATCCCGGAGGCCAGCGGAATGGAGGCGCATTTCAAAATATATTTTCTGGAATTCGCCATGGATGCGGGCTATCGCGATGGCGAACGCATCGTGTAGCCCGGCCATACCGAGCCCTTTTCAATTCGAGATTCTTCAACCATGGATTACGCTTTTCCGCCCGCACCCGTCGTCACGCTGGACGCCATGTCGAGCAATCCGTTTCCGGTGCGCCGGATTTTCTGCGTCGGGCAGAACTATCTCGATCACGCGCGCGAAATGGGCGCCGACCTCGCACGCGATGAACCCTTTTTCTTCATGAAGCCGCCCGGCGCCATCCTGCACAACCAGCCGGTGTTTCCCTATCCGCCCGCCACCGAAGATTTGCAGCCCGAGGTCGAGCTGGTGGTGGCGCTGCACAAGGGCGGCGAGAACATCCCGGTCGACCGCGTCGATTACGACTACGTGTTCGGCTATGCCGTGGGGCTCGACATGACGCGGCGCGACCTGCAACGCGCCGCCCGCGAAAAGGGCCGCCCCTGGGACATGGCCAAGGCGTTCGACCATTCGGCGCCGTGCAGCGCGATCACGCCGGAGTTTTATGCGGGCAACATCGCCCGCGGCAAGATCGAGCTCAAGGTGAATGGCGAAGTCCGCCAGAGCGGCGATGTCGGCGACATGATCCTGAAGATTCCGCAGATGGTGCACACCCTGTCGACCCTGGTCGAGCTGTTTCCCGGCGACCTGATCTTTACCGGCACCCCCGCCGGCGTCGGCCCGGTGGTGAAGGGCGATGTGATCGAAGCCACCGTCGCCGGGCTGGAGCCGCTGATCATCACCATCGGCGAACCCGCTTGACGCAGCGCAGCCCGAATTCAATCGTTCCAACCCTGGACCCATCGCCATGAACGCCCAAACCCTGTTCGACCGCAACCGCGTGATCCTGAGCCACTTCGACAGCTACAGCACCGCCCTGGTGTTTGCCCGCTACGGCGCGAGCATCCTGTCGTCCGCGCCGCTGCCCGAATCCGCCGCGCCCATACCGGCGCCCGGCGACGAGGCCGAACAATACGACGCTGAACAATACAACCCCAGCGCCGTGCTGGATGCCCTGGTGGTGCAGGCCGGAATCGAGCCTGCGCAATTGAAGCTCGACGACGAATTCCAGGCCTGGATGTCCAGCGACAGCGGCCCCATCCGCATTCACCTGGTGCGCTTTACGACGCTGGATGCGCCGCGCCAGGCGATCGAACCGCTCGGCGGCGTGTTCAAGCCGATCAGCGAAATGCGCGGCCTCCCTATGGTCGAACTGAACCTGATGCGGCAGGTTTTCAACCTCACCCTGGGCGGCTGAGTCATGGCTTGTTTCGATGCTTGTTTCAAACTGCCGGGAGTCGGCCATGGCCTTTGAAAACGTCTGCAAACAGAGCCTGCTCTACGAAGGCGAGCTGGTGCCCTGCAAGCTCGGCGATCAGGAAATCGTCATCATGTGGCCCGACGGTGGCCAGCCCAAAGCCTATGAAGCGCGCTGCCCGCACGAGGGCGTCTCGCTCGGGCGCGGCGACTTCAACGGCCGCATCCTGTACTGCGCCGCGCACGGCTGGGTCTTCGACGGCCACAGCGGAAAATGCCTGCAACCCACCGGCTGGGAAATGAAGGAATACCCCATGCGGATCGAAGCGGGCATGGTGCAAGTCGACATAGCGCAGGTGGACATTGCGGGCGACTGAGCTCGATCCAGCCATGCCACCCGAATACACCGCCCTGCCGCCGGAGTTCATGCAGGCGCATCCCGCGCTGAGCCTGCTGCGCCTGGCGGCCCTGTCCGCCGGTCCCGACGGCATGCTCGACGACGACACGCTGGAACTGATGTTCGAGCAGGTCGAAACCGGTGCGCTGACGCTCATCGCCCCAAGCGACGTGTGGCCGGAACTGGCGCGCGGCCTGATGGCCAACACCCCCTCGAACATGTTTCGCGCCTTGTTTGCCAGCGGCGCCCTGGCCGAAGTGCTGCCCGAAGTACTGGCCGTATTCGGCGTGCCGCAAATCGCCGACAACCCGCCCGAGGTCGACATCGGCCAGCACCTGCTGCGCGTGCTCGACGAAGCGGCGCGCTGCAACGCGCCGCTGGCGGTACGCTTCGCCGCGATGGCGATGCACGTCGGCAAAGCGGACTCGCCGCCCGAACACCTGCCGGTTCACTATCGTCATGTCGAGCGCGGCCGCCCGCGCATCGAGGCGATGTGCGCGCGCTTCGGCGTGCCGGCGGACTGTCGCGAGCTGGCCCTGCTGGCGCTCGTCGAATGCGAGCGGATCCACCGCGTCGGCGAAGTGCGGGCCGGGCCGGTGGCCGCGCTGCTGGAACGCATCGGCGCCTTCGACCAGCCGGAGCGCTACGCGCAACTCATGACCCTGTGCGCATGCGACTACCGCGCCTATGACGGACGCGCCGCACAGGCCTACCCCAAAGGCGTGCTGCTGGAGCGTGCCCTCAAAGCCTGCGCCGGCATCGATCCCGCCGCGCCCGGCGCGAGCGCGGAAACGGCAGACGCCGTGCAGGAAGCCCGCGCCGCCGCCATCGCCCTCGCGTTCCGCTCGGAACGCTGGTCGGGTTGAGACAGCCATGACGCAATCAACCCTGGATGACCATCAGGCCGCAGCGCTCCATCCTGCTGCGCCACTCCATCCTGCGGCGCTGTGGGCCATACGCGCGGCCTTCACCTCCGAACAGGTCGACTGCACCACCGCGGTGGTGCTCAAGATTCTCGACAACAAATGCAAGATGCTGCCCGGCGAAAAACTCGCCGTCATGGCCATCTACGATGTCGTCCGCCATCTTGCCGCGCCCCTGTTCGACGGCACCGTGCATGCCGCAATCAGCGTCGCGCGCCTGCAGCCCGAACCCACCGCGCTCGAAGCCATCCACCCGCTGCGCGTGTACGCCGAAGCGGCCATCCCCAAGCCGGTCATGAAGCACTACAAGGCCTTCCTGCGCGACGGGCTGTTCGGCTAGCCGATGTGCCGAAATTAATCGAGGACTCCAACGATGAATGACACCGCACTCAAGGCCTGGCTCGAAAACGAAGGCTTCCCCGCCACCGCCACCCTGCGGCAAAGCCTGCGCGGCCGCATCGACGATAGCGCCACCCCGTTGATGCACGCCGCCCGCCTGGGCCGCATCGGCTATGTCGGCGAATTGCTGTCGCGCGGCGCAAACCCGCGCGAGCTGAACGCCGACGGCAACGGCGCGCTGTGGTTTGCCTGCCAGGCCGGCAGCGCGCCCTGTGCAAACGCCCTGATCAAGGCCGGCGCGCCGCTCGACAGCCAGAACGTCAACGGCGCCACCGCACTCATTTACGCCGCCTCGACCGGTCAGACCGCAATCGTCCAGTTGCTGCTCGACGCCGGCGCCGACACCACATTGGCCACCCTCGACGGCTTCACAGCGCTCGACCGGGCCGCCAATCGCGGCTGCATCGACTTGCTGCGCAGTCGCCTGCATCTGCAGGCGGCATGAGCCGCGCGCGGGCCCGGCATCAGGACGAAGACGGCTTACGCCCGACCGCCCGGATGATTGTTGAAGCGCGTCCGGCCGATGCGCAGCAAAAGACGGAAGAGACTTGGCAACGGGCCCGCGTCGGACGTAGCCTCGCGCAATGAAAACCTACATCCCCGAACTCAGCGAACAGCGCATGATCAAGCGCGCCCCGAACCGGCCAATCGATTTCGGGACGGATCGCGATTACATTTTTTCCTGCCTGCAGGACATCGAGCACAGCTTTGAATTGCAGGGGTTTCCCGGTCTCGCCCCGGAACAGATCCCGGCGCGCGCCCTCATCAGGCAGTTCATCGTCTGGTGGCGCACCCTCGAACCCGCCAACGCGAACCAGCAGACGGCCTACGCCAGATTGCCGGGCACCATCCGGCTCATCGACACTATCTCCAGCTGGTGGGCGGAGCAGGGCGACAAAATACAAGGGGATTGAGGCCGGCCAAACTGCAATGGCTGTGGGGTTGTCCGTGCGATGGCAGATGATTTGGGATGTTCACCAACTCAGGTAGACGACTGCTTACTATGGCCTGAAAGGCCGCCTGAGCGGGGCACCGCGATCGGCTGGTGGTCTGAACGTCACCGTCCGCTATTAGGTAAAGTCATCAAATTTCGACTGTATCAAGCCTAGTCCCGCCTACCTATGAACTGAGGTACGGAAATGCTCTGGTCACCCATTATCGCGCCTTACGTTTTCCCTTGGCGGTCGCTAGGCCTGCGTAACGCGCCCACGCGCGAAACTTCGTCCCTGCCATCTGAGTTGTGCTTGAAGCCCATGGGAGACCATGGGCGTCCCGCAGGGCTTGGCCCACTATTTCTGAACGAACATCGGCCTGTGCCTCAATGATCGAGAGTGCTACCTTCCCCCCGGGCACTTGCGAGAGAAGCTCTCGAATAGTAGCTGCCTCTGGTGGGTCAGAAAGTAGCTTGGTGGCGAAGTCGGCGGAGGATTGAATGGTTTTTCCCTCGGCATCCATGATGCCGAGTACATAGAGGTCGTTGTGCGCCTTTTGCTTGGCAGAGTCTGTCAATGCCGAGGGCGTTGCGTGAAACTTGGCGCGAAAGTAGTCAAAGGCACTTTTGGGGCCCGACTGAGGGAAAGTCTTACTTCTGCGTAAGCCGTCCGCAGCACTAAGCAGCATTGCCTTACTCGTTGAGCCTAGCGGTTCGCAAAGGACTTGTCCTCGCAATCGCACTAGCCCTGAGTAATCGAGCCAAGAGCCAAATGTGACTGCGTATACCCGCCAAGTATGCGGTTTTGCCGCAACCGCTGGGAACAGGGCCGGCAACTCCGTGGCAAGGGTATCAAGAGAAACCTCGTGTGACGGGGAACTCGCAAGGAGATCTTGCAGCTTAGCGAACACTGTATGGCGCCGCAGAGACCGTGCGACTCTTTCACGGATCTGATTCTCGGTTGGGGTTGTCGAGCGGAATTGCTCAGACAACAGGAGGCTTCCCGATTTTGGTACAAGCACACCTAGTTGTCGGAGTTCACGGGCGACATTGAAAATCACGTTCTGGGAGGTGGATAAAGCTCTCGCCGCTTCGGCGGCACTGATTTCGCCGCCCTTATCCACGATGTACTGAAGCAGCTTCGACGTTGCCGCCGCTCGCTGTCGAAGGATATATGTATCTTCAATAGACAACTTGCCGCTCAGCAAGAACTCACGGAACGTATCCCAATAGACATCGATGCGTTCACCCACACGAACAACGAGTCGTTGGTCCACTAACGACTGTATGACTGAAGGGTTTACCCGCTCCACGATCTCAGTCACTAATACGGGGGCCTCCCGGGCAATTACCTTCAGGGCTTCGACCTCAGTGGCTTCGAGCGCCGCTAGATCCTGCTCGAACAGTCCTTCAATGTTGAGGGATGAACCGCCCCGGGAATCGTGGAGGCCATTTGGTTTAAGTGCAGGCCGTTGACTCGGCCTGTTCGGCGAGTTGCCGATAGTAGTTTGCCTCAGCTTCGGCGGGCGGGATATAGCCTATCGGTTCGAGCAGCCTGACGTGGT